>CANRPX010000032.1 GCA_947632605.1 uncultured Clostridia bacterium | reverse complement strand
TTACTTATTTATTTTTTTCTTTAATCTCTTCTAATGCTCTTGCCAATTGATCTGGACAAGATGTTCCTCTACCTGCACAGTCAATTCCTTTTAATCTTTTAATTGCTTCATCAATATCCATTCCAGCTATTAAACTTGCAACACCTTGTGTATTTCCTGCACATCCTCCTATTATTTCAACTTTTTTTACTGTATTTCCTTCTACTTCAATATCCATTTCCATAGAACAAACTCCTTTTGGTTCATATCTGTATACCATATTTTCCTCCTTTTAGAAACTTACAATTTCATTATAAGTTCTTACAATATATTGATCTGTCATTCCAGACATATAATCTATTATTGCCTTACTGTAATTTTTTATGTCATTTAAATCATAAACTATCTTATTAAAATATTTATTTTCTTCTCGTCCTTCAGAATTAGAAAATTGTTCTAACCAATCTGAAAATTCTTCTGCTAAAACTGGATAATATCTTTTCATTTTTCTTATGTTTTTTACTGTTGCTGTTCCATTAAATTCTTGTTTTAATGTATAAAAAATTTCATTCATCAAAACAGTAAAATATCTAATAGTAGGCTGGATTTTATCATTTTTATATATTTTTTCATTATTAAAATTTCTTATTTTCTCCATTACAACATGTGCTTCTTTTGAAAATTTTAATCCCTCTTCAACACTACTATTTTTACATAAATCACTTGTTAAATATCCAATTATACTTGTATTATTTACTCTTATATTTTCTATTGCTTTATCAATATTTTGCAAATCTCTATCATTTAAAAGTTTCATTTCTCTAGCATCTTCTAAATCTCTACCTAAATAAGAAATATTATCTGCAATTTTTACAACACATGCTTCCCAAGTAAATGGATCAAATTTATTTGAATATGTAAATTCTTTTAAATTTACAACATCTTCTCTTGGTTTTTGACCGGAAGTTGCAGGATTACCACAATGTCCTAAAATTCCATCTCTTACAGCATAAGTTAGATTTAAATTTCTTTTTATTCCAGCAACATCTCTTAATAATTCAAGATTATCTACAAAGTTTAATCCATTACCACCATGCCAAAATTTTTCCCCATATTCCCTTTGTGCGATTTGTGATAATATCTTTTCTCCTTGATGTCCAAATGGGCTATGACCAATATCATGTACAACTGCAATTGCCTTTGTAAGTTCTGTATTTAATCCTAAATAATTTGCAATTGTATTACTTATTGATTCAACTAAATTTACATGTTCTATTCTTGTACAAATATGATCGTTTTTAGGTGCAAAAAATACTTGTGTTTTGTGTTTTAATCTTCTATATCCATTACAGTTTATTACTCTTGTATAATCTCGATCAAATTCTGTACGCATTGGTGCATCACCATAAATTGGATCATATAATTTTTCTTCTCTTTTAATTGCTTGCTCCCATTTTGGGTTTCCTTCAAGCATTGCTTCTGTTTCAAATTTTTTTGTCATTTGTTTATCACCTTTTTATTTTATTTCTTTAAGTAATTTTTCTAAATCTTCTTTTGAAAAATGATATTTTTTATTGCAAAAATGACATACTGTATCTGCCATTCCATCTTGCTCAATTATTTTATTTAGTTCTTCTTTTCCTAATGAAATAAGTCCTCTTTCAAATCTTTCTCTAGTGCAATCACATTCATATTTTAAACTTAGTTCTTGAGCTAAAATTAATACATTTTCATCACCTGTTACAGTTTTTGCTATTTGCTCTAAACTAGTATTATTTTCTATCATTTTACTAATTGTTGGTGCTTTTTCTAAAGCTTTTTCTATATTTAAAATATCTTCTTCAGTAGCATCTGGCATTAATTGAATCATATAACCACCTGAAGCTTTAACTCCATCTTTGTTTACTAAAACACCTAAAGCCACTACTGCTGGTTTTTGTTTTGATTTAGCAAAATATTCTGTAAAATCTTCTGCAATTTCACCAGAAACTAGTGGTACTAGTCCATTATAATTTGAATCTGTGATTTCATTTTTATTGATAATATTTAAAAATCCATTTGTTCCAACAGCTCCTCCTACATCTAATTTTCCATTAGATTTTAAAGGCAATTCTACATGAGGATTATCTATTGAAACTTTTACTTTAGAAACATTTTCATCTCTTCTAACAATTGAAATTAAGTTTCCTACTGGACCTTGTCCATTTATTTGAATTGTTAAAAAATCATCTTTTTCTTTTATTTCTGTAAATCCAATCATTCCTGATATTGTAGAAAATCTTCCTAAAACTGCAGTTGTTGTTGGAGTTAAATCGTGAAGTTTTCTAATTTCTTCTACTAACTTAGTTGTATTTGCACAAACTAAAATTGCTCTTCCCTCGTAAGCTAAAAATTTTGCTATTCTATCCATTTTATCTCCTATTTATTAAAAGCATTTATAACATCTTTATATGTTGACATTAGTAATTCATATTTCATTGCTTCTGGTAATTCTTCATTATACATAGCATTTGAAATAGGAATTGTATATTGATTATATTTAGGCATAAAAAATCTTGTTTTAACTATATAATCAATTAAGCAATCATCTTCTTTAACTTCTATTCCATTTCTTTCTAAAAAGTTTTTTAACATTACTGTATATTTATCGTGAAAATAATTGAAAACTTTTGTATATTCTTTATTTTTCTCTAGTTCTTTAATTTCTTCTTCTATTAGCACGTTTTTTCTCCCTTAATATAAGATAAATTCTCAAGATAATTTTATAACAAATACTTAAAATATACAAGTCTTTCATAATAATTCTTATTATGCATAATAATTTGTAACATTTTTTATTTTTTAATAATAATATAAATCATAATTATATTTTAAGAAAGGAATTTATTTATGAATACATTAAGATTAAATTCTAGAGGTCCAGAAGTAGAACTATTGCAAAGCACCTTGCAGAAATTGGGATTTTATAATGGTGCAATTGATGGAATTTTTGGATTTCAGACCTTTACAGCTGTACAAAATTTTCAAAGAGCTTTTGGCTTATCAGTAGATGGCATTGTTGGAACAAATACTTGGAATGCATTAATGCCATATATTAATGGAAATACTACATATACTATAAAAGAAGGAGATACTTTATCAAAAATTGCTAAAACATATTCTACTACTGTTGATGCAATCATCTATGCAAATCCACAAATAGATGCAAACAATTTACAAATTGGTGAAGAAATTATTGTACCTTTTGGAAATATTGTTCCTACTAATATTAGTTATACTTCTCAAATTTTAAATATGAATATTTCTGCTTTAAAAACTGTTTATCCATTTCTTAATGTTTCTACAATTGGAACTTCTGTACTTGGAAGAAGACTTCAATGTATTAAATTTGGAAATGGAAGAAAAGAAGTTTTCTATTGTGGTGCAACACACGCAAATGAGTGGATAACTGCTCCTCTTTTAATGAAATTTTTAGAAAATTTATCTAAGAGCTATGTAAATAATCTAAATATTTTTGGAGTAAATAGTCGTGAACTTTATGATAATGTTTCTTTATATATAGTTCCAATGGTAAATCCAGATGGAGTAGATTTAGTAACAGGATTACTTTCTGAAAGTTCATGGGCATATATTAATGCTAAACAAATTTCTTCTAATTTTCCAGATATTCCATTCCCAAGTGGGTGGAAAGCAAACATAGAAGGAATTGATTTAAATTTGCAATTTCCTGCTGGTTGGGAACAAGCTCGAGAAATAAAATATTCTCAAGGTTTTAATAAGCCTGCTCCTCGTGATTTTGTTGGATATGGTCCACTAACTGCTCCAGAAGCTGTTAGCTTATATAACTTTACTTTAAGACATAATTTTGATTTAATGATAACATATCATACACAAGGTCGTGTAATTTACTATAAATATCAAGATCAAACACCACCAAATTCACAAGAAATAGCTGAAACTTTTTCAGAAATTTCTGGTTATTCTTTAGAAAACGTCCCTGAAAATTCAAGTTTTGCTGGATACAAAGATTGGTTTATACTTTATTACAATAAACCTGGATTTACTATTGAAGTTGGTGTTGGAGAAAATCCTATTCCTGTCTCACAATTCGCAGGAATTTACAGAGAAAATTTAGGAATTCTAGTAACTGGAATGATTCAGTAGTAATATATAAAAAAGCAATTAATGAAATTTAGTATTCATTAATTGCTTTTATTTTCTTTCTTATATCTTTCATTTTATTCATTGTACTAATTGACAATTTTATTCAAATAATTATATAATAAATACAGTATAAAGAAGGAGAATATTTATGAAAAAAGATGAATTAAAAAGATTTTTATTAGATTTAGGAATATCACCTAAATTACTTGAAATGCCTGCTATTATGGAAAGATTATATCCTTTATTAAAAGATAAAACTGCTGAAGAAATCAAGTCAGAAGTACTATTAAAAGATGGTGGAAAACTAGTGAAATTATCAACTGATGATATGGTATTTAAAGATTTAGGTGAAGAAGTGCAATTACAAATGATTGATCATGCACATAGTAACGACAAACAAGTATATATTATTAATAAATATGGTATGGATGAGCATGCTTATTGTGGTGTTGGAGATGAATTAATTGGGTTGTCTACATCATTACATAGAACAACTGATGGACAACTAGAACTTATAGGAATGCAAGGTCATACATCAAAAGTACCAGATAATGGTTCGGCAATATTGGATTATTACGAATATACCACATTAGGTACAAGAAGTCCTCTTGAATGGGAAGATAATAAAAGATATTTAACAGAAAACTATCCAATAACAAGAGAATGGTT
>CANRPX010000031.1 GCA_947632605.1 uncultured Clostridia bacterium | reverse complement strand
ATACTAAAATTTAAAATATAATTCTAATTGACTTTAAATAGATATTTTTATATAATGCATAGTGGAAATTAATATTTTAGGAGGAAACGAAAATATATGGACTTTATAGAAACTATTAAAGAAAGAGCTAGAAAAGATATTAAAAAAATTGTTTTACCAGAAGCTTCAGATTTAAGAACAATTAAAGCAGCTGCTATTGCTTTAAAAGAAAATTATGCTGATATAGTTTTGGTAGGAAATGAAGATAATATACTTAAATTAGCAAATGAAAATAATCTTGATATATCAAGAGCTACAATAGTAGATCCTTTAAAATCAGAAAAAAGAAAAGTTTATTTAGAAGAATTATATGAATTAAGAAAAGCAAAAGGTATGACACTAGAACAAGCAGAAGAAATAATAAAAGATGAAGTTTATTTTGGTATGATGATGGTTAAAATGGGTGATAGCGATGGTTTAGTATCAGGAGCAATTCATTCTTCATCAGATACATTAAGACCAGCACTTCAAATTTTAAAAACTGCACCAGGAACAAAACTAGTATCAGCCTTTTTTTTAATGGTTGTTCCAAATTGCGAATATGGAGAAAATGGAGTTTTTGTATTTGGTGATTGTGGATTAAATCAAAATCCATCAGCTGAAGAATTAGTAGAAATAGCACATTCATCAAGAGAAAGTTTTGAACATTTAGTTGGAAAAGAAGCTAAAGTTGCAATGCTTTCATATTCAACTAAAGGAAGTGCAAAGTCAGAACTTACACAAAAAGTTATTGATGCAACTAATATGATAAAAGAAAAATATCCAGATATGAAAGTAGATGGAGAGTTACAATTAGATGCTGCAATAGTTCCAGAAATAGGAGCAAGTAAAGCACCAGGAAGTGATATAGCAGGAACTGCAAATACTTTAATATTCCCAGATTTAAATGCAGGAAATATAGGTTATAAATTAACTCAAAGATTAGCAAAAGCAGAAGCTTATGGACCTCTTTGTCAAGGAATTGCAAAACCTGTTAATGATTTATCAAGAGGATGTTCAGCAGAAGATATAGCTGGAGTTATTGCAATAACAGCTGTCCAAGCACAATAAAAATTTTATTTTAAATATATAAAACTTTAGGAGGAAAAAATGAAAATTTTAGTAGTAAATTGTGGAAGTTCATCATTAAAATATCAATTGATAGATATGGAAAATGAAAAGCTTTTAGCAAAAGGAAACTTTGAAAGAATAGGAGAAAAAGAAGCTTTTGTTACACATAAAGTTGGTGGAGAAAAATATGTTATAAATTCTCCAGTAATGGATCATGAACAAGCTTTAAAAATAGTTCTTGAACAATTAGTACATAAAGATTATGGAGTTATAAAAGAGTTATCTGAAATATCTGCAGTAGGACATAGATTAGTTCATGGTGGAGAGATATTTGATAAATCTGTTGTTATAGATGAAGATGTAATTGAAAAATATGCTTCTTGTTCTAGTTTAGCACCACTTCACAATCCAGCAACAATACTTGGAATAAGAGCTTGCCAAAAAGCAATGCCAGGAGTTCCAATGGTTGGTGTATTTGATACAGCTTTTCATCAAACAATGCCAAAAGCAAATTATTTATATCCAATTCCTTATGAATTTTATGAAAAATATGGAATTAGAAAATATGGTTTCCATGGAACATCACATCAATATGTATCAAAAAGATGTGCTGAATTAGTAGGAAAACCAATAGAAAACTTAAAAATAGTAACTTGTCACTTAGGTCAAGGTGCATCACTTTGTGCAATAGATGGAGGAAAATCAATAGATACTTCTATGGGACTTTCTCCACTAGGTGGAATTGCTATGGTTACTCGTTCAGGAGATTTAGATCCATCAGTTGTTACAGAAATAATGGAAAGAGAAAACTTATCTGCTAAAGAAGTAAATACTTTATTAAATAAAAAGTCAGGATTATATGGAATAACAGGTTTAAATCCAGACTTTAGAGAAATAGAACTTGCATCTTATGAAGATGATAAACCAAAAGCTCAAATTGCAATAGAATTATTTACAAAAACAATAGCACAATTTATTGCTAAATATGCAGTGTCTTTAAAAGGAATTGATTGTATTGTATTTACCGGTGGTATTGGAGAAAATCAAATAAACATTAGAAAGAAAATTTGTGAGAATTTAGAGTGGATGGGAGTAAAATTAGACTTAGATAAAAATAATGTAAGAAGTGAAGAAGTAAAAATTTCAGCAGATGATTCAAAAGTATTAACTTATGTAATTCCAACAGATGAAGAAATGGTTATAGCAAGAGATACAAAATCATTAGTAGAAGCTTTATAAAAAAATTTTAAAATTAAGGAGGAAGTTTTTATGAAGGTATTAGTATTAAACTGTGGAAGCTCATCATTAAAATGTCAATTAATAGACATGGAAAAAAACGAAAGAATAATGAAAGGTCATTATGACAGAATTGGTGGTTCAAGATCATCACTTAGATTTAATGTAAGGGGAAATAAAACAGTTATTGAACATCCTGCTAGAGACTTCGAAGAAGCAATATCTGAAATTTTAAAATTATTAATAAGTGAAGAGTATAATGTAATTAAGTCTTTTGATGAAATTGGTGCAGTAGGACATAGAATAGTTCATGGTGGAGAAAAATTTAAAAATTCTGTCTTAATAGATGATAAAGTTATTGAGGCTATTGAAGAATGTGTTACTTTAGCACCACTTCATAATCCAGCAGGACTTGCTGGAATAGAAGCTTGTAAAAAATTATTACCAAATACTCCAATGGTAGCAGTCTTTGATACATCATTTCATCAAACAATGGAAGAAAAAGCTTTTATTTATCAATTACCATATAAATACTATGAAGATTACAAAATAAGAAAATATGGTTTTCATGGAATATCACATAGATATGTTTCTGAAAGAATATCAGAAATGTTAAATAATAAAAATTTGAAAATAATTAATTGCCATCTAGGACAAGGTGCATCACTTTGTGCTATAAAAGATGGAAAATCTATTGATACTACTATGGGATTAACACCTCTTGCAGGTGTTCCAATGGGAACTAGATGTGGTGATGTTGATCCATCTATTATACCAACAGTAATGAAATTGTATGATATAAAACCAGATGAAATGCTTAGAATAATGAATAAAGAATCTGGAGCATGGGGTGTATCTGGTGTATCAACAGATTTTAGAGATATTGAAAGAACTGCAGCAGAAGGAGATAAAAGATCAATATTAGCTTTAGAAAGTAGAGCATACATAATTGCTCAATATATAGCAAAATTTATTGTTACTCTAAATGGTGTAGATGTAATTACTTTTGCTGGTGGTATAGGTGAAAATGGTTTTGAAGAAAGAGAAAGAATTTGTAATTATCTAGGATGTTTTGGTATAAAGCTAGATAAACAAAAAAATAAAATAAGAGGAGAAGAGGCTGAAATTTCAGCAGATGATTCAAAAGTAAAAATATATATTGTACCAACAAATGAAGAAATTGTAATTGCTAAAGATACTTATGAATTAACTAAAAACTTGAAAAAATAGAAAGGATATTTATGAAAATATTAGTTTTAAATTGTGGAAGTTCTTCTTTAAAATTTCAACTTATAAATATGGAAAATAATGAAACAATGGCAAAAGGAAATTTTGAAAGAATTGGAGGAATGAAAACAACTCTTAAATTAAATGTAGGTGGAAAAAAAGAAGAATTACTTCATATTGCTAGAGATTTTGATGAGGCAATAGAATTTGTTTTAGATGTTTTACAAAAATCAGAATATAATTTAATAAAAAATTTAAATGAAATAAGTGCAGTAGGACATAGAATAGTTCATGGTGGAGAAATGTTTAGTTCTTCTGTTTTAATAGATGATGAAGTTGTAGAAGAAATAGAAAAATGTATTGATTTAGCTCCACTTCATAATCCAGCAGGAGTTGCTGGAATTAAAGCTGCTAAAAAAGCATTACCAGATGTTCCAATGGTAGCAGTTTTTGATACAGCTTTTCATCAAACAATGGAACCAAAAGCTTATGTATATCAAATACCATATAGATATTATACAAGTTATAAAATTCGTAAATATGGTTTTCATGGAACAAGTCATAAATATGTTGCACAAAGAATAAGAGAACTAGAAGGAGATGGTAAAAAATTAATAAATTGCCATTTAGGACAAGGTGCATCAATTTGTGCAATTAATGATGGAAAGTCAATAGATACTTCAATGGGGTTAACACCTCTTGCAGGTATTCCAATGGCAACAAGATGTGGTGATATCGACCCTGCGATAATACCATATATTATGAAAAGGGATAACTTAGGACCAGAAGATATTGAAGAAATATTAAATAAACAATCAGGAGCATGGGGAGTATCTGGAGTTTCAACAGATTTTAAAGATATTGAAGATGGATATAATATGGGAGATCAAAGATCTATTTTAACTTTAGATAATCAAGCATATAAAATTGCACAATATATTGGTGAGTATATGATATCTCTTGGAGGATTAGATGTTTTAACTTTTGCTGGTGGAGTTGGAGAAAATGGAATAGAAACAAGAGAAAGAGTTTGTAAATATTTAGAACCTTTTGGAGCTAAATTAGATTTAAAAGCAAATAAAGTAAAAGGAAAAGAAGTTTGTATTTCTACTCCAGATTCTAAAATAAAAATTTATGTTATTCCAACAAATGAAGAGTTAATGATAGCAAAAGAAACTTATGAAATTATAAATAATAAGTAAAAAATAAATTAAAATAAAAAA
>CANRPX010000030.1 GCA_947632605.1 uncultured Clostridia bacterium | reverse complement strand
AAAAATATATTTTGAGGTTTATATGAAGCTTTTATATGAAGTAAAAAATAATAAATATATAACTATAAAAGAAGTATTAAGAGATTATTTCAAAATTTCAGATAGATTACTTACAAAGTTAAAAAAGAATAATCATATTTTTTTGAATAATGAAAATCAATATCTAGATTATAAATTAAATATTGGAGATACTATTTTTGTTGATTTAAATTTTCAAGAAGAAAGCGAAAACATTGTTCCACATAAAATGAATTTAGATATATTATTTGAAGATGATGCTCTACTTATTATAAATAAGCCAGCAAATATGCCTGTCCATCCATCTATCTTACATTTTGAAGATAGTCTTTCAAATGGAATTAAATTTTATTTTAATTCTAAACACATACAAACTAAAATTAGACCTGTAAACAGATTAGATAAAGATACTTCTGGAATAGTTATTTTTGCTAAAAATGAATATGTACAAGAAAATCTTATAAATCAAATGAAAAATAATACTTTTAAAAAGGAATATTATGCAATTCTTGAAGGAAATATTGAAAAAAACTTTTTAAAAATAGATGCACCAATTTCTAGAAAAACAAATTCTATTATAGAACGTGAAGTTAATGAAAAAGGAATTTCTTCTATTAGCTATTTAGAACTTATTAAAAATTTTAAAGTTACTCATAAAAACAAAAAGATAGAACTTGCTTTTGTAAAATATTCTTTGGAAACTGGAAGAACTCATCAATTAAGAGTACATTCTAAATTTATAAATCATCCTATTTTAGGAGATACTCTTTATGGTAATTCTTCTGAATTAATTACAAGACAAGCTCTTCATGCTTATAAAGTTATGTTTTTACATCCTATAACAAAAGAGCAAATCATTTTAAATGCTCCAATTCCTGAAGATATGAATATAATTTTAAAAGATATAATATAAAAAGGAAGGCCCCGCGTTAAACTCGCGGGGTCATCCTTTTATCGGCTGCTCGGAAAATCTTGGCAGCGATGCGGGTGGAGAAAGCTCTCCGTTCTGGGAGCACCAGCGTAGATTGTGCAGAAGATGTTGTCTTCACACCACTTGCACCTTTCGCTTTTTCCCATTTTCTTCTCAAAGTTGATGATTATTCTCTTTATTTTGATCTTGAGCTTGAGCCACAACCGTTGGCAACTGATTTTGATTTTCTGGAACTTAAGTCTAATTTTTCCCATTTCTACCGACCTTTCCTATAATTTTGGGTATAACCATTCTTATATTATAGGTCGTATTTTTGACTTATGAATGTATTTTATGTGAATTTTTGTTGTCTATTTTAATTTAAGCTGTTTCTTCTTTTTTTGAAGATTTAACTTTCTTTTTTTGTTTTGGTAATTCTCTTTTTTTGTTTTCATCTATAATAAGTTCTGGTTTTGACTTATTTTCAACTGTATCTTTAGTTATTATACATTTTGCTATTTTTTCATTTGATGGAATATCATACATAATGTCTCTCATAATTTCTTCTATAATTGAACGTAATCCTCTAGCACCAGTATTTCTTTCAATAGCTTTATCAACTATTGCTTCTATTGCTTCTTGCTTAAATTCTAGTTCTACTCCATCTAATTCTACTAATTTCTTATATTGTTTAATTAAAGCATTTTTAGGTTTTGTAACAATATCTATTAAAGCTTCTCTTGTAAGTCCATCTAATGTAGCAACTATTGGTAATCTACCAACAAATTCTGGAATTAAACCAAATTTAAGTAAATCTTGAGGTAATAATTGTTTAAATATTTCTGTTTTATTTAAATCTGTTTTACTTTCTATTTGAGCTCCAAATCCTATTGATTTTTTACCAACCCTATCTTTAATAATATTTTCTAATCCTTCAAAAGCTCCACCACAAATAAATAATATATTAGATGTATCTATTTGGATAAATTCTTGATGTGGATGTTTTCTTCCACCTTGTGGTGGTACAGAAGCAACAGTTCCCTCTACTATTTTAAGAAGTGCTTGCTGTACACCTTCTCCACTAACATCTCTAGTAATAGAAGGATTTTCTGACTTTCTTGTTATTTTATCAATTTCATCTATATATATAATTCCTTTTTGAGCTCTTTCAACATCATAATCTGCTGATTGTATAAGTTTTAGAAGTATATTTTCAACATCTTCTCCAACATATCCAGCTTCTGTAAGTGTTGTAGCATCAGCTATTGCAAAAGGAACATCTAATATTTTTGCTAAAGTTTGAGCAAGTAATGTTTTTCCACATCCAGTAGGTCCAAGTAATAATATATTACTTTTTTGTATTTCTATATCATCTAAAACCTCTGTACTGTTTATTCTTTTATAATGATTGTATACAGCAACTGATAAAGTTTTTTTAGCTTCTTCTTGCCCTATAACATAATCGTCTAAAACCTTCTTTATTTCAGAAGGTATTAACATTTCAATTTGTTCTTCTTTCTCTTCTGGTTCATATACTTCTTCTTCAATTATATCTTGACATAATGCTATACACTCATCACAAATATAAACACCAGGGCCTGCAATTATTTTTTTTACAACTTCTTGTGGTTTTCCACAAAAAGAGCATTTTACTATTCTTTCTTGACTTCTAGCCATTTTATGTTTTCCCTTAAAATATATTTAGATTTTTTAAAAATCTATAAAATCATTAATTTCTTTTATCTAATATACCATCAATTAAACCATATTTTAAAGCTTCTTCAGCTGTCATATAGTTATCTCTTTCTGTATCTCTTTCAATAGTTTCTAAACTTTGACCAGTTCTTTCACTTAACAATTTATTTAATTTTTCTCTAGTTCTAACCATGTGATCAGCATGAATTTTTATTTCAGTAGTTTGACCTGAAAGTCCTCCACCACCGATTAATGGTTGATGAATTAATACTTCTGCATTTGGAGTTGCAAATCTTCTTCCTTTTTCTCCAGAAGCAAGTAATACTGCTCCCATACTTGCTGCCATTCCAACACAAATTGTTGAAACTGGGCATTTTATATAATTTATTGTATCTACTATTGCCATTCCATCTGTAATAGATCCACCAGGGCTGTTTATATATAAGCTAATTTCTTTATCTGGATCTTCAGATTCCAAAAATAAAAGTTGTGCTACAACTAAACTTGCAGAAGTTGGATTAACATCTTCTGCTAAAAAAATTATTCTATCTTTTAATAATCTTGAGAATATATCATAAGATCTTTCTCCTCTACTTGTTTGTTCAATAACATAAGGTACTAAACTATTATCTATCATTTTCATCTTCCTTTCTCGTTTTATATTTGTAACGCTACTTTACATTTATTAAATATATACTAAATGTATTTTTTTTTCAATACATTTGCTACAAAAAATAATACATTCAAAAAACAAATTTCTATCTTTTTTGACAAAAAATTTAGTTTTTATTTTTATAAAAAAACCACGATAACTCGTGGGTTTTAAATGTTTTATTTTTTTGTAGTTTTCTTTTCTTTTTTATCTTCTTTTTTATCAGAAGCCTTTTTTGTTTCTTTCTTTGTAGTAGTTTTTTTAGTTTCTTCTTTCTTTTCTTCTTTTTCTGCTACTACTGTAACTTTAGCATTATCAACTATTAATTTTATTGCTTTTTCTGATTTAATATTTTCTTTAACACTTGCAACTAAATCTTCGTTATTTTTTAAATCTTCTTCTTTTCTTCCATAACTTGTAGCTAATTCTTTAATTTTGTCTTCAACTTCTTTATCTGATGCTTCTAAAGAAGCGTCTTTACAAACAGCTTCTAGAACTAATCTTAATTTTAAAGATTCTTTTGCAGGCATTTCACTTTCTTTTCTATAATCAGCTTTGCTTTTACCTAACATCTTTAAATATTGGTCTAATGTAACTCCTTGATAAGATAATCTTCTATCCATATCTTTCTCCATATTATCTATTTCAAGTTCAACCATTCCTGTTGGTATATCAACTTCTGATTTTTCTGCTACTGCTCTTACAGCTTTTTCTTCTAATTCAGCTTTTGCTCTTTCTTCATTTTGTTTTTCTTTTTTAGATTTAACATCTGCTTTTAATTCTTTTAATGTATCAAATTCACTAACATCTTTAGCAAATTCATCATCTATTTTTGGTAATTCTTTTGTTTTTATTTCATGAAGAGTAACTTTGAAAACTGCATCTTTTCCAGCTAAATCTTTTGAGAAATATTCATCTGGAAATTTTACTTTAATATCTTTTACTTCTTCTGTTTTCATTCCAACTATTTGGTCTTCAAATCCTGGTATAAAAGTATTGCTTCCTAATTCTAATTCATGATTTTCAGCTTTTCCACCTTCAAATTCAACACCATCTACTGAACCTACAAAGTCAATAACAGTAATGTCACCTTTTTTAGCAGGTCTATCGCTAACAGTAATCATTCTGCTATTACGTTCAGCCATTTTATTTATTTCTTCATCTATATCTTTATCTGTAACTTTATATTCTGTTTTCTCTAAAGAAATTCCTTTATATTTCCCTAATTTAACTTCTGGTTTTAAAGCTACAACTGCTGTAAATATTAATTCTTTTCCTTTTCCCATTTGTTTTATATCTATTTGAGGTTTACTTACAACATCTAATTTTTCTGATTTAATAGCATCATCATATATTTTTGGAACAACTTCATTAAAAGCATCTTCATAGAATATTTCATCTCCATAATATTTTTCCACTATATTCATAGGAGCTTTACCTTTTCTAAAACCAGGTATATTGAAATATTTTGCATTTTTATCAAATACTTTTTTTATTCCTTCATCAAATATTTTAGCTTCAATAGTAAATTCTAATTTAACCTCATTTTTATTTTCAGTTTTTTCTACTTTTACACTCATTTTATTTCCTCCATTTTTTATTTCACGAATAGCTTATATATTATATTACATAAGAAATAAAAAATCAAGGATTTCATTTAAAAAATTCATTATTTCACGAAACTTCATAAATGTTTATTTATTTTTTAAAAAAATTTTTTATTTTATTGAAAAGTCTGCTTATTATAGATTTCTTATATTCAACTAATGAAGTATTAGTTTCAATTCCTTCAACATCGTTTATTTTTTCTATATTTTCGTTTTTAGATTTATCAGGATTTTTAAATATATTATCAGGATTATATTTTTCTCTAATTGCTTTTTCTTTTTCTAAATCATTATTTTTACATATTGAAATTAAACTTTCTTTTTTTTCATTAGAACATATATATGTTAAATATATTGCAGAAATAAAGTTTTTTGTTTGTTCATGTATATTTTGTTGTTCTAAACTTTTTGTAACATCATATTTAAAAACATAATCTTCATTTTTAAATTTTTTAGTTGCATCTCTTAATTTTTTAGGAATTTTTTCTAGAAGATCTAAAGAAAGATAATTAAATATTTCATCTACTTCTGAAAAAACAATTGAATAATCATTTGTAATTAGCATTTTTTACCTCACAAAATTAATATTATA
>CANRPX010000029.1 GCA_947632605.1 uncultured Clostridia bacterium | reverse complement strand
ATAAAAAACAAAAAGGCGAAGAACACTTCGCCTTTTGCTATGGGTGGAATGATTTTTCAATTAGTTGTCGTAGTAGATATTATAAGCAAAGTCATATACTGCATTTGGAACAGTAGGTGTTACAACAATGTAATAGGTTGTATTGGCATCCAAATAGAACGTAGCTGAAGCTATCGGATTATTGGAAGCCAAAGCATATAAAGAAACAACCTGACCATTGCTCTTGAATATCTACATATTGAATTTGGCATTCGGTGTGCTACAATCAATGTAGTAGCTCATACCATGGTGAATGCGTGTATTCGATTTAGCAGTTGTGAAATTTCCGCTTCTGTAACTGTTTTTGTAATCTACAACACTATCCGAAGAAATAATTAATCGAGACCGAGTTGTAGCTACCAATAAAAAAAGCTAGATTTCTAGCTTTTTTATTTTTTTATAATAAAATTATGTACATATTTTTTAACTTAATTTTGTTTCTCAACTAATAGATATGAACCATCTTCTTGTACTTCAAGTTCAAATCCAGCATTTTCAACTGCTGAAGTTATCTTAAAAATCTCTTCACTACTACTTAATGTATTTTCAAGATTTTGTTTAGAAATCTTTACCATTCTTATATACATTGCTATTACTACAATAACTAAAACTATTATAATAGCCAAAAATATTTTACTTAATTTATTCATAATAAATTCCTCCATTTCTTTTATAAAATTTTTCTTTTAAAAAGTTTCAAATTAGATATAAAAATTTAATTTATTCATATATAATCATATCTTTATATGTTTCAACAGGCTCTACTATTTCTTTAAAATGATCTTGAACATAGTCATAACTATAATATGATGATAAATAAGCTCCTTCATCTTCAGAAATTGTAGTTACACTTTCTACTAAAAAGTCATTATTTAATTTTACTACTCCTTTTATACCATCTGGTATGTTATAAGCTTTAAATTCTCTATTTATAATATCAACATAGTAATAAGATGGATTTAGTGAAGCTAATAGTATTTCTTTAAAACCTGATGGAATATATGCAAGTGTTGTTTCTCTAACTTCATTAACTTTATAAGTTTCAATAATTTCTTCTATATTTTCTCCTGGTGCCAAATGGTTCTTTACATCTGTATAAGTATAATTATTCTTGTTTTCATCTAAATTTAGTTTATAATATTTTTGATTTTCCAAATCAATGAAACTTATATCATTTGGTAATGAATAGTTATATTTTTCTTCAATGCTATCGTAAAATGATGACTCTTCAATTATTTTATTTCCAACTCTTTTTGTAGAAAAATCCATTCCATAATATCCTTGTCTTTCTGTTTTACCATCAAAGCTTTGAACAATACTATAATTTTCTTCAGAAAAACTATTAGCAATCAAATAAAATCTATAAAAAGCAATAAATTTATAAACAGATATAAGTAGATAAATAATTAGAATAATAATTAATACTTTTAAACTTGCTCCAAGTTTCTTCTTTATTTCTTGTTTTTTAATTTCCTTTTCAGTTGATTCAACTTCATCATTTAATAAATATTCGAAACTTACATCAAATTTTTTAACTATTTCTTGTATTTTATCTGTATCTGGTTTTGTTTCTCCATTCTCCCATTTAGACACTGCTTGTCTTGAAACATTAATTTCATTTCCAAATTCTTCTTGAGATAATCCTTTTTCTTTTCTTAATTTAATTAGTTTCTCACTTAACTTCATTTGTATCACCTTCTTTCAAAATATATAATTTATAATTATATTTTAATAAAATTTATTGTTCATATCTACCATTTTGCACTTGAAATTTGTCAACTTTAGCTTACATTTAATATTCTTCGCCTAAAATATTATAAATATGGTCCAATTCATATTTTAAAGTGTTATAAAGAGAATTATCTATATTTTTTTCTCCATTATTAAATTTATTTATTTCATTTTCTATATCTAACAATTTATATCTTCTTGTTTTCCCTTTATCAAACATATATATAGGTGTATATTCTGTTGAATCAATACTTATTTTTTTATTATTTTCATAATGTTTTGTAACTCGTAAATTTAATATTGCAGATTGTTTTGTATATTCTTTCACTTGTCCAGAAATAAAATTACCTAATGAAAAAGCTGTGAAACAATCTTTATTTGTACCATCTGGTAAAGTTACTTCCTTTTTTTCCATTTTTTGCAATACATGAGGATGTCCTCCTAAAACAATGTCTGCTCCATTTTGAATAAGAAGATTGTTTAATCTAATTTGTTCTTCATTAGGAGAAGTTTCATATTCTATTCCCCAATGCATTATTGCAATAATTAAATCAACATTTTCTTTCTTCATTTTTTCCAAATCTGAAACAATTTTCTCATCACTAATTAAATTTATACAATACTCCTTATCCTTTGGAACTGCTATCTCATTAGTTCCATAAGAGTATGCAACTATTCCAATTTTTATTCCTTTAACTTCTGTAACTAATAATTTTGATGCATCTTCTTCTGTTTTATAAGTGCCTGTATGAAGCAAACCTACTTTATCTAACTCATCAATTGTATTAGATATTCCAGCAAATCCTTGATCTAAAGCATGATTATTTGTTGTTGATAACACGTCGAGTCCTAATTCTTTTAAATCTAAAGCAATGTGTTCAGGTGTGTTAAAAGTTGGATAACTTTCATATCCAATATCTTTTCCAGCAAGTGTTGTTTCTAAATTTCCAATTACTAAATCGGTATTTTCAATATATTGTTTTATATCATCAAAAACATAAGAAAAATCATAATCTCCTAAACTTGAATCATAAGCATCCTTATATTGAGTGCTATGACACATAATATCTCCTATAACAGATATGTTAATTGTTTCGTCATCTGGAGTTTTCTCTTCTAATTCATTTTCTATATTTATTTCATTATTTAATTCTTGATTTTGATTATCTTCTAGTTCTTTTTCAGGAGCATAAACTCTTTTAGAAAAAAATATAGATACTGCACATAAAAGGATTAAAAATAAAACTATCATGGCTATTTTAAAAAAGATTTTCTTTTTCATATCTTTATCACACCTTTCTACCTTATATCAACAAAAAGGTATTATTTTATTTTCTTGGTGTTCTATTATAAAAATAAAAGCACTAGCATATTTTGTGTTAGTGCTTTTAAAATTTGTCATAAGTTTAAAATTCACAATTTTTTGGTGTTCTTGGAAATGGAATAACATCACGGATATTTTGCATTCCTGTAATATACATCATTAATCTTTCAAATCCCAATCCAAATCCACTATGTGGTACACTTCCATATCTTCTTAAATCTAAATACCACCAATAGTCTTTTTCATCCATTTTTAAATCTTTTATTTTATTTTGTAATTTTTCTAAACTATCTTCTCTTTGGCTACCACCAATTATTTCTCCAATTCCTGGAGCTAAAAGATCAGTTGCTGCAACTGTTTTTCCATCTGGATTTAACTTCATATAAAAAGCTTTTATTTCTGCTGGATAGTCTGTAACAAAAACTGGTTTTTTAAATATTTTTTCACTTAAATATCTTTCATGTTCTGTTTGAAGATCTACTCCCCAAGAAACTTTATATTCAAATTCATCATTATGTTTTTCTAATTCTTTTATAGCATCTGTATATGATATTCTACCAAAATCTGAATTAATCACATTATTTAATCTTTCAAGTAATGTTTTATCTATAAAATTGTTAAAGAATTCCATTTCTTCTGGACAATTTTCTAAAACATATTTTATGACAAACTTTAACATACTTTCTGCTAAATCCATATCATCTTTTAAATCTGCAAAACATATTTCTGGTTCTATCATCCAAAATTCAGCTGCATGCTTTACTGTATTTGAATTTTCTGCTCTAAATGTTGGACCAAAAGTATAAACATTTCTAAAAGCAAATGCATAAGTTTCAACATCTAATTGACCACTAACTGTAAGATGTGCTGGTTTTCCAAAAAAGTCTTTTGAAAAATCTACATCTCCATTTTCCAATTTATCTACATTTTTTAAATCAAAAGTATTTAAATTAAACATTTCACCAGCACCTTCTGCATCACTTCCTGTGATTATTGGTGTGTGAACATATACAAAATTATTTTCTTGGAAAAATTTGTGTATAGCATAAGATAAAACAGAACGAACTCTGAATACTGCATTAAATGTATTTGTTCTTGGTCTTAAATGTGCTATTGTTCTTAAATATTCCATTGTATGTCTTTTCTTTTGTAAAGGATATTCTGGATCTGATAAAGCTACTAGCTTTACTTCTTTTGCTTTTATTTCAAATGGTTGTTTTGCATTTTCTGTTTTAACAAGTGTTCCTGTAACTATTATTGATGAACTTAATGTTAATTTGCATACATTTTCAAAATTCTCTAAAGTATTATCAAAAACTATTTGTAAATTTTTAAAAAATGATCCATCATTTAATTCTATAAATCCAAATGTTTTAGAATCTCTAACAGTTCTAACCCATCCAGAAACTTGTACATCTTTTGAATAATATTTTTCTGAATTTCTATATAATTCTCTTATAAGTATATTATCCATAATACTCCTCCACTAATTATTTAATTTTCTGTATTATACAAAATTATAAATTATTTTTCAATACTATAAGCTCTATAAAAACTTGATTTTTTCAGTTTCATCAATTTGAATAAATCCAATTTTTTTATAAACTGATATTGCTGATTCATTAGATGGACTTACATGTAAAACAACAAATTTATATCCTTGCTTTAATAACTCTTCACAAAGAACATATACACATCTTTTAGCATATCCATTTCCTTTATATTTATCTAATGTAATTACACCACCTATTGCACAACCATTTACTTGTTTTCTAACTGTAACAGCTTGAGATACAATTTCATTTTCTTTATTTCTTAAAACATATAATCCTTTTTTTATAAAAATTTTTACGATTTTTCTGGCCTCTTCATCAGAACATTCTTTACCATTATAAGTATATAAGTACATTTCTCTTATCATTTCTTTTAGAGTTCCCATTTCTATTTCTGCTTCTATTTTTTCAATTTTTTCACCAGTGTCTAGAAGATATTTTTCTTTAAACTTGTTAAATTTAAAAATATATTTATATTCGCTTTCTAACATTTTCTTTTGACTTTTTTTAGCATAAATCTTCGCTATTTTTTTAGCATTTTCTTTGGTTGTTAAAACTTCTTCTAAATTAACATCATTTTTAATTATATTACTTACTAAAAATTCTGCTACTTCAGTTTTTATTTGTCCATCTGGAACATAAATTAATAATCCTTCTTTGTCATTATCAACTAAAAAGATTGCTTCTACTTTTTTATTATCTTCTATTCTTCCCATAAACCATTTTTTTACTTTTTTATCTGAATGTTCTAAAGTAATACCTATCATTACTTCATTTCTAGCTTCTTCTTTAAGAAGTATTTGTAAATTATCTCTTAAAAATTCCTTTTTAGAATTATATTTAATAAATTCCATATTCTTTTGTAATCTCCTTTGATTTATTACACTATAATATTATCAATGAATAAATAAAAAAGCAAGGATTTGTTAGCAAATCCTTGTTTAATTTAATTATCTAATCCAAAACTGATTCCAATTGCATTATTCACTTGATTCATAACGTTTGAATCAGCTATGTGACCGTATTTTTTCTTTTAATCTACTCTTGTCAATTGTTCTTATTTGTTCTGTTAAAACAACAGAATCTGACTTAAGCCCATTTTCATTGCTTCCTATTTCTATATGGGTTGGTAATTTATTTTTACCTGTTTGTGAAGTAATTGCCGCTGCTATTACTGTTGGACTATATTTATTCCCAGTGTCATTTTGAATAATTAAAACCGGTCTAATACCTCCTTGTTCTGAACCAACTACCGGACTTAAATCTGCATAAAACATATCTCCTCTTTTTATTACCATATCTTTCACTCCTATTATATTTACATATAGAATAGAATTGTTGATAATTAAAATTATTTAATCTTTACATCATTATATATTATGCTTATACAAGTTTTTTTGGTATTATCTTTCATTATTAATTCTTTTGGAAGCCCTGTTTTTTTATCTAAATGCAATTCTTTAAATTTTATATATGTACTTTTATTATTGTTCAATTTTGTTTCTAAAATTATTTCATTATCTTCTTCAAATTGTCTTGATTCATTATTTTTATAATCATTAATAAATGTATTCAAAAACAAATTATTATTTAAAACATCTGTATAATTTTCATAAATTTTTTCCATATTAATTTTTATATTACTTACTTTTAAATTTCCATTACTAATTTCTACCATCATATCTTTTATGTTCTCTGGACTATTAATTACAAATTTACTACTATTATTTTCTACTATTTGATCCATATTATAAGTATTTTGTGTTTTATTGCTTATAACTAATATGTCTACATTTGCTTCATACTCTTCTAATTTTTTTAATCTGTTATCAACAACTTCATCTTGATTTATACTTTTATTATTTCCTAAAACACAAAAAATATAATAGAAAATAAAAAAAACTATGATACAAATTAGAACAAAAATAAACAAAACTTTTTTTAAATCCATTGTCCACCTCAAAATTCGATAAATATTTTTTAATAAAGTCTATTATGAATTTTAAAAGATTATGACAAAAAGAAATTAACAAAATAAAAATTTGCTACTAAAAAATTAATAGCAAATTTTTTCACAAATCAATAATTATAAAATTAAAAGTTAATTATTTTCTTCAAAAAAAGTCTTTAAAATTTTTTCAAATTCCTCTTTTGTTTCTACTTTATTTATTTTTTCTCTAATTAAAGTAGCATTTTGCATTCCTTTTACATACCATGCTATATGTTTTCTTATTTCTCTAGTTGCTGTATATTCACCTTTTTCTTGAAGAAGTAAATTAAAGTGTTCTAGTATTACTTTATATTTTTCTTCATTTGAAACAGGACCTAATTTTTCTCCTGTTTCTAAAAAATATTTTATCTGCTTAAAAATCCAAGGATTTCCCAAAGCTGCTCTTCCTATCATAATTCCATCAACATTTGTTTTTTCAAAAATATTTAGTGCATCCTCTTCTGATTTAATATCGCCATTACCTATAACAGGAATATTTACAGCTTGTTTTACTTCTTTTATTATATCCCAATCTGCTGTTCCAGAATAAAACTCTGTTCTTGTTCTTCCATGAATAATTATTGCATCTGCACCTGCTCTTTCTATAATTTTAGCAGCTTCTACTGCAACAATGTTTTCTTTATCCCAACCTTTTCTTAATTTTACAGTAACTGGTTTAGTAGCAGTTTTTACAACTGCTTTTACTATTTTTTCTACCAATTCCAAATCTAACAAAAGTCTACTTCCATCACCATTTTTTACAACTTTTGGAGCTGGGCATCCCATATTTATATCTAAAATATCAGCATATTGACATATAAATTCTCCCGCTTTTTGCATAGCTTCTGGATCACTTCCAAAAATTTGCATAGAAATTGGTCTTTTTTCATTTCTAGTATCTATCATACTAAGTGTTTTTTCATCTTTATAACAAATGGCTTTACTACTTACCATTTCATTACATACTAATCCTGGATTTCCATATTCTTTACAAATTTTTCTAAAAGGTAAGTCTGTTATTCCAGCCATTGGTGCAAGTATAATATTATTTTCTAATTCTACATTTCCTATTTTTAATTTTTTTAAATACATACTACCTCTTTTCAAGAAATAATTTTTTAATGTAAAATATTTTTTATTTTATAATAAAAATGAATTTATAAAATTAAGATTTTTCTTCGATTGCTCTAGTAGTTTATTCTTATACAGAACTACTTTACACAATTTTAAATTTTTAGTATTTTATAAATTCATTCTTTTTTATATATTTATTAATTTAAAATTTTACTCTACAAAAATTGCTTTTTGTCTTCTACTACTAATATTTAATAATAATCCTATACATATAAAATTAGTAACCATTGAACTACCACCATAACTTACAAAAGGTAATGGTACACCTGTTATTGGAAGTAGTCCTATTGTCATTCCAATATTCTCTACCATGTGAAAGAAAAATATTCCAGCAATACCTATTGCTATATAAGAACCAATATTATCTTTAGCTGTTTTAGCAATATATATAGATTTTGTAACTAATATTATATAAAGAATTGTAATTGTTCCTGTCGCTACAAAACCCATCTCTTCTCCTATAACAGAAAAGATAAAATCTGTTGTTTTTGGATGGAGAAAACCAAGCTGAGTTTGATTTCCTTTTAATAATCCCATTCCAAAGATTTCTCCAGCACCTATCGCAAGTTTTGATTGATTTAAATTATAATTTGAATTTCTAAGATCGCTTTCTTGATGTAAAAAGCTATTAATTCTTTCTAAAGCATGTGCTGGTAATTTCATATAAACTATTGGTACTACTAATGCTATTATTATGAATGTTGCTATTATATATTTTTTATTTATACCTGATGTAAATATCATAAAAATAATTGCTGTAATATATGCAAGTGCAGTTCCATAATCTGGTTCTTTTATAATTAAATATATTGGAAGAGCAGCAAAAACTAATACTATTGCTAATTTCCAGATTTTATTAATTTCTTTTCTTCCTTTTATTTGCATTTTATTTATTAAAAATGCTAAAAATAAAATAGTTATTACTTTTCCTAATTCAGAAGGTTGAAATGCTGCTTGTTCTCCTAATTTATACCAACTTTTTGCACCACTTATAGGAGTTGTAAATAATACACCTATAAGCAATCCAATTATAATTATATATGCTAATGTGGAAAATCTAACTATTACATTATAATCTACTAAAGAAACTAACACTAAAAATGGTATTGCTATTAAAATCCATTTTACTTGCTTTCCAAATTCTTCATATTCTGTACTTTGTGTTGCTGAAAATAAAGCAATTAACCCAATTATTGTTAAAATTACAGTTACAACAAGTATTGACCATTCTGTGTTTTTTAGTAATTTTTTTCCCATCAATAATACTCCCTAATTATTTTTCTTTTTACTTCTAGATTTTTTTGTTGTTTTATTTTTTGATTGTGAAGTATTTTCTTCTGGTAACTCTTCTGTTTCAGAATTTTCAGTAGTAACCTCTTCTACTTTATTTTCTTCTATAATTTCTTCTTTGTTTTCCTCTGTGCTTTCTT
>CANRPX010000028.1 GCA_947632605.1 uncultured Clostridia bacterium | reverse complement strand
AGCCTTTTCCTTGTTCTCTTCTGTATTTTTATCTGCTTCTTCTGCTGCTTTTAATAAATCATCAAAAGTAACATCGTCATCTTCTTCATATTCATCTACTTCTTCAAAAACTTCTTTTACTTCTTCTGAAGTTTCCTCTGGTTTTTCATAACTATCTGAAAGTTCTATTACACTTGGAACTTCTAGTTTTTCTTGAGGTGCTTCTTCATAAGTTGGTAGTCCCATTTCTTTGTTAAAATCTATTCCAGCATAATCTTTAATTTTTTCAGCCATCATATCATTTTTTATATTTACTATTGGTATATTAGCATATAATGCTGGTGCTCCATTTGTTCCATCTTCATTTGGTTGATTTGTAAGTCTTACATCTATTAAGTTTTCATCAACTACAATATATTTTTTTATTACATCTATTATTTCTTGTTTCATTAACTCTAAAAAATCTGCTGATACATTGGCTCTATCTTGCATTAATACTAAGTGTAATCTCTCTTTTGCTGCATCTTTTGAGCCTAATTCTTTTTGTTGTTCAGTTTTTACCATTCTCTTGAAAAAATGACCTAAATTTTCAAACATTGTCTTTCCTTACCTCCAACTTTTCTTTATGTTATGCAATTCCTAATAATCTTTTTAAACCTGCGAAAAATCCTTTTTCTTTTCCAGGCACTGTAACTTCTATATTTTCTCCTAAAATTCTTCTTGAAATTTCTAGATATGCTTTTCCAGAAGGAGCTTTTTTATTTGAAATTACTGGCTCTCCTTTATTAGTTTGAGTAATAACATTTTCATCATCTGGTACAACACCAATTAAATCAATTGCTAATAAATCTACAATGTCATTTACATCCATCATTTCGCCTCTTCTTACCATAGTAGGTCTTAATCTATTAACAATCAATTCTGGATTTTTTATCTCTGATGATTCTAATAATCCTATAATTCTATCTGCATCTCTAATAGAAGAAATTTCCGCAGTAGTAACAACTAAAGCCCTATCCGCTCCAGCAATTGCATTTTTGAATCCTTGCTCTATTCCTGCTGGACAATCTATTAAAACATAATCAAAGTCTTCTTTTAGCTTTTGTATTAAGTTTTTTATTTGTTCTTCATTAATAGCTGTTTTATCTTTTGTTTGTGCTGCTGGAAGTAAGAAAAGCTCTTTAAATCTTTTATCTTTAATTAAAGCTTGTCTCAATTTACATTTTTCTTCTATAACATCTACTAAATCATATACTATTCTATTTTCAAGTCCTAAAACAACATCTAAGTTTCTAAGTCCAATATCTGTATCAACTAAAGCTACTTTTTTACCTGTTAAAGCTAATGCTGACCCTAAATTTGCAGTTGTTGTTGTTTTACCGACACCACCTTTACCTGATGTAATAACGATAACTTCACCCATTAATTTTCCTCCTTAAAAAAATCTATTATCACTTAATCATCATTTTAAACAAATATATCTTATATTTTTTTTTATCAAAAGTCAATGAAATATGACATATTTTTGTAATATTTTTGTAATAAAACTAGAACTCTATTTATATCATAGAGTTCTAGTTTTATTATATATTCTATTCATCTTCATGAGTTCTAGTATCATGCATTTTATATCTTTTTACATCTTCATCTGGAGTATCTATTTGAGCATTTTGTTCATAAGGATATGCTTTTACAGCTAAACGATTTCTTATATCTTTTAAAGCTTCTGTATCAATATCTCTTGCATACGAATGATCATAAAAACATACACCATATTTTGTTTTTTGATCTGCTCTTTGTAGTAATAAATCTACTTGATCTAAAACTACTCTAGATTTTTCATTTGGAACAATTCTTGAAACTTTATCTAAAATTTCTATCATAGAATCTAATACTCTAGCATTATATTGTGGATCCCAAACATCATCTCTATATGATGTAGAATGAATTGCTTGCAAAGTTCTCCTTACAAAATCACTTTCTTTTCGTTCAAACATTAATCTAAAGTGTTCATCTGTTAATTTTCCACTTTGCAAATAATATTTGATTGCTTCATGTTCTCTTATAACATCATTTTTTATTTTAGGCAAATAAGATTTTTGAGCTTCTACAAGAACAATTTCTATTTTTTTATTAATTCCATTTTTGTCATAAAATTCTTGCATTCTTTTTTGTTTTTCTACTGCTATATCTGTAATTCTATCAAAACAAACGATAAAATCTGGATATGCTGTCATTACTACTTCATTATGCTCTTCAGTAGTTCCATACACTAAATCTTTTATTCCTCTTGGTGTAACAGGTTTACTTGTTTTTCTAATTCCACTATTTGCTAAATCTCTCTTAGTAGATAAATCATTTATTCCTAATATTGATATTTCTGTTTTTTCACTCGGAACAAATCCATATAATAATTCTTGATCTTGCAAACTAGATTTAGCATGTCCTATCATACCTTCTGAAATTATTGATGTACATTTTTGATTTGGGTTATATTCTCTTTCTAACATTTGCCTATAAATTATGTCTCGAGCCTTATCTTTTTGTTCTGCCATAATTTTATTTGCTCTACTGCTACATTTTGGCATTATTGTTGTTGTTGCTAAGTAAAAATTTTGTCCAGATAATACTTTTGCTCTAACTGGTATTCCAGAAGTAGAATATACTTCACTACTTTCTATTAAGCTAATTTCATAAGCTGTTTTTTGTAAATTATATGTTATATCTCCTTTTGAAATATCTAGTAACTCTTCTTTTATTCTGTTTCCTAATGCATGTGTATTAACTGTATTTAATAACTTTTTATTTTCATATAATAAATTTCTAAATTTTTCTATGTCTTTGGCTCCTAAAATTTCAGATATTTTATCTAAAACTCCATTTGAAGACTGATATAGTTCAGAATTTGGAAAATATTTTTTATGAAAATATAATTCTTCTTCTAATTCTTTTTCAAAATCTCTTCTAGATTCTGGTGGTACATCAATATTAAACAAAGCATTTATTAATTTTGATTTTGCATCTGCTAACAAGATTTGTCTATCTACTAGTATGCTATCAGCACAAAATTCATTATAATTTAAAATTTCTTCTATATTGTTTGTATCATAAGGTCTATTTCTTTTTAACATATATTGCACATATCTTGGATCTTTTACTACTTCTTTGTTATGTACAAAATTTTTTACTATATTAAGTTGCTCTCTTTCTGTAACATTATATATTAGTGTATCACTTCTCAAATAATTCATTAAATCAAAAATATCTTGCTTGCCAAATAAAAATCTACTTTTTTCAGATAAGCTAGTTGAAACATCAGATAATTTTGTTATAGCTGTATATAATTCAGAAAATGAATAATTTGAAACATTTCTATCTTTTAATATACTTGGACATACACTTACAATTTTTTCTATAAATCTGTAATTTGTATCTATTATGTCCTTGCTATAATTTATTCCATATCTTGCTAATCTTTCTTGCACATACTCATAATTTTGTGGATTCTTTTCATATTTACTTGAAAATATTTCTTCTATATTTCCAGAATCCATCATATTTTGATATTCTGTTGGTGTAAGATTTGCTGCTAAATCGTATAAATCACACATTCTTAAATAGTAGCCTTTAGCATAAAACTTATCTAAATCTGTTGTTTTAATATGTGTTGCAACCCCAACTAAGCTTTTATGAGACAAATCTACATCTACATATTTATAAAGATTATATGCATCAGTATGCTCTGTTTTCAAATTATAAAGCAACATAAAATCTGAATTAAAAGATGACTCTAATTGACTAATTTGATTATTATTATTTAATTCTTTAAAAATGACATCATGTTGATATTTTACTAAGCTTTCACTAATAGTATCTAATTTGTATTTTAAAAAAGTTTGATAAGAAAAAATTTCATCAATTTTTCCTTCTTTTAATAGCATTTCAATTGTTCCTGGTTTATATTTATCTGCAATTTCATTAAAGAAATCAAAATCTATATTAAATCCATGTTGTTTTGCTAGATAAAAAGCTTGGGCTCTTACTTTTAAATCATTAGCATCTCTTTTTCTATCTCGATTTATTACTGTATTAAATCTAAAGAAATTGATATGAGCTACTTTTACTAATTTTTTTGCTGTATCTAAAGTCAATCTATTTGGATCCAATCCCCAGCCTTTATTTGCAATACGAGTTCTATCAAGTTTATCTGCATTTTGCAAATAATCTAAAACAATTTTATAATCTTTTCTATCTTTTTTAGGTAGTGCTTTTAATCTTTCATCTATTTTTTCTCTACCTAATGAATGACATTCTACTGCAAATTTAATAATATCTTGGTCTCTTTCTGGGTATTTAGATAATAATCCAAATCTTTCTATTTTAAGTCTTCCAGCCAAACCATGATCTATATTTTTATTATCATCTTCTCTTCCAATGTCATGATATTCTGCTGCTCTCATAATAAGTTCTCTATCATGTGCAGAAACTCCATCTAAATAACATAATGCTTCTGCAAAAAATGTTACTCTGCTTGTATGATCAATTCCATAGACATCTGATGGATAATACATTCTTGAATTATCATTTATTTCAGATAAATATCTTTCTAGTTCTGCCATAGCTCCACTACTTTGCATTAAAGATATTAATTCAAAATAATCGTATTGTTTTTCTAAATTACCTCTATGACTAAAAAATTCCTGACAATATTCATTGTAATTTCTTGGATCTTCAAAATGATTAATTATATTATCATTAGTTATCCAATTAGATCTTGCTTGCGTTCTCTCTGGAATTCCTAACTGTTTTTTGGGAAAAATATTATCTCTTAAATTTTTAAAAAAGTCTCCAAGTATAGACATAACTACTCCATTTTAAAATATTTCTATTTTATTATACTATATATATAAATAGAATATTTGTTTTGTAACATTTTTTAAATATAAATGTAATATTTTTATTAAACTACTTTCTTTTATATTGACTTTACTGTTTAAAAAATATATACTGTAACTACGAATTTTAATCAATAAATTTTATCATAAACAAAATTTTAATAGGAGGTTACTATGAGTAATTTAATTGAAATAAGATGGCATGGTAGAGGCGGTCAAGGTGCAAAAACAGCTTCACTTCTTCTAGCAGATGCAGCCTTCAACACTGGTAAATATATTCAAGGTTTCCCTGAATATGGTCCAGAAAGAATGGGTGCTCCTATTACAGCTTATAACCGTATTAGTGATACACCAATAACAGTTCATTCAAACATCTATGAACCAGATTTTGTTGTAGTAGTTGATGACACTCTTCTAGATTCAGTTAATGTAACAGCAGGCTTAAAATCAGATGGAGCAATTATAATCAATACTACTAAAGATGGAGAAGAATTAAGAAAATCTCTAAAAGGATACACGGGTGATATATATAAAATAGATGCCCGTAAAGTTTCTATGGAAACTCTAGGAAAGTATTTTCCAAATACACCTATGCTTGCAGCAGTTGTTAAAGTAAGCGGAATTATGTCTGAAGAAGCCTTCTTAGAAGATATGATTGGTTCTTTTAAACATAAATTTGCAAAAAAACCAGAAGTTATTGATGGTAATATGAAAGCCTTAGAAATGGCTTTAAAAGAAGTAACAAAGGTTTAGAAAGGAGCTATTATGACAGAGGATAAATTAAATGCAAAAACATCTATGGATGATCTTACAATAGGTGGAAATATTTATACAGCTGGAAATGCAAAAGAATTTAAAACTGGTGATTGGCGTTCAACTACTCCTGTTTTTAAACCAGAGCTTTGCAAACAATGTGGACTTTGCTTCCCTGTTTGTCCTGATGATGCTATTCCAGTTAATAAGGATTTAAAAAGAGAAGATTTCAATTATGATGCTTGTAAAGGATGTGGAGTTTGTGCAAAAGTATGTCCTTTTAAAGCTATAGAAATGAAATAAACAAGTTTTTAAAATTATAATAAAAGAAAGGAAAATAATTATGGGAATAAGAGAAAGATTAAGTGGTAATGAAGCAGCAGCTATTGCTATGAAACAAATAAATCCAGATGTTGTTGCTGCATTTCCTATTACACCTTCAACAGAAATACCTCAATATTTTTCAAGCTTTGTAAGCAATGGCCAAGTTGACACAGAGTTTGTTGCTGTTGAAAGTGAACATAGTGCTATGAGTGCTTGTATTGGTGCAGAGTCAGCTGGAGCAAGAGCTATGACAGCTACTTCAGCAAATGGTTTATCTTTAATGTGGGAAATGATTTATATAGCTTCAAGTTTAAGATTACCAATAGTAATGTCTTTAGTAAACAGAGCAGTTTCTGGTCCATTAAACATTCATAATGATCATTCTGATGCTATGGGAGTTAGAGATGCTGGATGGATTATGTTGTTTTCAGAAACAAATCAAGAAGCTTATGATAATTTATTAATGGCTCACAGAATTGCTGAACATAAAGATGTTCAATTACCTTTAATGGTATGTCAAGATGGATTTATCACATCACATTCAATTGAAAATATTGAATTATTAGAAGATGATATTGTTAAAAATTTTGTTGGAAAATATAAACCAGAACATTATTTGTTAAATGATAAAGAACCTATCGCAGTTGGTCCTTTAGATCTTCAAGCATATCTTTTTGAGCATAAAGCTCAACAAGCAGAAGCTATGAGAAATGCAAAAAAAGTAATTTCAGAAGTTGCAAAAGAATTTGAAAAAATTTCTGGAAGAAAATATGAATTCTTTGAAAAATATAAATTAGATGATGCAGAATTAGTAATCGTTTGTATGAACTCAACAGCAGGAACTACAAAAGCAGCTATTGATGAATTAAGAGCTCAAGGAGTTAAAGCTGGTCTTTTAAAAATAAGAATGTTTAGACCATTCCCTGCTGAAGAAGTAGCAGAAGCTTTAAAAAATGCAAAAGCTGTTGCAGTACTTGATAAAGCAGATTCTTTAAACGGATGCGGTGGTGCATTATTTGAAGATGTTATTTCAGGTATGTATGTAAGTAATATTCATGTTCCAACATTAAGCTATGTATATGGAATTGGTGGTAGAGATACTACTGTAAATGATATAAAAACAGTTTATACTGATTTAAGCAAAGTTGTATCTAGTGGAAACATAGATAATCCTTATAGATACTTAGGATTAAGAAAATAATTATTAAAAATATTAATTGGAAAGGATGGATTAAAATGCCTTATAATCATAAAGAAATAGTGGCTAATAAGCCTTCAAGATTTACTTCTGGTCATAGAATGTGTGCTGGTTGTGGTGCACCAGCTGTTGCCAGAATGGTATTAAGAGCTGTTAAGCCAGAAGATCATGCAGTTATTGCATGTGCTACTGGATGTATGGAAGTTTCTACTTTCATCTATCCATATACTGCTTGGACAGACTCATTTATTCACACAGCTTTTGAATGTGCAGGAGCTACTTTAAGTGGAGTTGAAGCTGCATACAAATCTATGAAACGTCAAGGAAAATTACCAGAAGATAAAAATACAAAATTTATTGCATTTGGTGGAGATGGTGGTACTTATGATATAGGACTTCAAAGTTTATCAGGTGCTATGGAGAGAGGACATGATATGGTTTATGTATGTTATGATAATGGTGCATATATGAACACAGGTATTCAACGTTCTTCTGCAACACCAAAATTTGCTGATACAACAACTACTCCAGCAGGAAGTGTTGTTCCAGGAAAAATGCAATCTCGTAAAGATTTAGCAAAAATTATGGTAGGTCATCACCTTCCTTATGTTGCACAAACAATAGCACTTAATAATTTCGCAGATTTATATCAAAAATCTGAAAAAGCAATTTATACAGAAGGACCTTGTTTCTTAAATGTACTTGCTCCATGTCCTAGAGGATGGGGATACAATACAGAAGATTTAATGCAAATAAATAAATTAGCTGTTGAAACATGCTATTGGCCTTTATATGAAGTTGTTGATGGTGTTTATAAAATTACTTATAAACCTGCTAACAAACTTCCAATTGAAGAATTCTTAAGACCACAAAAAAGATTTAAACACATGTTTAAACCTGGAAATGAATGGATGATAGAAGAATTCCAAAAAGAAGTAGATTTAAGATGGCAAGAACTTCTTGACTTAGAAGAAATAACAAATAAAGCTTAAAAATATTATTTAAATATAAAAAATTAATCCCAGTTTAAATTCTATTAAATTGGGATTTTTATTATTTTCGCCCAATTTCGACACTTTTTATGTATTTTTCTTTATTAAGCTATTATAATTTTACCGTTTTTTTCAAAATATTCTATCGCAAGTTCTTGCAAACAAAATCACAAATAGAATATAAAAACAGCTTATATAATTTTTTTCTTTACAAAAGAAAATTTTTTATTATTTTTTTCTTATGTAGAATACTAAAGAATTAAGATAGCTGTAATATTTTATTCAAATTATTTTCAAAAATTTCTAAAACAGCTATCTTAAATTTCTATATTATTCTCATAAAATCATTTGAATATTAATTAAAAACTTTTTAATTTACTTTCAAAACTGAAAAAATTGAATTTTAAATAAATTTATAGTAAAATATAAGAAGATTATTTATGAAGGAATAAAAAAATGAATTTAGAACAAGAAACAAAATATATCATGAATAAATACAATATAACTGCAAATAAAGGTTATGGTCAAAACTTTCTTATAGATGAATTTACAATTCAAGAAATTGTAAATAAAGCTGAAGTATCTAAAGAAGATTTAATTATAGAAATTGGACCTGGCCTTGGTAGTCTTACTTCTTTGCTATTAGAACATGCTGGTAAAGTTATTTGTATAGAATTAGATAAAAAAATGATTAATTTATTAAATGATAGATTTTCTTTGTATGATAACTTTGAATTAATCAATCAAGACATTTTAAAAGTTAATTTGCATGAATTAATAAAACAAAATTCAAATTTTAAAAATGTAAAAGTTGTAGCCAATCTTCCATACTATATTACAACACCAATTATAATGAAATTATTAGAAGACAAATTAAATTTAAAAAGTATTACAGTAATGGTTCAAAAAGAAGTTGCTTTAAGGCTTGCAGAAAAACCTGGTGGAAAAGAAACTGGTTCAATTACTTATAGTATAAATTATTATACTAATCCTGAAATTATATTAGATGTTTCTAAAGAATATTTCTTACCAAGTCCTAAAGTAGATTCTGCTGTACTTAAATTAAATGTATTAGATAAACCAAGAATTAAAGTACAAGATGAAAAATTCTTCTTCAAAATTATAAAAACATCTTTTCTTCAAAAAAGAAAAACACTT
>CANRPX010000027.1 GCA_947632605.1 uncultured Clostridia bacterium | reverse complement strand
ATAATATAAAATAAAATTTTTTCAATACTAATTTTTCTTTTATTATTTCTTTTTTATGTAATAATAATACAATTACTAATACAATTACTTTTTAAAATTTATACAAGAAAAAAGAGACCGTTAGCGTGGTCTCTTTTTCTTTCCCATCAGATAATCGAAAAATACAAGTACATAAGAAATAATCAAAATAAAAATCGATATCACTATTATCCATTTCACAACACCCATAAGGCCTAGCACATCATAATCTAAGAAAAAGTAAGCATATTTTCTTGACCCACCAATGCTGTAAAACTTTCCTCCAAGGAAACTATAAGTGTATACATAAATTACATAGTTCAGAGGTAAAACAAGCCATATTATCGGATAATATTTTTTAAATCTGCCTTTTTTGTCAAACAATATATAGTCAAATAGAACAAGCAGAGGTGATAGTGTGTGTACCAAAAAATCAGCAACAATTTTATTACTTAAAGACTTTTCCAAAGAATCCATCTGAAATCCATTTGGTGCCAAAGCTATTCGATATACTATGGCTGTCACAATTATTGTAATTACAATTGCTCCTTTTATTAGGTAATACACATCACTTTTATATCTCTTTTTCCGCAACTCTATAAATATATATGATATAAATGCAATCAAGCATATAATGTTGCTTTGTAAAGTATAATAAGATAAGAGAGATATAATTGAATTTGTTTTTCTTATATTTAGTATAATTCCGACTAACAACGAGATAACCGTTAGAACTTTATAACTTAAAGAAATTTTCTTCTTAGTCATAAAAGTTCCTCCTTTCTATGTGCAAGGTTTCCAAGTTGCTAATTATAATTATACCAGAAAAACAAAATATTTTCAAAATTATACACCCATTATGTTATATCCACTATCAGCATATATTACTTGTCCTGTAACAGAGCTAGACATTTCACTTAATAAAAATGTTGCAACATTTCCTACTTCTGTTGTAGTTACATTTCTGTGTAGTGGAGATTTTTCTTCTACAACAGTTAAAATACTATTAAAATCTTTTATTCCTTTTGCAGATAAAGTTTTTATAGGACCAGCTGAAACTGCATTTACTCTCATTCCTTCTTTTCCTAAATTCTCTGCTAAATATCTAACACTTGCTTCTAATGCTGCTTTAGCAATTCCCATTACATTATAACCATCTAATACTTTTGTAGAACCATGGTATGTTAATGTAACTAAACTTGCATTTTCATTTAACATATCTAATTCTTTTGCCATCCTTGAAACTAATACAAAAGAATAAGCACTTACATCACAAGCATGAGAAAAACCATCTTTACTTGTAAAAATAAAATCATTTCTTAAATCTTCAGTATTTGCATGTGCAATTGCATGAACTATTCCATCTATTTTTCCATTTTCTTTTTTTATTTTTTCAAAAACTTCTCTAACTAAATCGTCTTCAGAAGCTCCATCTAATACATAGCATTTACTTCCTTCAAATTCTGAAACAAGTTCTTCTATTTTTTCTTTGTTGTCTTCTCCCATATATGTAAAAATAAGTTTTGCTCCATTTTCATAAGCAGATTTTGCAATTCCAAATGCAATACTCCACTTATTTCTAATTCCCATAATTAATATCTTTTTTCCTTCTAATAACATCTTATTTCTCCTTTTATCTTAATATTTAAACATCTAAATTAATGTATTCTCCCATATTTCTAAATTTTTGATATCTCTCTTGAACTATTTCTTCAGGTGTCATATCTTTCATTTCTAAAATTATACTTTTTATTTCTTTTTTCAAAGATTTAACTACTTTATCAAAACTTTCATCATTAATCTCTTTTGGCTCTTTGATGATTTTATCAATAACATGTAAATTGTACAAGTCTTGTGCTGTAAGTTTCATCTTCTCTGCTGCTTCTTTTACTCTTGAAGAATCTTTCCATAAAATACTTGCATAACCTTCTGGAGATAATATAGAATATATAGCATTTTCCAACATTAAAACTTTATTTCCAACTCCTAATGCAAGAGCTCCACCACTTGATCCTTCTCCAATTACAATTGCAATTACTGGAACTTTAACTTTTGCGAGTTCTAACATTGAACTTGCAATTGCCTCTCCGCTGGCCTCTTTCTTCTGCACCAATACCTGGATATGCTCCTTTTGTATCTATAAAAGTTATAATTGGTCTTTTAAATTTTTCAGCTTGTTTCATAAATCTAATACCTTTTCTATAACTTTCAGGATTTGGCATTCCAAAATTTCTTTCTATATTCTCTTTTGTAGTTCTACCTTTTTGTTCAGCAATGATTGTAAAATTTGTATCATCTATTTTTCCTAATCCACAAACTATTGCTTTGTCATCTTTAAAATTTCTATCTCCATGAAGTTCAATAAATTCATCAAATATTTTTTCTATATAATCTAAAGCTGTTTTTCTTTTAGGAGATCTCGCAATTTCCACTTTTTCCCAAGCTGTTATTTTACTCATAAAATTCCTCCTTAAATTATTCAATATTTCTGCTAAAAATCATTATGCTTTTTTAAGTTTTATGAAATTTATATCAATTAATTGTTTTTATGCAATTTTATCAATTTTGATAAAGTATCTTTCAAATCTTTTCTTTCAACTATTTTATCAATAAATCCGTGTTCTAATAAAAATTCAGCTGTTTGAAATCCTTCTGGTAGTGATTCTCCAATTGTTTGTTCTATAACTCTTTTTCCTGCAAAACCAATCATTGCTCCTGGCTCTGCTAAAACAATATCTGCTATACTTGCAAATGAAGCTGTTACACCACCATAAGTTGGATCTGTTAAAACAGAAATATATAAAAGGCCTGCATCATTTAATTTTGATATTGCTGATGTAGTTTTTGCCATTTGCATTAAAGATATTATTCCTTCTTGCATTCTAGCACCACCAGAAACACAAAATATTATTATTGGAAGTTTAAGTTCAATTGCTTTTTCAATAGAATAAGTTATTTTTTCTCCTACGACAATTCCCATACTTCCCATTAAAAAGCCACTATCCATTACACAAATAACTGTTTTTTCTCCATTTATTTCACCTATTCCTGCACTAACTGCTTCTGAAAGTCCTGTTTTTTCTCTTAAAGCTTTAATTTTTTTAGTATAATCTTCCAAATTTAATGGATTTGTAGTATCAATATTTAAGTCAAATCTTTCATAAGTTCCTTCATCTATAATTGTTTCTAATCTTCTATTTATATGCATTCTAAAATATGCACCACAATTTGTACATATATTTAGATTGTTTCTTAAATCTTCTTTATATATTATTTCTTGACACTTATCACATTTAACCCATTTACCTACTTGTATATCTACTTGGTGTTTTTTATTTTTAGCAGTAGGTGCTCTTTTTTTCATCTTGTCTACTATCATAATATTCTCCTTATAAACTACTTATTATTTAAAATTTCTTTTTCTATAAAAGATGTATCAAAATTTCCTCTTATAAAATTTGGATTTGTTATAATTTCAAATAAAAAGTCTATGTTAGTATCTACTCCTTCTATAACTGTTTCTTCTAAAGCTCTTTTCATTTTACTAATAGCTTCATTTCTAGTATCTCCATGAGTAATTATTTTAGCAATCATTGAATCATAAGTAGGAGGAATTGTATATCCTTCATATATTGCAGTGTCAACTCTTACTCCATTTCCGCCAGGCAAATTTAATCCTGTAATTGTTCCTGGACAAGGCATAAATTTTTTCATTGGATTTTCTGCATTAACTCTACATTCAATACTGTGTCCTTTAAACTCAACATTTTTTTGTTTTATTTTTAATTCTTCACCAGCAGCTATTTTAATTTGTTGTTTTACTATATCTATTCCTGTTCTCATTTCAGTTATTGGATGTTCAACTTGAATTCTTGTATTCATTTCCATAAAATAAAAATTTTTATCTTTGTCAACTAAAAATTCTATTGTTCCACAGCTAGTATATCCAGATGCTTTAGCTGCTTTTATTGCAGCTTCTCCCATTTTATTTCTTATTTTGTCATCAATAGCAGTTGAAGGTGTTTCTTCCAATATTTTTTGATTTCTTCTTTGAACAGAACAATCTCTTTCTCCTAAATGAATAACATTACCATGTTCATCTGCTAAAATTTGTATTTCAACATGTCTTGGATTCTGAATAAATTTCTCCATATATATTTCATCATTATTAAAAGAAATTTTTGCTTCTTGTTTTACAAGATTATAATTTGTTACTAATTCATCTGGAGAATTTACTATACGAATTCCTTTTCCTCCACCTCCAGCAACTGCTTTTAAAATGACAGGATATCCTATTTTCTCTGCTATTTTCATTGCATCTGAAACATTTTTTATAGTTCCATCAGATCCTGGAACTACTGGAACTCCAACTGATTTCATAAGCTCTTTAGCATTTGATTTATTTCCCATAAGTTCAATTACTTTATAAGATGGACCAATAAATTTTATATTTGATTCTTCACATATTTTAGCAAACTGACTATTTTCAGATAAAAATCCAAATCCTGGATGAATACAATCACTATCAGTTATATTTGCTGCTTCTATTATATTTTTAAAATTTAAATAACTTTTTGAAGAATTAGCAGGACCAATACATATAGCTTCATCTGCTAAGCGAGTATGAAGTGCATCTTTATCTACTTCTGAATATACTGCTACTGTTTTTATATTCATTTCCTTACATGCTCTTATTATCCTAACTGCTATTTCTCCTCTATTTGCAATTAAAATTTTATTCATTTTTATTTTCCCTTCTATAATTAAATAAAAAGTACATTTTATACAACTGCAAAAGTAAGTTCTCCTTTAGCTGCTATTTTTCCATCAACAGTTGCTATTGCTTCTCCAACTCCAATAGGACCTTTTCTTTTTATTATTTTAACTTCTAATTTTAAAGTATCTCCTGGTACTACCATTTTTTTGAATTTCATTTTATCTATTCCACCAAATAAAGCATTTCTACCTTTATTTTCTTCCATACTTAAGATTGCAACTGCTCCTGTTTGAGCCAAACTTTCTGTAATTAAAACTCCTGGCATAATTGGGTTTCCTGGAAAATGACCTTTAAAATACCATTCTTCTGATTTTACATGTTTATATGCTATTGCACTTTCTCCTGGAATAAAAGTTTCCACTTCATCTATCATTAAAAAAGGATCTCTTTGTGGAATAATTTTTTCTATTTCTTCTTTATTAAGCATTTTTTACCTCTTCTTATTTATATTTATTTTTATTTTTAAAGTCTTTCTAACTATTTTATTTTAAATAATGGTTTTCCATATTCAACAGGCTTACCATCTTCTACTAAAATTTCAGTTATTTCACCATCATATTCAGATTCTATTTCATTCATTAATTTCATAGCTTCTATAATGCAAAGTACATCTCCTTTTTTTACTCTTTTTCCAACTTCAACATAAGGCATTGCATCTGGTGATGGTTTAAGATAAAAAGTTCCAACCATAGGTGATTTTACTATATTACAATTCTCTTCAACTTCTTCTTTCTTTTCTTCTGTAATTTCTTGATTTATTTCTTCTTTCATTATGTTTTCATTTTCTACTTTTTTTACAGATTCATTTTCTTCTTTTTTCATACTTATTTTTGTGCCATCTGGAAAATCTATTTCAATAGAAGTTAATTTTGAATTTCCCATATCATCCATCAATTTTTTAATTTTATCGTATTCCATATTGTTCTCCTTTCTTTAATCTACAAATTTTTTTATAATAATACTTGCATTGTGTCCACCAAACCCAAGTGAATTAGACATAACAATATTTAAATCCTTTTTTCGAATTTCATTTGGAACAATATCTAAATCACAGTCTTCATCTTTTACCTTATAATTAATTGTTGGTGGTACTATTCCTTCTTCAATTGCTTTTACTGAAAAGATTGCTTCAATTGCACCTGCAGCTCCTAAAAGATGACCTGTATTTCCTTTTGTAGAACTTATCATTACATTTTTACTATAATCTCCTAAAGCTGTTTTTACAGCCATAGTTTCATACATATCATTTAAATGTGTTGATGTTCCATGTGCATTAATATAATCTATATCTTTTGCAGTAATTTTTGCATTTTCTATTGCTCTTTTCATAGCTCTTGCAGCACCTTCTCCATCTGGTGATGGAGATGTTATATGATAAGCATCAGATGTTGCTCCATAACCTATAACTTCAGCATAAATTTTTGCATTTCTTTTTTTAGCGTGTTCTAATTCTTCTAAGACAAGTACTGCTCCACCTTCTCCCATTATAAAGCCGCTTCTTTCTTTATCAAATGGAATACTTGCTCTGTTTTTATCTTCAGAAGTAGATAATGCTTTCATGTTTTCAAATCCTGCAATTCCAAGTTTGCATATTGCAGCTTCTGAACCTCCAGCTAATATTACATCTTCTGTTCCTTCTTTAATAGTTTTAAATGCTTCTCCAATTGCATGTGTTGAAGAAGCACATGCTGATACAATTGCAATTGATTCTCCTTTTAAACCTAAATCAATTGCAACATTTCCAGCAGGCATATTTGCAATTACCATTGGTATAAACATAGGAGATACTCTATTATATCCTTTAGCATTACATATTTCACATTGTTCTTCTATTGTTTGTATTCCACCTATACCAGAACTTATAAATACACCAATTCTATTAAAATCTGTATTTTCAGTTGTTATTTTGCTATCATTAAAAGCTTCTCTTGCAGAAATTATAGCAAACTGTGAACTTCTATCTAATCTTTTTGCTTGTTTTAAATCTAAATATTCTGCTGGATTGTAATCTTTTACTTCTCCTGCTAAAGTACATTTAAAACCTGTTATATCAAACAAAGTTATTTTATCAATACCACATTTTTTATTTTTAATTCCATCCCATGATTCATTTACATTTTTTCCTAAAGGGCTTATTGCACCTAAACCTGTAATTACAACTCTTTTTTCCATCTTAAAATCACCTTTCTTTATATTAACATTCCACCATCAACATTTATAACCTGTCCTGTAATGTATTTACTATCACTAGATGCTAAAAATTTAACAACATTTGCAACATCTTCTGGTTTTCCTATTCTTTTTAATGGAATAGTTTTTAATATTTGTTCTTTTGTTTCATCTTTTAGAACATTTGTCATATCGCTTTCTATAAAACCTGGAGCAATTGCATTTACTAAGATATTTCTTGAAGACAATTCTTTAGCTAAACTTTTAGTAAATCCTATTATTCCAGCTTTTGAAGCAGAGTAATTTGCTTGACCTGCATTTCCAGATATTCCTACAACAGAAGATATATTTATAATTCTTCCTTCTCTTGCTTTCATCATATATGTTGCTACATTCTTTGTTACATTAAAAGTTCCAACCAAATTTACATCTAGTACTTGAATAAAGTCTTCTTCTTTCATTCTAGCAAGCAACATATCTTTTGTAATTCCAGCATTATTTACTAATACATCTATTTTTCCAAATTTTGATATTCCTTCATCTACAAATCTTTTGCAATCATCGAAATTAGAAACATCACCTTGTGCTACTAATACTTCTACATTATTGCTTTCTATTTCTTTTTTAACTTCTTCTACATCATCATTTAATGTTCTGCAATTTAATACAATGTTATAACCTTCTTTAGAAAGTGTAAGTGCTATTTGTTTTCCTATTCCTCTAGTAGCACCTGTTATTAATGCAACTTTACTCATAATTAATTATCTCCTTTTAATATTTTTATAGTATTTTCATAACTTTCCACATTATTTATATTTAAAATAGTTAGTTCTTTTTCACTAGGGTTAGCAGGCATTCTTTTTACAAAACCTGATAAAGTTTTTCCTGGTCCTACTTCAATAAAAGTATCTACTCCTTCTGAAATCATTGTTTGTAAACACTTTTCAAAATGAACTGGACTAATTATATGTTTTGCTAAAATATCTTGAATATCATCATTTTTATTATAAATTTTTCCATCTAAGTTTTTTACAACTTTTGTTTCAAAATCATTTAAATTTAGTTTTTCTAAATCTTTTCTTAAAGCATTTGATGCATCAATTAATTTTTCTGTATGAAAAGGACCAGATGTGTTTAATATTCTTATCTTTTTAGCTCCCATCTCTTTTCCTAAAGTTTCTATTTCTGCAATTCCTTCTTTATCTCCAGAAACAACAATTTGTCCTGGACAATTAAAATTTACTGGTACTGCAAATCCATTTTTAACTTTCTTACAAAGGGTTAAAACATTATCTTCATCCATTCCTAGTATTGCCGCCATTGACCAATCTCCCTTTGGAGCTAGAGTTTGCATATATTCTCCTCTATTTTTTACAAGTTTTACACCATCTTCAAATGAAATAGCTTTACTATAAATTAATGCTGTGTATTCTCCTAAACTTAAACCACTTGAGATTTCAGCTTTTATATTTTCTTTTTCTAAAAGTTTTAATATTGCTAAACTCATTGTTAATATACAAATTTGTGTGTTTTTAGTTTGATTTAAAATATCACTTTCAGCATCAAAACTTAATGTTTTCACATCGATACCTGTAATGTTTTTTACTTTTTCATATATGTTCCTTACATCTTCATATTTCTCATATAAATCTTTTCCCATTCCAGTAATTTGTGATCCTTGACCTGGAAATAAAAATCCTATTTTCATTAAATTTCACCAATCCTTTTTATTAATCTTTTTTCAAATAAATTACAAAATTCATTAATTACTTCCTCATTATTTATATTAATGTTAAATTCTTTTTTTATAGATGAAGCAATTTCTTTTATATCTTCTGAAAAATAAGTTTTATTTGTATTTATTCCTATTCCTATAACAACATATTTTACTATTTCACCATTTAATTTAGTTTGACAAAGTATTCCTCCAATTTTTTTATCATTATAAACTAAATCATTTGGCTCTTTTATTTTAAGTTCTATATTATATAAATTTTTAAAAACTTGTACTAAAACTTCCGCAATTTCCAGTGTAATACCATTTAATTTTGAAATATTGCAATTTGTTTTAATAACAAAAGAAAATGCTATATTATTATTTTCATCTGTTCTCCAAATTCTACCATGTGTTCCAATTCCTTCTGTTTGAATATCTGCAGAAATTATTGTTCCACTTTTAATATTATTTTTTTTTATTCTTCTCCAAATTTCTGCTTGTGTGGAATCTATTTTTTCATAATGTTCAAAATTTTTTCCTAAAAGTTTTGTATTTAATTTCATAATTTTCCTTCTAAAAAGATTTATTTTCTTTTTCTATTAATTCTAAATTTTTCTCTCTTTTTATTTTATTTGTTGTAGTTTTAATAAGTGGTTCTTCTGATAAAATCATTCCTCTTATAGCTTTATACTTTGGCAAACTTTGATTTATTTCTTTTATTCTTTCAAATATCTTTTTATAAATATTTTCTTTACCTTTTACTTTATAAACATTTTCAGCAATCTCTTTATTATAAATTATTTTAACAAATATTTTTATATCATTTTTATCTTCTGACATTTGCTTTCCAAATATAAAAGATTCTTCTACACCTTCTATTCTATTAACAAGATTTTCCATTTCTTCTGGGAATATATTCTTTCCATTTTTAAGAACTATTACACTTTTCTTTCTACCACAAATAAAAATATATCCTTCATCATCTATTCTTGCTAAATCTCCTGTATAAAACCATCCATCTATTAAAGCATCTTTTGTTGCTTTTTTATTTTCATAATATTCAAGCATTACGTTTGGACCTTTTACAACAAGTTCTCCAATTCCGTTTTTGTCTGGATTATCTATTTTAACTTCTACACTTGGAACTGCTTTTCCAATAGATCCTACTTTATTATATTTATTATTTCCTATCGCTACTACTGGTGAAGTTTCTGTTAAACCATAACCTTGAACTAAATTAAATCCTAAAATTCTAAATTTGTTTTCAATTGTAGCATCTAGAGCTGCTGCTCCACTAATCATTAATTTAACATTTCCACCAAGCATATCATGTATTTCTTTAAAAGCTTTTTTTCTTTCTTCCATCGAAGATTTTAAATATTTTTCTTCTTTTTGTAATATCTCATTTAAGCATCCTTTTTTCTCTGCTTGTTTTCTTATTATTTTAAATATTCCCTCATATATTGCTGGAACTGAAGCCATTACAGAAACTTTATATTCTTTCAAATTTTCTGTTACATGTCTTATTCCATCACAATATACTGTTTGTGCTCCTGAATATAATGCAAATAAAAATCCAACTGTACATTCAAAAACATGATGTAATGGCAAAAAAGATAAAAATATATCATTACAATCAACATCTAAAACAGAAGCAATATCCATTAAATTTGAGCATAAATTTTTATGTGATAATGCTACTATTTTTGATGCTGAAGTAGTTCCAGAAGTAAATAACATTATATTCATTATTTCACTATTTATTTTTGCATCAATAAATCTTCTATCTCCTGCTTTTATTAACTTTCTTCCTTTTTCAATTAATTCACTTTGAGAATATACACCATCTGTATGAATTTCTAAATCCATTGATATTAGATGTTTTAATTTTCCTACACCTTCACATTTGATATTTTTAAGAATTTCATCATATTTTTTTGAATAAAAAATAGCTTCAACTTCTGAACGTTCTATTAAACTTCTCAATTCATTTTCTGGCAAAGATTTATCAAGTGGAACAACAATACCTGTACCACAAACGACAGATAAATAAGATAAGTTCCATTCATATCTATTTTCACCAATTACAGCTATTTTTTTATCTTTAAGTCCCATATCAATTAAAGATGTACCTAAAGCATCTATCATTTCTCTTACTTCTTTATGAGTAATTGTTTTATATTTTTCTTTTTCTATTCTTATTTTATAAGCAATTCTATTTCCATATTTTTCCCCAGATTTTTTAAGCATATCCTTTAAATCTGTAATTTTCATATAATCATATAATCTTTCGCACATAGTAATTCCTTTCTTTTACTCTATATTTATATCACATTTTTAACTCTTTATCTTTATACTGGTAGGTCAGTACAAAAAACATTTGTTTTTAAAATAAAAAAAGTAGATGTCTTAAAATATAATTTAAAACATCTATTTTTAGAAAAATTATTTCGTTTATTTATTAAATATAATTATGTATTTTCTTGTATTTTTTTATCATATATTTCTTTTTTTAATTTTCTTATTTGACTTCTTTCAGTTTTATAACTATTTCTCATATATAATATGTAAATAATTAATATTAGATATACAAGTAGTATTTTATCTTGTAAAAATGTAATTATTAATTTTAAATCAAAAATTTTAAAATCGTATTTACCTAAAACATTTGATTGACTTAATGTTATTTTTTCATTATTGCTACTTTCTGTACTAACAGTAACCTTATTAGTAGCAGTATTTATTTCTTCAACTTTTCCAAGTGTTATGCCATTTTTGTTATTTAAAATTATTATATCTTCTTTATTTAGATCTTCTATCAATACAGATTTTACATTAATTATATCTCCTTTATATAATTCTGAAGAAAAATTATCTGATGTAACAATATAAGGTTTATATCCTGCTATATCAATTAATTTTTCAGGATTAATTTTAAGTTCAAAAACTAAAAGTAAATTATATATAATAAGTGGTAATATAATTAAAAAGCATAATATTGAAAAAAATGTTCTTTTTCTTGCCATTTGTTTTATTTGGTTTTTAAGTATTTCTTCATTTGTAAATAACATTTAAAACACCTCATTTGATTCATTTGTAATTTCACATATAAAGATTATATCATATAAAAATTTTTTTACAATTTTTTTAATAAATTTATTAATAATTTATTTTAAAAAATTCATTTACTTTTGTAAAGTTTTTAATAATGTGATAAAATTCTTAAAAAATATATTTTGAGGTTTATATGAAGCTTTTATATGAAGTAAAAAATAATAAATATATAACTATAAAAGAAGTAT
>CANRPX010000026.1 GCA_947632605.1 uncultured Clostridia bacterium | reverse complement strand
TTTTAAATTAATATTTTTTAAGATTTTTAATATAAACTGCAAAACATATTACTATCATAATTGCACAAAGTATTGATATTGCAAAACTTGTATTTTCAACTATTTTATTTTCTGCTTTATATTCTTTAGTTTGAACTTCTTGCAACTTTGTTTCGTTTTCATCTTCATATTCAAACTCAAAATATTCGTCAAAATTCATATTTTCTATATCTATTCCCATATCGTTCATTCTTTGAACATATTCTTCATAGCCATCTGGAACTTCTCCCATATATGTAATTTTATAGTCTTCTCCTTCTATCTGAGTCATTTTTATATAATATTTCATTCTATATTTAGCGGGTATTCCAGCAATTTCAACCTTTTCAAAGCTTTTCCAATACTCACTTTCAGGGTTTACTGGAGTTACCAATGCACTTGTATAAATATAAATTTCATCTCCTAATTCAAATGTTTTAGTATTACAAGAACTATAACTATCTATGTCAAAATCTTCTGTTATTCTTTCATTTTCACTTACTGTATCTAAAGTTTGTTCTTTTAACCAATTTTCAAAAACTTTATGTGAAATGTTATATTGATAATCAACAAATTTAGCATAATTTTCTATTGGAAATAAGATAGTAAATAATATTATGCTAAATATTAAAATTATATTTTTAAAATTTATTTTCATATCCTTCTTCTCCTTAATTTAAATTTTTTATTGTATGCTATCTTTTTCCAATTTTATTTCTGTTTCTTCTCCTAAATATTTTATATGAAGAGTAAGCTCATCTGTTGCATCTTTTGCAGTTAAATCAAATGCACAACTTGTATTATAAATTCCATTTTCATCTATACTTCCACCACCATTTGGTATTGGTCCCATTGTTAATTCAAATTTGTCTCCATTAGAATTTGTTATATAAACCTCTTTATCATAAAGTTTTCTTCTTTCTTCACTTAATTTTTGAAATGCTTCTGCTTTATACACTTTTGAAAGCATATAGCTTTCTATTGCAGTATCTGGATTTCCTTTTCTTATTAGCTCACCTATTTCCCCAGTTCTATCTTTAAGTATTCTAGATTTTAAAGAAAGCTCTACTACAGCTCCTGTGTTATATATTGCAAAACTTCTTACTTTATGTTTGCTACTGCTTTCATCTACTTGATGATAAATTATAGATTCTCTATTATAAAATTTTTCTGGTAAATCTACACTTACTTCCCAATTTCCTTTTACAGTTATTTCTTCATCACCATAAACTGTCTCATCTGAATTTGAAATAGCAATTTCTGTAAATTTAAAATTCAACTTTTTACTTTTTGGATAATGATTACTATATTCTACATACATATTATAAACTGCTTTAACAGGTGATGTGCCTCTATCTTTTATAAAGCTATTTAATCCACTATTACAAACTTTTTCTTCATTTATTTCTCCCCCGAAAAAGTTTTTTACAGCATCTTGATCCATTCCAAATAAAACATTTCCATCTTCATCACTTACTATTAAGTCTGGAAAATGCATTTCCCAGATGTCTTTTGCCGGAATTTGTTCTAAAATTTTATCAGATAAATCTACAACTATTGTTGCACTTAAATTGAAATCATCCATTACAATATCTTGAACTTTTACTTTTGTTTCAGTATCTTCGATTACAATTCCAGTGTTTTCATTAGAATATGTTTCCTCTTTAGATGAATTTGTATATTCAGATTCATTTTCTGCAATATATCCTTCATTTATTGCTGTTTCAATGCCTTTTCCTGTTTCATAGAAATTATAAATCTTTTGTGATATATCTTTTGCAAATACAATTCCAGCAGAAAACACTAAACAAGCAAATCCAGTAGCAAAAGTTCTAAATACTGGAATTTTAAATTTTTTATCTGGTAAATTTTCTATTGTTCTTTTTACAGAATAATTAAACTCATCACTAAGATTAGCATCTTTTTTGAAAATTTTGCGGATTTCATTGTCAAATTCATCCATTTTAATAAATACCTCCCTTAAAACTATTTTTTATCTTATTTTTTGCTCTTGAAATTTTAGTTTTTATCGTATTTTCATTTACTTTAAGTAATTTAGATATTTCCTTACTTGTGTAATCTTCTAAATAATAAAGAGTAATAATTAGTTTTTCATCATCATTTAGATTCTTTAAAATATCATCTATTTCTAAGTTTTCAAATTCTACCATGTTTACTGAATATATTTCTTCTACATCATCTAAAGAAATCTTATTTATTTTTTTCTTTTTATAAGTATCATTACACTTGTTTATTAGAATTTTAATTATCCATTTTTTGAAATTTTCTGGTTTATCAATTTTTCTTATAAATTTATATGCACAAATTATAGTTTCTTGGATTACATCTAAAATATCCTCTTCATTATGTAATCTACTTCTTGCAATTTTATATAAATCCATTTTTACATAATCAATTAAATCAGAAAATGCTTGTTTATTTCCTTTTTGAGCAAGTATAACTTCTTCTTCCATTTTTTTCTCCTCTTTTGATTATTACACTTATAAGACTTCAAAATTTTCAAAAAAGTTTCATTTAAGCTTAATTTTTTTCTAAATTTTCCAAATTATAGTCTATATTTTCTACTGTGTAGCCTGTAAAATCTGGAACAGCAACATCTTCATCTGTTACTGTATCAAAACTGTATTTATAATTAACATCCATATTTGCTGTATTTTTTACAATTTCTGTTCCTGGAAAAAAAGTTCTTATAGCATCTTCTTGAAATTCCTTTAAAGGCAAACCATTTTCTTTGTCTATCCATACTTCGTGTCTAGTGGATTTATCCAAAACGTTTCTTAAAACATAGTATTCCCTTCCTATTTGAAAAGTACTTGTATTTATTCCATAGTAAAATACCATTCCAAGTCTTAAATAAAGAGTTCTATTTTGAACAAAAGGAACAGCTTTTAAGGTTTTCTCTGTATTAAATTCACTTATTAAATTTCCTTTGTATATTGTCACACTTTTTTCTTTTTCATTTATATAAATTTGCTCGTCTGAATCTATTTCTGCATATTTTGCATATATATTTTCAACTCCATTTTCAGAGTATATATCAAAAGTTTGTTTATATTTTCCATCTTTATAATATGTTCTATAAACACTTGCTTCTCCAGGATTTGAAGAACTTTCTGATTTTTCAATATACATATTATTTGATGTTAAAGATTTTTCTGCTTTATTAAGAAAATTATTTATAATTAAAAACTTTCTTAAAAATAAAATTAAAGCTAAACTTAAAACAATTCCAATTGCAATTAAAATTGATTTTATTCTGTTTTTTATTCTTATTTTTTTAAGATAATCAATTTGTTTTTTCTCACTATTCTCATTTTTTTCATCTTTTTTAATTTCTTCTAATCTTTTTCTGCACTCTTCACATTCTGATAAATGTTTCTCTACTAAATTTTTAGATTCTGGATTTAATACATCATCTGAATATCCTATTAACAAATCTTGTACAATTTCACATTCAGTTTTCTTTTCCATTTTCAATTACCTCCCTTATTTTTTGTTTTGCTCGATAATAAGTTACTCTCGCCCAATTAGGCGTTTTTCCAAGTATTTCTGCAATCTCAATAAAGTTTAAATTTCCAATCATTCTTAAATACATTACTTCTCTCGAAGTTTCATCTAGCTTTTGCATATTTTTAAAAATTTCTATCTTTTGTTCATTTTCAAAAACTATATCTTCTACTCTTGAATAATCTTCAATTTCATCATTTAATTCTTCAAAAGAAATATGTTTATCTTTTTTTATTTTCTTATACCATAAATGCTTTGCTATTTGACATAGCCAAACTGAAACTTTACATTCTCCTTTAAATTTATTTATTTCTTTTACTGCTATTGCAAAAGTTTCTTGAGTTAAATCTTCTGCTATGTCTTCATTTTTTGTAAGGTATAATAAATATTTATATAGAGTATTCGAATGCTCATTATAAATTTCTTCTATACTCTGCATAACTTTTACCTCCCTCTACTATATAAGAGATTTAAAAATTTATTTTATTACAAAAAAAGTGAATTTATAAATAAAATGTTTTATAAATTCACTTTTAATTTTAATAAATTATATGATTTATTATTATTCCTAAAAAATATGAACTGAAGTTTAATATAAATGATAATATATATGGTTTAATCTTTTTAAAACTCAAATTTTTTTTATAAATATATCCTTCGACTATTATTGCAAGTATTTCTAATATAATCATTGATATTCTTCTAGCAAATAACCCATAATAAACATTAATATATGTAGAAATTGCTACCAATAATGGATTTGTAATGCAGTTTGCTAAAATTATATTTACAAAATCCTTTTTATTTTTCATTCTTAAAATATATGCAATAACTATTTCTATAATTATTGTACATGTCAAACATATAATCATACATATAGGCAATAAATTAATCATATTATTTATTTTCCTTACTATTAATCTTTTTAATTAAAAATATTGATATAATTGCTATAATTGATGCCACCAAAATACAAATTATTAAAGTATTTTGTATTGAAAACAATCTTTGTATATTGTTCTCTTTTTCTTCTGCTAAATTCTCATCATTTATCTCATTTGTGTTTTCAATAAGTGTATTTTCATTAGATGTGTTTTCAACAGATGATTTATAAAAATCACCTTTTATCCAACCACTATATTTATCATTAAATACATAGCTCCACCAACTTGAATTATTATCTGTATAAGCATATTTCTTATTAAGTACCGTATCTTTTGGAATAATTACATCTGTTTCAATTCCATTTACATTATCATAAATAATGAAATCTCTATCAGTAGTATATTCAAAATAGTTATCATTAATTAAATCGTAGTTGTATCTTACACTTATTAAATAATCTTCGCCTTTTGTATTTACCCATCCACTTATATCATTATAGTGCACATAACACCAACTTTCATCTCCATAATAATAATTAGAAGCATATATAACATCACATTCTTCTTTAGCTAGTATAGTTCCTATTACATTATTATTTTCTTCATTAAACTTTTCATATATTGGAACATCTTTTACGGCAATTAAAGAAATATTTTTATTTTTACAATTATAAGCGATAGACAAATTATCTATCTCTTCTATTTCATGCCATCCTTCTTTACCATTATATTCTATACATATATATTTCTTATGTGGATTATACATGTATTCATATTTATATTGTACTTCTGTAAATGCTGGTACTACAATATTAGTTTTTTCTCGTTTCGTAGGCGAATTTTCTAATGTTATATCTTTTAATGTATAAATTTTTGTATTTCCTTCTGAAATATCAACAAGATGTGATACTTCATTATATGGAGTATATTTATAGCATTGATATATGTATACCCAACCTTTAACACCATTATATTCAACATATCCCCATCCAACATGATTTTCTGAATATTTGCAAGTAACTGTAGTTCCTGGTTTTATTTGAATATTTCCATCTACTTTATCGTATGCCTTTGATGGACCTTTATAAAGATATGCTCCTTCTTCCCAAACATAGTATTTTTTACTCACTACTTTTTCACCAACAGGCTCTGTTTCTTCTGATACTGCTCTTAAATCTGAAAGCTTTATATAACATGATTTACCATTATAATTTGTCATTCCATATTCATTTTCTTCAAAAGTTATTTCTACTAATGTATCGTATGGTATTAACATGCTATCTTTTTGTTCATAAGGATTTGATACTGATTCTGTTCCGTTTTTATTAATTACTCTTGCTTTATATGGAATTATCTCTGGTAATGCCATATCTGCATTAACATATATTGGAATTATAAATAGAAATAATAAAAATAATAATAATAGTTTTGTTTTTTTCATAAGTACATCTCCTTTTTATAAATTAAATAATTTTTATATGTAAGTATTTTCCATCTTGATCTGTTCCAAATATAAGCTTAGTTTTTCCATAAATGCATTCATCTTCTCTAGTTTTCTTCATAATTTCTATACATTTAAAAAAGTTTCCATTTTTAAATTCTTTAACAAATTCATTTTCATGTTTATCTGGAACAAAAAGTATTTTATATTCTTTTAATGCATCTTCTGATTTTAAAGCACTTATTAATTCAAATAATTCATTATATATTTTTATACATAAGTTTGTGTCATTTAAAGTTTTCATTAAAGGGCCAGTATATCTCATTGCTTTTATGTTAAACATATTTTCAATAAAAGTATGTTTATTTATTTTATTTGAATTTAAAATACTATCTAAATTATTTTTTAAAACTTCAAACTCTATTCTTCCAGCTGTATCACAAATTCTTTCTATTGCTACTTTCTCTTTATTTCTTTTATGCTCTTTGTTGTTTATAATTTCTTCAAAAAATAAATACCCTTCTTTTGTTCTTTCATATTTTTCTATATTCATTAAGCTTTCATCAACAGCTATAATATCTCCATAAGCCATTAAAAATAATATTTTAGGTATTTGTTTTTTTATTCTTTCATCTGAAATATTAGAAATTAAATCCTTAAAATTATTTTGTACATATTCATCACTTCCTTCAGATGATAAACTTGTAATTAAAGTATGATATTTTATTATTGCTTTTTGAATTTTTATAAATTCATTTAAGCTTAAATTATATGTTTTTAACCTTTCTTCTGTCACTCCAATTTCTGATAATACTTTTTCTACAAATTTCATTCCTAATACATCATGTAAACCTATATCATCAATAACTCCAATATCATGAATTAAGCAAAAAACTTTTAAAATAAAGAGTGCAGTTTCATCTAACATATTGTATATTTTATATAATTCTTCTATTTGTTTTTTAGATTCTTTTGATCCATTAAAGTTTTCTAATTCTATATTTTTTGCAATATTATAATTGGTTATTTGATATGCATATAAAGTATGTGTCATCCAACCATTTATCTTATATGTATTCGTACCACCACGTTCAACTTTATTTTCTCCTTTTAGAGTATCACTTATTATATCAATATAATTATAATTTCCATCATACTTACTATATAAAATCCATAAAAGCTTTGCAGAATTTTTATCCAATAATAAATTTACAAAATCATTTTTTAAAACATTTTCATCAATATCTATATTTTTAAGTAAATTTGCTAGTTCTAATTTAGACTTATTACTTATTTTGTTCTTTTCATCTTTTGATATATCTTGTTTTAAAGCAATGCATAAATTCCTGTAATATTTATCATATTTAAAATTTAGCACATTATTGGAAATATTTCTTATTCCATAATTATCCATATAAAGTTACTCCTTTTTTGTTTCTTTTTCCAACCAATCAAAAAATTCTTCATTTCCATCTAAAATTTCATACATTGTAATAGCTGGAACTTCATAATTATGTATTGCTTTTATTTCCTTTTCTACTTCTTTATATAAAGATTTTTTTGTTCCCATAGTAAGAAAATATTCATCTTCTTTTACTATTTTGCCTTTCCAATAATAAGAGCTAAATCTTTTACTTTCTTGAACATAACTTACTAATCGTTTTTCTAATAATGTATCTGTAATTTGTCTAGCATTTTCTTTATCATTACATGCAGTTGTAACAATACAATACTTTTTTTCCATTTTATTACTCCTCCAATAATCCATATACCATTGATATATCTGTTGGAATTATATATTTTGCTCCAATTTCTTCTGCTACATTTAAAACAAATGCACACATTGCTCTTGTTGCATACCACCAATTTGGATCTGCTACTCTACTTCTAATTTCATCTAAAGATATTTCTTCATAATATTTTTTTGTATCTTTTTTTCTTGTTTCTATATCCATCATTATTGGTAAAAGCTCATCTGAAAATAAAGTGTTTTTTTCATAAGAAATGCCTGAATTTAAAGCAAAATTTTTATGACCACCACCTGCTAAAATTAATATATCAGCTTTTCCTTTTGGCAGATTTAATTTAATAGCATCTCTTACTTCTTCTAAACTTGTTGTTGCTAAATCATTTCCTAAGTCTGGAAATTTGTTCATAATATCAATAACACCTATTGGAGAATTTACCATTTCTTCTATTTTTCCATCATAAATTGCAATTTCAGTTGATCCTCCACCACCAATAAATACAGCAACTCTACTATTTACATTTCTAACTGTACCATAAACTGTTAATTCATTTTCTTTTTCTTGAGAAATAATATTAAACTCATATCCTGTTTTTTCACTAAATAAATTTAAAAATTTTTCTTTTTCTGCATCTTTTAAACTTCTGAAAATACTAGTTCCACAAGTATATATATTACTATATTTTTGTGCATATTTTTTCACTAAATTAATTAAAACTTCTATATCTTTTTCATCTAATTTATTTTGGTTTTTGTAATTTTTCTTAAATTCAATAGTAGTGGTTTCCAAATGAATTACATTTTCTCCATTAAATAAATCTACTTTTGTATTTGTTGAACCAACTTCAATTATAACTTTTTCCATAACTACTTACTCCCGTTTATTATTTTATTTCCAAATATCTCCATTAATATGTTCTATTAATGCCATTATAAAAGCATTTTCTGTTAAATCTATTCTTGAAATTTCACTATGTGTTAAAAAATTTATTCCACCTTTTCCTGTGTTTAAATTATTTTTGCTAAAAATTTTATCCATTACTTTTCCAAGTTCTGTTTCAATTATTTCATCAACATATTTTTCTGGAATTTGAAATCCTTGACTTGTTCCAACACTTTGAAAACCATTTTTATCTTCAATAACAGCTGCATTTATATCTATCCATTCTCCTAAAAGGTTTGTAATTCCAGCTTCTGAAGCTACAAAAAAATCTGCCTCTATATTATTTTCTTCAGCATATTTTTTCAAGTTTTTTACTCTATTTTTTGCTCCGTTTAAAAATATCTTTATTTACTGGTTGATTACCAACATCTGAACTTACAGATATTCCTTCGATTTCAATATTATCAAAATATCTTTCAAAAGCCTTTTTTGCCCCTTCAATTTTTCCCTCATTTTTTGTTCCAATTAAAATCTTCATATTTTTACCTCTTACTTTTTACGAATAATAAATTATCTAACTTCTATCTTTTTTCTTTTGCATATAATAAGTAAATTTTGCAAGTATTGGTGTTGGAACTATTTTAGAAAAAAACTTCGCACATTTAACTGTAAATCCTGGTACTATATAAAACTTATCTTTTAAGAATTTTTTTATTGTATATTTTGCTACATATTCGCTTGAAAGTGATTTTAATTCGAATTTAACATTTGCTACATTATTAAAGTTTGTTTTAACAGGTCCTGGACACAATATACTTATTTTTATATTTAACTTTTCTTTTTTCAATTCTTCTCTTATTGATTCTGAAAGTCTTACTACATAATTTTTAGATGCATAATATGTTGCCATAAGTGGACCTGGTAAAAATCCTGCAATTGAAGCAACATTCAAAATTTTCCCAGAATTTTTTTCTTTCATGTCTTTTAAATATAATTTTGTAAGTATATGCATTGCAATTACATCTGTTTCAATTATTGATATATCTTTTTCAAGTTCTGTTTCTGAAAAAAATCCAAAATCTCCAAGTCCTGCATTATTAACTAAAATATCAATATTTCTTGCTTTATTATATAAATCTATACATTCATCTTTCTTTGATAAATCTCTACTAAAATATTCTACTTTTACTTTATATTCTGCTTCAAATTCTTTTTTTAGTTCTTCTAGTTTTTCTGTATTTCTTGAAACTAGAACTAAATTATATTTTCTTTTAGCAAATTCTCTCGCTAAATCTCTTCCTATTCCAGAAGAAGCTCCTGTAATTAAAACTCTCATAAACTCCTCCACATTAATAATTTTATTATATTTTATTTTGTGGTTTTGTCAAGAAAATTATCCTGAACAAAAAAAATAAACTCCTATCTTTTTAAGAGTTTATTTTAATTTACACTTTGTCCTTGTTTTATCCATACTGAAACACTACCATCTTTGCAATAAAATATACCATTTCCTTCATTATCTACATATACTGTTTCTGATAAGTTTCCAGTGCAATCATATAATATTGAATTTGCTAATTTCTTTCCAACATTCATTTGGATTGAGCCACCATTTTTATCAGACATAACAACCGCTAGTCCTGAATCTTGATGTTCATAATCCCCTGTTCTAGTAAATCCAATCACATTATTATCATTAAAATAATCATATTGTTCACCATAAGCATAATATTTTCTAACTTTTAATAAAATATCTAAAATATCTTGTTTTAGTCTAACATCTTTTTCTGGAATTCCATAATAATCTCCATAAAATATACATGGGAAACCACTTTTTCTTAATAGTATTAAACTATATGCTAATGGTTTAAACCAATCTGCAATGTAAGATTCTAAGGCTTGTCCTGGTTCTGTATCGTGATTATCTACAAAAGTGACTGCTTTTTCTGGAATAGTTCCAACTATTGTTCCATCAAAAATTTGACTCATATTGAAATCGCCATTACTTATTGATGCTCTATAAAAATTATAGTGAAGTGGTACATCAAATAAAGACATACAACCTTCTGTTTTTTCTATGTAATTTTTTATTACATCTATATTTGAGCTCCAATACTCTCCAACTGCAAATAATTTCTTTTCTGAAGAATCTCTTAAATTTCCTAACCATTCTGGGAAAAACTCACTTCTTATATGCTTTACCGCATCTAATCTAAAACCTGAAACTCCTGTTGTGTCTAAATACCATTTTCCCCAAGTCTTTAATTCTTTAATAACATCAAAATTATTTAAATCTATATCTGCTCCCATTAAATAATCATAATTACCATTTTCTTTATCAACATCTTCATCCCAATGTTTTCCATAAAATTTATATATTGCAGCAGTACCAGTGTTTTCATCCCAATCTATTCCATGAAAATGTGTCCAATTCCATTTAAAATTAGAATATGTATCTCCTCTTCCTGGGAAAGTATATTTTGTCCATACTCTAATTGGTTTAGCTTCTGTTAAACTAACATTTCTATTAGAAGCATCATCTTGAACTGCCAAAACATTTTCTGTTTCATCAGCACCCATTTTATGGTTTAAAACAATATCTGCTAAAACTTTTACATTATTTTCTTGCAATACTTTTATAGCATTTACATATTCATCCTTTGTTCCATACTTTGTAGGAATGCTTCCTTTTTGATCAAATTCTCCCAAATCATATAGATCATACACTCCATAACCTACATCTTCTTTTCCACTTGCACCTTTATATGCTGGTGGTAACCACAAATGTGTTATACCAATATTTTCTAAATGTTTAGCATCTTTTGTAAGCTTATTCCAAAGTGTAGAATCACTAGGCAAATACCACTCAAAATATTGCATCATAGTATCATTACTAGACAAATCTATCACTCCTATAATTTTTATTAAAATTATTTTACTAATTTTAATATTTCATCTTTATGTTTCATTATAGTATCATATCCTGTTTGAACAACTGTATCAGCATCTGTTATTTCTAAAAGAGTTGTTCCGCCACAATCTATTTCAATTGCCAAATCAGCTTCTTTTTGAGCTTTTCTAACATCCTTTAAAGAAAATATATCAACTGTTCTAAGTAATACAGCAAATATGTCTTCTTTAGGTTCATAATCATCTATTCTAAAGCTTAGAGCTAAAGTTTTATCAGCACCCATATCTTTTAAGATTTTAACTGGCAAATTATCTTTTGTTCCACCATCAATAAAATTATATTTTCCATATTGACATGGAGTATAAACTCCTGGAAAAGACATACTTGCTCTTGTAGCTGTTGCTATTGGTGCATCATAAATATAGTCTATATCATTATCTTTTAAATCAAATTTTTTTGATAAAAATATACATTCCTTTGTTGATATTGTATCTACTGTTGCAATTGCATAAGGAATTTTAATTTGATTCATATTTGTAATTTCTTTTTCTTTTGCAACTTTATTTACTAAATCTTCTATATTTTTACCATTTATTAAACCTTCTATTCTAGCTGTACCAGATGTTACATAAGTAACTCCGGCTTTAAATATCGGTTTTTTCTCTATTTTTGTAAGTATTTTATAATACTTCATTGTTCTTTCTTTAATTTCATCTGTTGAAAATCCCATTGCATAAAATGTTGAAAACATACTTCCAGAACTTGTTCCTGATAAGTAATCTATTTTTATGCCTAATTCCTCTAAGGCCTTTAAAGCTCCTATGTGGGCTAATCCTTTTAGTCCTCCTCCTGCTAATGCTACTCCTAAACTCATTTTACTGTACTGTTTCTCCTTTTTCTTTAACATATAATGTTTGTGTCGGATATGCTAAATCAATATTTTCTTTTTCAACTATAAATAATATACTACATAAAATATCTTCTTTAATTTTTAAGTATTTAATATAGTCTTTTTCTTTAACATATAAGAATATTTTTATATCATTACTGCAAGCTGATATTCCATCTAATCCAACTTGTACAGTTTCTTTAATAATATCTGGATTATTTTCTAAAAC
>CANRPX010000025.1 GCA_947632605.1 uncultured Clostridia bacterium | reverse complement strand
TTTTTAAGTTAGGCTTTTTTTAAAATAAATATTGATTTATAAAAATATTTAAAATATAATAAGAAATAATTTATAAAATTGAGGATAATTATGCCAAATTTCGAAATTTTTAGAGGAAATTCAAAAAAATTTTTAAAACATTTTAGGCATGATAATGTTTTTCTTGTTTTTATAATATTACTTGCAATTGTAATTGGAATATTTATTGCTAGTACAATATTTTTCTATTTAAATCAACAAAAAAGTAATGTTATACAACCAGGAGTATTTATAAAAGGTATAAACGTTTCTGGATTAACTAAAGAAGAGGCAATAGAACTTGTAAAAAAAGAATTATCATACCAAATGAATGACCATATAGAACTTACTTATAAAAATTATAATTATTATGTAGAAATAGAACAAATAGAAGCTAAATTTGATATTGAAGCTTCTGTTAATTATGCTCTTAACTTAGCAAAAAATGGATCTTTTTTTGAAAATTTAACTCAATATATTTCAATACTTTTAACAAATATAGATATTGATCCAAAGCTTATATATAATGAAGAAGCCTTAGATTCTTATTTAGAAACAATAGAAAAAAATCTTCCAGATCAATTAGAACAATATGGATATTATATTGAAGATGATGAACTTTTTATAACAAATGGAATAAATGGTGCTGGAATTGAATTTGATGAACTTAAAAAATTAATTATTGATGCGATTCAAGATATAAGTTATTCAAGAGGATACATACAAATTCCTACATATACAAAATATCCAGATCCAATTGATGTAGAAGCAATACATAATGATGTTTATAGAGAAGTACAAGATGCTTATTTTACAACAGAACCTTATGCAGTTTTTGCAGATGTAACTGGTATAGATTTTGATGTAAATGAAGTAAAAAAACTTATTGATGATAATCCAAATATTGAAGAATATGAAATACCACTTATTTATACAGAACCAAATATAACGGTAAACGATTTAGGAAGAGAAGCTTTTCCAGATTTGCTTGCTTCTTATTCTACTAGATATGTAACAAGCAATCGTGATAGAACTACAAATTTAAAATTAGCAGCAAGTAAAATCAATGGAACAGTTGTAATGCCAGGAGAGATTTTTTCTTATAACAAAGTTGTTGGAAAAAGAACAATAGCAGCAGGATATAAAGAAGCAGCTATATATCAAGATGGTGGTGTTACATCAGGACTTGGTGGAGGAATTTGTCAAATTTCAACTACACTATATAATGCAGTTATAGCTGCAAATATGGAAATAGAAACTAGAAGAAATCACATGTTTGTTCCTTCTTATGCAGAAGCTGGAAAAGATGCAACTGTTGTTTGGGGATCAACAGACTTTAAATTTAAAAACAGACGTGATTATCCTATAAAAATTGAAGCAATAGTAGAAGGTGGAATAGCTAGAATAAACATATATGGTTTACTTACAGATGATGAATATGATATTTCATTATATACAAGAACAATAAAATCAACTGATACTACTTTAGTAGTAGAATCATATAGAGAATATAGAAGAGATGGAAAAGTTGTAAAAAGAGATAAACTATATACAGATACATATAAAAAGCATTAATGGAGTTAAAATGAGAATTAGAAGAAAAAAGTGGGCAAAAGAAGAATTAGAAAAAGCATCTTTTTATATAGATAAACCAGAAGAATTTAAAGGAAAATGGAAAGATAAATTTAAAGAAATAAAACCATTACACATAGAACTTGGATGTGGAAAAGGAGCATTTATTTCAAATTTAGCATCAAATCACAAAGATATAAATTATATAGCAGTAGATATGATAGAAGCAATGCTGGGATTATCTAAAAGAAACATAGAAAAAGCATATAATTATGAAAATCCAGAAAATTTATTTTTAATTAGAGCAAATGTAGAGCAAATATCAAATGTTTTTGATAAAAGTGATAATATAGAAAGAATTTATATAAATTTTTGTAATCCTTGGCCAAAAAAGAGACATAACAAGAAGAGGCTAACACATACTAAACAATTATTATTATATAAAGATTTTTTGAAACAAGGTGGAGAAATATATTTTAAAACAGATTCAGATGAACTTTTTGAAGCAAGTCTTGAATATCTAAATGAAGCTGGATTTAAGGTAATTTCTAAAACTTTAAATTTGCATAATGAATATATTTTTGAAGAAAATATTGAAACAGAACATGAAAAGATGTTTTCAGAAGAGGGAATATCTATTAAAGCATTAATTGCTAAGTTAATATAGTATTTTTAAAATTAATGTCATATATTTTTAAAATAATTTTAAGATTATTTTAAGGTTATATATATAAAATTTAATCAAATTTATAAAAGAGGAGGACAAGACTTTGATAGAAGTAAAAAACGTTACTAAAAAGTATGGAGATTTCTATGCAGTTAGAAATATCAATTTCGAAGTCAAAGACGGTGAAATAGTTGGTTTTCTTGGCCGTAATGGTGCTGGTAAAACTACAACTATGAACATGATAACAGGTTTTATAGAGGCAACAGAGGGAGAAATAATTGTAGATGGTTATAATGTAGATATAAAACCTAAAAAAGTAAAAAAAGAGATTGGATATATGCCAGAAGGAACACCTTTATATCCAGAGCTTACAGTTAAAGAATTTGTAACTTATATGGCTGAACTAAAATTAGTTCCTAGAAAAGAAAGAAAAAAAGCAGTTGAAGAGGCAATCAAAAGCACTGGACTTGAAGTAGTTCAAAATAATTTAACTAGAAATTTGTCTAGAGGTTATAAACAAAGAGTTAGTATGGCAGGAGCAATAGTTGGAAATCCAAAAATTCTTATATTAGATGAGCCAACTGTTGGTTTAGATCCAACACAAGTTGTAGAAATAAGAGAACTTATTAAATCTTTTAGAAAAGATCATACTGTACTTATAAGTTCTCATATCCTTTCAGAAATTAGTCAAATTTGTGAAAAAGTAATTATAATTGATAAAGGAGAGATAGTTGCAGTAGATACAACTAAACATCTTGAAAAAAATACATCTGACAATACGGTTCTTAATGTTATTGTAGATGATATTGGAAATAAATTTGAATCTTTAAAAGAAGAAATTGCTGAAATTCAAGAAATAAAATTAATAAAAGAAAATGCTGAAGATAAAACAAAAGAATATGAAGTTAAAACTTCATCAAGTGAAGATATTAGAAAACAAATTTTTTCTTGTTGTGCTAAAAATGAAATAACTATTTTAGAAATGAAAAAACAAGAAGCTTCTCTAGAAGATGCATTTATTAAATTAGTTGAAGATAGACCAGAATATACACAAAAAGAAATCAAAAAAATGCAATATGAAAAAGAACTTGAAGAATTAAGAGAAGAAGAAAAAATTAAAAAACAAGAAAGAGACGATAAAAAACAAGCAAAAAAAGAAGAAAAGGCTCGTAAAAAAGCTGAAAAAGAAGCAAAAAAAGATAAAGGAGGGGAAGAATAATGTTAGCAGTAATTAAAAAAGAATTAAAAAGTTATTTATTAACCCCAATAGGATATATTTTTATAGGAGCTTTTTTAGGAATTTTCAGTTTATTTTTCTATATTACAATATTCAATTCTGGAATATTTAATTTTGAATATTTGTTCTTAAATGGAACAACAATAGCAACATTTATAATTCCAGTTTTAACAATGAGAATGTTTTCAGAAGAAAGAAAATCTGTTACAGATCAATTGTTACTAACATCTCCTAGAAGTATAGTTTCTATTGTTTTAGGAAAATTTATATCAGGAATGATAATTCTTACTATAACAGAATTATTAACACTTATATATTTCTTTATTTTAAAATATTTTGGAAAACCATCATTAGAAATAGCTATAAGTACTTTAGTAGGATTTTTCTTATTATGTTTGGTATATACATCTTTAGGAATGTTTGTATCTTCAATGACAGAAAATCAAATAATAGCAGTATTTGTAACTGTTGTTATTTTCTTGATGTTTTGGTTTTTACCACAAGCATTACAATCACTATTACCACAAATATTGCCTGAATCAATACTTTCACCAGTACTTGCTTTTTTAGATGTTTTTTCTTTTGTATATATGTTTGAAAACTTTGTTGTTGGAACAGTTTATGTTAAAGATATTATCGCTTTTATATCTTTTGCAGTATTATTTATATTACTTACAATTATATCTTTACAAAGAAGAAAAAGTGTAAAATAGATAGAAAGGAAAATGAAAGAGAATGAATGAAGAAGAAAATAAAAAAGCAAAATTAGGTGAGAAGATATCTTTAAAATTCAGAAAAAAACTATTAGTAGGTAAAATGACAACATTTTTAGTTGTTCTAATATTAATATTAGCATACATTATTTTAAATTTAATGGTATCACAATTAGACTTACCAATTATCGATACAACTCAATACAAAGTATATACTTTAAGCGATGCTTCAAAAAAAGCTGTTGAGAAAATAGATAAAGATATAACAATATATGCTTATGGTTTTGAAGAAAATAAAGCATTAATGAATTTTCTAAAACAATATCATGAAGCTAATGATAAAATAAAATATGAAGTTCTTTCAGAAGAAACAAATAAAGATTTAGTTACTAAATATGAGCTAGAAGAAGGATATATGGTATTAATTTTAAAATCTGGTGATTCAGAAAAAATAATATCAAGCTCAGAATTTACAACTTATGATTATACAACATATAATCAAATTGATGTTACAGAACAAACTATAACAAATTCACTTTTATCATTAACTGAAGAACATAAACCAAATGTTTACCTTGTTAGTGGACATGGAGAATATACTGAAAATGAATTAGGTGTTCTTGTAGGTTTCTTAAGAAATGAGGCATTTACAGTTAATACTTTAAATATTGCTACACAAGGAAAAATACCAGATGATTGCAATATATTAGCAATAATGTCACCAACTAAAGACTTTATGGAGACAGAAGTTGCAGCTGTTAAAGAATATATAAATAGAGGTGGAAACATATTCTTTACTAAAGATCTTTTAGAGCAAGGAACAGAGTTACCAAATATTCAATCAATATTAGATGAATACGGTGTTAGTGTTGAAAATGGTTATATTCTAGAAAATTCAAGCGCAGGTATAGCAGATTATCCTTACATTTTTACACCTGCACCATCTGCTTATCATCAAATTACACAAGATATAGCTTCAGATAGTTATATGTTCTTAATGTATTCAGGGAGATTAAACTTTAAAACAGATGATGAGTTAAAAGCATTGAATGTTGAGAAAGAAATATTATTAAGTTCTTCTGAAACATCATCTTTTATAACAGAATTATCAAAGAGTTTATCAGAAGCTCAAGCTTCTGCACAAACAGGAGCATCTAATATTTCAGCTATTTTAACAAAAACAATTCCTGCTTCAACAGAAAATCAAGCTGAAGGCTCTACATCAGAAGATGTTAAATCAAATCTAGTTATTGTTGCAAATGGACTTTTTGTAGTTGATACAAGATCTCCTTTAAGTGATCAATATCCTATATCTTATTTAGGAAGTAATAAAGATTTTGCTATAAATGCTATGTCATATCTAGGCAAAAAAGATAATATTTTAACTATAAGAAAAGATATATCACCTAGTACAACATATCAACCTACAAATGCAGAACATAGAGTTGTTATTGCAATTATTGTATTAGTTCCAATATTTATCATATTATTAGGAATTATGATATATCATAATAGAAAAAAGAGAAAATAATTTATAAAGATATATCTTAAATAAAGACTTCAATTATTAAATTAAAAGTTTGATGATTGAAGTCTTTTTTTATAACTTTAGTATACATAATTTCATAAAATATAAAAGAATAAAAATTCTAGAATATTTATTTAAATAATTTTAAAAATATTTTATTTTATGCAAAAGGAGGCATTAATGTGTGAAATTAGAAGGAAAAAAAATAGGATTTGCATTTACTGGGTCTTTTTGTACTTTTAGAAAAACAATTGATGAAATGAAAAAAATAAAAAGAGAAAATGATGTTACAATATTTCCAATAATGAGTTTTAATAGTTATAATTTAGATACAAAATTTGGAAAAGCCAAAAACTTTATTAGTGAAATAGAAGAAATTACTGAAAATAAAATAATTCACACTATACCAGATTCAGAACCAATTGGCCCAAAGAAAATGTTTGATATATTAATTGTTGCTCCTTGTTCAGGAAATACAATTGCAAAACTTGCAAATGATATAATAGATACACCTGTTACTATGGCCGTGAAATCACATTTAAGAAATGAAAAGCCAGTAGTTTTAGGTATTTCTACTAATAATGCTTTATCTGGTGCGGCAGAAAATATTCGGTAAATTACTTAATAGAAAATTTTATTATTTTGTTCCTTTTAAACAAGATAATCCAATAACTAAACCTAATTCAGTTGTTTTTGATTCAAGTTATATAACAAAAACATTAGAATATGCATTAGAATACAAACAAATTCAGCCAATTTTATTATGAATATAATATTATAAAATTTTTTTAAATGAGTTCTCTTTTTTGATTTTAAAAAACTTTTAAAAGAGAATTCATTTTGTTTTTTTAAAGAAAAGTTTTTATATTGAATAGAAAAAAACATTGTGATATAATCTGTTATATGAAAAGAGGATAAAAATATGTTTGTAGAACAAAAATTTGTAGTAGGATTAAGTGATATAAATCCATTAAAAGAATTAACAAATACTTTTTTATTGAGATTCTTAGAAGATGTAGCTTCTATGCATTCTGAAATTGCGGGTTATGGAATTACCGATATGGACAAAACTAGAAAATCTTGGATTTTATTATCTTGGAAAGTAGAAGTAATAAAAAGGCCTTTAATTAATGATACATTAAATGTAAAGACTTGGTCTTGGTGCATAGATAAACTTCATGCTTATCGTGATTTTGAAGTAAGAAATCAGTACAATGATATAGTAGCTATTGCAACTTCAAAATGGATATTTATTGATATCGATAAAAGAAAAATAGTAAGAGTGGAAGAAACAGTAAATGATAAATATGAATTAGAACCAGATGCAAGAGTTTTTAAAGATTATGATTATTCAAAATTAACTGCTCCAGAAAATGCTATAAGTGAAATTAATTTTAAAATAACTAGAAATTTAATAGATATAAATAAACATCTTCATAATATTTATTATTTAGACATTGTAAAAGAGGCATTACCAGAAAATATTGCTTTTTCTAACGAAATAAATAATTTTGAAATTATGTATAAAAAAGAAGTAAAATTAGGAGAAACGGTAAAAGCAATATATTCTAAAGATGAAAATTATCATTATGTAACAATTAAAAGTGAAGATGAGAAAGATTTACATGCTATTATAAAATTAAAACAATAAAATTTTAATTATAAGGAATAATAATGGAAGACAAACTAGAGAAGAAGATAAAAAAATTCATAAAGAAAAATTTAAAATGGATAATAGTTTTTTTATGTTTAATATATTTTATAGAAATAACAGAAGATGTATATGAAAAAGAGATTATGACAAAAGATATAATAGGATATAAAATAATATCATCATTTATGTCTGATTATATAACACCTGTTGCAAAATTTATAACTTTTTTTGGAAGTGCTATTATACTCGTTTTATTTGCTTTGATATTATTTATAATATTTAAAAATAAAAAAATAGGATTTTCAATCTTTTTAAATTTAGGAATAATTGGAATTTTAAATCAAATATTAAAAAGAATAGTTCAAAGACCTAGACCATCAGAATTGAGATTAACAGATGCTTCAGGATATAGCTTTCCTTCAGGACATTCAATGGCAAGTGCAGCTTTTTATGGTTTTTTAATTTATTTAATATATAAAAAAGTGGAAAATAAAAAGATAAGAAATATTCTTATTGCAATATTAAGTATATTAATATTATTAATAGGAGCAAGTAGAATTTATTTAGGAGTGCACTATACTAGTGATGTTTTAGCAGGATTTTTAATTTCAATTTCATATTTAATGATTTATACAAATATAATAGATGATTTTATAGGAACCAGTAGTAAAAAAGGAGAATAAATTTGGAAAGAAAAATTTTGCATGTTGATGTTAATAATGCATTTCTATCCTGGACAGCTGTTTATATGCTTAAAAATGGATATAAAACAGACATTAGAACTATTCCATCAATAATAGGCGGAGATGAAGAACGCCGTTCTGGCATTGTTTTAGCTAAAAGTCCTATTGCAAAAAAGTTTGGAGTAGTTACAGGAGAACCAATTTATTTTGCAAGGAAAAAATGTAATAAATTAGAAGTATTTCCAGTAAATTTTGAAGTTTTTAATAAATATTCTAATGATTTATTTATGCTTTTATCTCAATATACAGATAAAATTGAAAGATTTAGTATAGATGAATGTTTCTTAGATTTAACTCATTTTTTAAATGGAAGAAAATTAATAGATGTCGCTTATGAAATAAATAAAAGAGTAGAAAATGAGCTAAATTTTACAGTAAATGTAGGAGTATCAAGCAATAAATTATTAGCTAAAATGGCATCAGATTTCGAAAAGCCAAATAAAGTTCATACTTTGTATGAAGATGAAATAGAAGACAAAATGTGGCCTCTTCCAGTTTCAGATCTATTCATGATTGGAAGAAAAACAGTTCCAAAGTTATATAATTTAGGAATTAAAACAATTGGAGATTTAGCTAAAACTGATAAAGATTTTCTAGTTAAAAGATTTGGAAAATTCGGAATAATGATGTGGGATTATGCAAATGGGATTGATGAATCAGAAGTAAGAGAAAAAATAGAAGATCCCAAAAGTATAGGAAATTCAGTAACTTTACCAGCAGATGTTACAAACATAGAACAAATAGAAAAAATTGTTGTAGCTTTATGTGAGCAAGTTTCATTTAGATTACGAAAACATAGATTAATAGCTAAAACTGTAAATGTTCAACTTAGAACTAAAGATTTTAAAGATTATTCTCATCAAAAGCAATTAAAATTTGAAACCTCTTCAACAAAAGAAATTATAGAAACATCTAAAGAAATTTTAGCTGAAATGTATAATGGTGAACCAATAAGATTGATAGGTGTGAGAGTAGATAATTTAGAAAGTAAAGATGAAGTACAATTATCTATTTTTAGTAATAATGAAAAACAAGATAAAATAGATAAAGTATTAGATAATTTAAAAAATAAATATGGTTATAATTCTATAACCAGAGCTGGAAAATTAGAAGTAGAAAACATAGTAAAAGGAAAAGAAAAGAGGGGAAAATAGAATATATGATTAATCAAGAAGATAATCCAGAATTTTTAAATGATTTTTTGGCATACAGTTTAACTATATTAAACAAATCACAAAATTCTGTAAAAGAATATAATTATGACATTGCCCATTTTTTGAAATTTATTAAGTTTAAATACAAATTAACAGATGTAACAGATGAAGAATTTATTAAAACTATAAAAATAGATGATTTTGATTTAGAAACTTTAAAGAAAATTACACTTCAAGATATACATTCTTTTTTACAGTACCTAAAGACTTGTTATCAAAGTAAATCTACTACACTTGCAAGAAAAGCATCTACAATAAGAATATTCTTTAAATATATGTGTAATAAAACAAAAAGAATTCCAAATAATCCTGCTCAAGATTTAGAAACTCCAAAACTTGGTCAAAGACTTCCTAAATATTTAACACTAGAACAAAGTAAAAGTCTACTAGAAGCAGCTTCTAATCCTGAAAATAATGCAGGACATGGAAATCATGATAATACAGAAAGAAATTTTGCAATGATAACAATTCTTTTAAATTGTGGTGTTCGTTTATCTGAATTAATTGGAATAAATATAAGTGATATCGATTTTGAAAATAACAAATTAAATGTTATTGGTAAAGGTAATAAAGAAAGAACTATATATTTAAACAATGCTTGTATGAAAGCAATTAATGCTTATTTAGCAGTTCGTCCAAGAGATAATGTAAAATTTAATTCAAGAGATGCATTATTTTTAAGTGAACAAAAACAGAGAATTAGTAGAAGAACAGTACAATATGTTGTAAAAGAAGAATTAAGATTAGCTGGAATAGAAAAAGCAGATAAATATTCTGTACATAAATTAAGACATACAGCTGCAACACTTATGTATAAATACGGAAATGTTGATATTAGAGCATTACAAGAATTACTTGGACATGAATCAATTTCAACAACACAAATATATACACACGTAGATAATGAACAAATAAGAAATGCAGTAGAAAATAACCCTTTAGCTAATATTTAATTGTGCAAAAATAATAATAGAATTTCTTAAAATTATATTTGACAAATTTTATTAATTATGTTATCTTATTTCTAACGTAAAATAATAAGGAGAATAAAAATTTGAAAAAAGCAAATAATTATGCAAATTTTAATTACTTTTTTAGTAGCTATAACTTTTTTAAAGTTTATAGTTTATTTGCATATAAATTTGTTTTTAGTGAGTAAAATTTTTATTTAATATATATTTTTGAATTTTAATTTGGGATTCACTAAAAAAAGGTGAATCCTATTTTTTATGCAATATATAATTATTAATTTTACAAAATTTAGATTAGGGGGAAATAAAAAATGGAAAACTCTTCAAATATGATATTCAAAAGAAAATTACCAATGCCAGATGAATTAAAAAAGGAAATACCTTTATCAAAAGAAGGAAAAGAAATTAAAGCAAAAAGAGATAAGGAAATTGCAGATATCTTTACAGGAAAAAGTAATAAATTTATTCTAATAATAGGTCCTTGTTCAGCAGATAGAGAAGTTTCTGTAATGGACTATATTCATCGTTTAGTACCAATACAAGAAAAAGTAAAAGATAAAATATTAATAATTCCAAGAATATATACTGGAAAACCAAGAACTATTGGTGTTGGATATAAAGGAATGTTGCATCAACCAGATCCAACGAAGGATCCAGATATGATTGAAGGAATAAAAGCAATTCGTTCTATTCATAAAAAAGCAATTGAAGAAACTGGTTTATGCCCAGCAGATGAAATGTTATATCCAGAAAATTATGAATATTTATCTGACCTTTTGTCTTATATAGCAGTAGGAGCACGTTCAGTTGAGAATCAAGAGCATAGGCTTTTATCTTCTGGAATAAATGTTCCAGTTGGAATGAAAAATCCAACAAGTGGAGATCTATCTATTATGTTGAACTCAATTAAAGCAGCACAAAATCCTCACACATTTCTTTATAGAGGATGGGAAATAGAATCTAAAGGAAATGAATTAACACATGCTATATTAAGAGGGAGTGTTGATAAATTTGGAATAAATCATGTAAATTATCATTATGAAGATTTAATTGTTTTATATAACTTATATTATAATAATGGATATAAAAATCCTTCTGTTATTATTGATACCAACCACTCTAATAGTGGTAAACAATATCTAGAACAAATAAGAATATCAAAAGAAGTACTTCATACGATAAATCATAATAATGACTTACATAAAATGATTAAAGGTCTTATGATAGAATCTTATATAGAAGATGGATGTCAAAAAATAGAAGAAAATATATATGGAAAATCTGTAACTGATCCTTGTTTAGGATGGGAAAAAACTGAAGAATTAATTTTTTCAATTGCAGATAAATTATAAAAAGCAAAAGTTACCTTTTAATAGGTAACTTTTTACTTTTTCATTATAATTAGATGAAAGATTGAAAAAAAGAAAAAAAATATGTATAATTTATTTAGATTTAAGTTTAAAAGGAGAAAAATATGGCTAATATTAATGATTATTTACAATGGAGAGGCGATATTCCAATAAATAAAAACTACCCATTTAATGAAGTAGACAGTATGGTTTTAGCAAGATTTTCTTATTTAATTTTCAGTAAAATACAAATGAATAAAAAAGAAACAATTGGTTCAATTGCAGAAAAAATGAAAGATTTTAAAAATGAGGAATTCTTATATAATGGAGATAAAGAGCTAATTACAAATTTAGGTAAAACTAAAAGATTTAGCAAACTTGTTGTAACAGACTACATAGAAAACGTTAATGAAGAAATAGAAAAACAATTTGGAGCAATTACTATTCTTTTACCAAAACATGAACTCTATATATCTTTCTTAGGAACAGATTTTTCTATTAATGGTTGGAAAGAAGATTTTAATATGTCTTTTATGGACAATGTTCCGTGCCAAATTGCTGGAAGAGAATACTTAGAAAAAATAGCAAATAAGTATAAATTTAGAAAATTAAGAATTGGAGGACATTCTAAAGGTGGAAATGTAGCAATGTATTCTTCAATTACGGCATCTGCTAAAGTTCAAAAAAAGATTATAAAAGTATATAATTATGATGGTCCTGGATTTAGCAAAAACATCATTAACAAATATGAAACAAATGAAATTATGAATAAAATTGAAACTTATATACCTCAAGACTCAATAATAGGAAGACTTTTAAATCATAAAGAGAAAATGTCTATTATATTAAGTACAGAAAAAGGAATATTGCAACATGATATCTTTTCTTGGCAAGTAATAAAAAATGATTTAGTCAAATCAGATAGTTATACAACTACAAGTGAAAATATAGATAAAACCTTAACAAATTGGATTGAAAATACAACAAATGAACAAAGAAAGATTTTTGTAAATGTTATATTTGAATTATTTTATTCTACAAATGCAATTACATTTATGGATATAACTAAAAATTTAAAAACTTCACTTCCAATGGTACTTGAGAAATATAAAGAAATTTCTAGTCAAGATAAAAAAGAAGTAATTGATATGATAAAATTA
>CANRPX010000024.1 GCA_947632605.1 uncultured Clostridia bacterium | reverse complement strand
ATGTGCTTTTTCTCGTTTTAGACTTTTTTGAAATTTTCTAAAATTTCTTGAAAAATCCTTTAAATTGGTCGAGGTGACAGGGATCGAACCTGCGACCTCATGGTCCCAAACCACGCGCTCTACCAACTGAGCCACACCTCGATAAAATATTAATAGTCTTTTAATATCAACTGAAAATAATTATACTCTAGAAAACAAGGGCTGTCAAGAGAATTTTAGTAAAATATTTTTATATAGTAAAACATAATTTATTTTATATCATAAAATATTATATATAAAAATATGATAGGAAAAAAATAAATTGTATACGGATAGAGAGTTAAAAGATGCAACTCAAGTTGCGTATTTAAGTTGTTTAGAAAGAATAGATTGTGATACTGAAAAGGATAAATTAATATTAAAAAATTTAGATACAAAAAGTTGTAATTGGAAAATAGTAGATGTATGTAATAAGAACTCAACTAATGGATTTTATGCGTGTGTAATAGAAACATCTAAATCAGAAGCGATAATAGCATTTAGAGGTAGTGAAAACATAAAAAAGTCAACAAATTTGAGGAATGATTGGCTAAGAGCAGATTTAGGTTTATTAAATTCTGTTAAAACAGAGCAACAATTACAAGCAGAAAAATATGCGGATTATCTTATAAAAAGTGGAAAGCTAGATAAATATGAAAGAATAGCAATCACAGGTCATTCATTAGGTGGAAATTTAGCAACTCATTTTACTATTATTAGTGCAATTAGTGATAGAAAAGAATTATATAATAAAATTAAACAATCTATGAATTTTGATGGTCCAGGTGTTTCTAAAGAATATCTTAAATATTATGAAAAAGAAATTAGGCTAGTATCAGATGTAATAAATCATTATAAATGGAGTGCTGTTGGATGCTTATTATATGATATTCCAAATGAACATAAAAAATTTTTAAAAATAAATTCTAGAATACATAATAAAAATAATATGGATAGATTAAAATATAGATTAATTACAAGACATAGTACAGAAAGTATAATATTTGATGATAGGGGAATGGCAATAATTGGAAAGCAAGATCTCTTATCTAGAATATTAAGCATAATTTCTAAATTAATTGATAAAATACTTCCAGTAAAATTTACTACTAAAATATTTAATATAATGAATTTTATAGTAGATTATAAAATTCATTATTAGAAATTGAAATAAAAAATTGTATTTGATATAATCTTTTAGAAAGTACTTGGGAGGAAATAAAAATGAAATTATATGTCATAAGACATGGAGAAACTGATATAAATGTGCAAAATAGAATTAATTCACTAAATGATGAAGATTTAAATGAAAATGGTATAAACCAAGCAAAAAATACCAGAGAAAAATTAAAACAAGTAGATTATGATTTTATAATATGTTCACCAATGACCAGAACAAAACACACTGCTGAAATATTGAATTATAAAAATGCAGATATAATATATGATGAAAGATTATTGGAAAGAGATGCAGGAGTTTTAACAAAAGCATCACTTGATAATATTGATTGTAATGATTGGTGGAATATAAATCCTAAAGAAGATTATTTTAATGCTGAAACAGTTGAACATGTTATTGAAAGAGTATCTAATTTTTTAAATAATATAAAAGAGAAATATAAAGATAAAACTTTAGTCTTAGTGACACATGGTGGTACATTAAAAGCAATAAATTGCTACTTTAATGGAATTCCAGAAGATGGTTGTTTAGAGAAGTATAAATTTGAAAATTGTGGAATTTATGAATTTGAATTAAAGTAAAAAAACATTACCAATTTGGTAATGTTTTTTTGGTGAACCAGAGACGATTCGAACGTCCGACCCACGCCTTAGAAGGGCGTTGCTCTATCCAGCTGAGCTACTGGTCCATAAGACAATATCTATATTAACACATTGAGCTTGATTTGTCAACTTAAAAAACATAAAAAAGTTTTGCATTAATTGACAGTATATTAGAAAAAGTGTATAATATTTTAGCAAATACTAGAGAATAAAGTGTTTAAAGGAGATTAAAATGCTAAATCAATTTTCAAGAACAGAGTTATTAATTGGAAAAGAAGGAATAGAAAAGCTTAATAAAGCAAAAGTTGCAGTGTTTGGAATTGGGGGAGTTGGCTCTTTTGTTGTAGAAGGTCTAGTACGCGCTGGAGTGGGAAATTTTATATTGGTAGATGATGATAAAATTTGTTTAACTAATTTAAATAGACAGATTATTGCAACAAGAGAAACCATAGGAGAATATAAAGTAGAAGTAGCAAAAAAAAGAATCTTATCAATAAATCCAGATGCAAAAGTAGATGTTTATCAAGAATTTTTTATGCCAAGTAGTAAAGAAATATTAGATAATTCAATCGATTATATAGTAGATAGTGTAGATACTGTTACAGCTAAAATAGAATTAGTAGTAAGAGCTAATAAATTAAATATTCCAATAATATCATGTATGGGAACAGGAAACAAATTAGATCCATCAAAATTTGAAATAACAGATATTTATAAAACATCAATATGCCCACTTGCTAAAGTTATGAGAAAAGAATTAAAGCAAAGAGAAATAAAAAAATTAAAAGTACTTTATTCTAAAGAAGAACCAATTAAGCCTGATGAAACATTAGATAACAGTTGCAAAACAGGCTGTGTATGTCCACCAGAAACAAAAAGAAAAAGTGCAAATAGAAATCAAGTTCCAGGAAGCATATCTTTTGTACCATCAGTAGCAGGATTAATGATTGCAGGAGAAGTTATAAAAGATATTTTACAAGGAGAATAAAATTGGAAAAATATGAAGAAATAGAAAAAGGAATAGTAACAACTTTTCGCAAAACAATATGGTCTAGATTCGTAAAAAGTATTCAAGAGTTTGAAATGATAAAAGAAGGAGATAAAATAGCTGTATGTATTTCTGGAGGAAAAGACTCTATGCTTATGGCTAAATGCTTTCAAGAATTAAAAAAACATAAAAAAATGAACTTTGATTTAGTTTTTTTAACTATGAATCCAGGATATAATGAAGAAAATAAAGAAAAAATTATTTCAAATGCTAAATTGCTTAATATACCACTTACAATGTTTAAAACAAGGATTTTTGATGCAGTGGTAAACATAGAAGACAGTCCATGTTATCTTTGTGCTAGAATGAGAAGAGGATATCTTTATGAAAAAGCAAAAGAACTTGGTTGTAATAAAATAGCATTGGGACATCATTTTAATGATGTTATTGAAACAATATTAATGGGTATGTTTTATGGATCTCAAATACAAACTATGATGCCAAAGCTAAAAAGCACTTCACATCCAGGAATGGAACTCATAAGACCATTATATTATGTAAAAGAAGAAGATATTATCAAATGGAAAAATAAATATGAGTTAGACTTTATTGCTTGTGCTTGTAGATTTACAGAGCATTATAAATCTTGTAATAATATAGATGGAAGATCAAAAAGAGAAGCAATGAAACAATTAATAAAAAAATTAAAACAAGAATATGATAATGTTGATATAAATATTTTTAGAAGTGTACAAAATGTTAATTTAGATACATTAATTTCTTATAAAAAGAAAAATGAAATACATCATTTTCTTGATGATTATGATAATTAGAAATGCCTAACTGAATTTTATATTCAGTTAGTTTTTTTATTTATAAATTATTAAATAAAAGTAGAATTTTTATATAAAAAATGATAATATAATCGCATAAATTTATATTTTTAGGAAGTGATAAAGATAAAACGTTTTGAAATAAAAAAAGAAAAAATAAAAAGAATAATTATTTCTATAATAATCACACTTGTAGTAGAAGTTTTTTTATGTAATTATCCTGCATTTAGAACACTATTTGCAAAAGATAAAAACATAGAAACCGATTTTAATCTTGAAAATAATAAGATTATTATTTCAGATATTGATACTCGTGTTACAAGTGTAAATATAAATTATGAAAATGAATTAACAGATAAAATAACTTATAATTTAAGTTTTGTGGCTGAAGAGACAAGTGATACTATAAAATTAAAGCCAAAAGTAATTTTAAAAAATAGTAAACAATATATAAGTTTAGATACACATTCAAAATGTAAAAAAATTGAAATAGAACTTGAAACAACGAGTGATTTTAAAATTGAAAGTGTAATTTTAAATCACACAAATTTCAATATTAATTTATTTAGAATGTTTATAATTTTCTTGATATCTGTTTTTGTTATAAAAGTAACTGATGGGAGTTTTTATAAAAAAGAATATGATAAGAATAATAAATTTCAAACTGGAGTATTTTTAATAAATTTAATGGTTTTATTTGGATTTATAGTAATATACAACATATATCAATATAATTATGATACATTAATTATAAAACCAGAAAACATAAGCAAAGAAGATTCAATTCTTATGCAAACAGAAGCTTTTATGCATGGACAAATTCCACTTCTTGAAGAAGCATCTCCTGAAATTAAAGGTATGGAAAATCCTTACGATTATACAAAAAGAACTAATGAAGGAATAAGTTATTTATATGATGTAGCATATTATAATGGAAATTATTATAATTATTTTGGAGTAGCACCAATACTTACGTGTATTTTACCTTTTAGAGCTATAACTGGAATGTATTTACATACTTATTTATTTAATCTAATTTACATTTTTGGAATATTTATATCATTATATTTTTTATACAGAAAATTAATAGAAAAATATGTTAAAAAAGTATCTTTATTTAATTTCTATTTGGGATTTTATGCGATACTATTTGGAGCAAATATTCTTACTCTTTTAAGAGGGGCAAAATATGATATTGTAGTATCATCTGGAATTTTCTTTTTAACTTTAGCAATAAATTTATGTATGTCTATTAATAATAATTCTAGATTTAAATATTTAAAGTTAATTTTACTAGGAATATCAACAGGTTTAATTGTTTTATCAAAGCCTAACCTAATTGTATACTATCCAATTCTTTTATATTTATTTTTAATAAATATAAAAGATATAGAATTAAAAGATAAAATAAAATATTCTATTTTTGTTTGCGTTCCCCTTGGAATTTTAGCTGTTTTTCAAATGATATTTAATTATTTAAGATTTGATAGCATTTTAGAATTTGGAGCAAAATATCAATTAACAAGTTTTAATATGATTTATTGTATGCAATTTACTTTTGGAAAACTATTTGCAGGAATATTAGAATACATATTTAGAATTCCAACAATAAATCCACTTGAATTTCCATTTGTTTTAATAAATACAAATACAAGTATTGTAACAGTAAATGAAATTTGTTATGAAAATAGATTAATAGGATTAATTGCAATACCAATCATTTTGATATATGTTTTTACAAATAATATATTTAAAAGAGAACAAAACAATGAATTTAAGAATTTTATAAAAATATGTATTGTAACAAGTATTATATCAATATTAATAAATTCAATAGCTGGTGGAATTTGTGAAGTTTATGCAATCGATTTTAAATTAATTTTATGTGTCTGTGCAATTTTGATGCTACTTAAAATGATAGAAAAAAGTAAAGATGAAAAAATGGCAAATAAAGTATTTTTGATATTATGTATTACAACAATTTTAATAATGATACCAATTAGCTTTACAACAGAAGTAAACTTTTTAACAGATTTAAGAAGGCCAATAACAGTATTTTTAAAAAATGTATTTGAATTTTGGAAATAAAAAAAGCTCTCAAATCGAGAGCTTTTTTGGTGCACCAGGAGGAATTCGAATCCCCGACCTCTCGGTTCGTAGCCGAGTGCTCTATCCAGCTAAGCTACTGGTGCATTTGTAACATAACTAATTATAAACTTGTAAGCTTATTTTGTCAATAATTTATGCTTTTGACTTGCAAAAAATGGGTTTAATTGTTATGATTATATTTAAGAAATTTAATGGGTGAAAAAAGCAAGTGGATGAAGAGAAAAAATCTAGAAAATCAATTTCTAAAGTTCTTATTTTCATATTTATTGCATTTGTCGTTGTAATCATAAGTGCCAGATATGTAACGGATGAAGAATTTAGAGAATATGTAAATACTAATATATTAAAAAAAGAAGTTAGTGAATCTACTCTAAATACAATAGAATTGGATGCAGATGATAATCCTTCTGTATATGCTTATGACAAATATATTACAGTATTTAGTAAAAATAAGTTGATAGAATACACATCAAATGGCAATATTGATGCAGAATTAGATGTAAATATTTCTGTGCCATTAGTTTCAACTAATGGTAAATATATGGCAATAGCAGAAAAAAATGGAAATAGCTTATATTTAGTTTCTGGTACAAGTATTTTATGGAATACAGAAATTGAAGGAAATATTTCTAATATAAAAGTTAATAAAAATGGATATGTAAGTATTGTAATAAAAAACACTACTTATAAGTCAGTAGTGGCTTTTTTTGATTTGTCTGGTACAGAATTATTTAGAACATATATATCTACAAGTTATGTTGTATGTACAGATATTTCACCAAATAATAAATATTTAGCAATTGGAGAAGTAGATTATTCAGGAACAATTATTAAATCTACTGTTAAAATATTATCAGTAGAAAATGCACAAAAAAATCCTGATAATTCTTTTATATATACTTATGAATCAGAAAATGATGCAATTATTACAAATTTAAATTATCAAACAAATGATTTTGTTGTTTGTATGTTCAATAATTATATTCAAAAAGTTACAACAAATTCAAATGAAAGATTATATGATATTATATCAGATGATGTATTTATAGATATAAATTTAACAGATAGTGTAGCAATTGTGGATAAACAATCTTCTGGATTGTTTTCTTATGAGTATGAAATAAATATTATCAATAGTAGTAACAAGTCAACAAATTTATATATTTTAGATAGCGATTTACCAAAAACGATTAATGTTAGTGGTAACAATATAGCTCTTAATCTTGGAAACGAAGTTCAAATTGTTGGAAAAAATGGTTGGCTTCTAAAAAAATACGTTTCTAGCAAACAAATAACAGGACTCGTTATTGGGGATAGCATAGCAGGAATTTTATACAAAAACAAAATAGAAATAATTGATATTTAGGAGGAAATGTTAATGGTAATTTCTGTAAGTGGAGTTATAGTTGATTTAATTATCATTTCAATAATTATTGCAACTTCATATTTAGGATATAGAAGAGGGTTATCTTCTGTATTATATTCAATTATTGCATTAATTTTATCAATAATGATAATGTTTGTTTTATATAAGCCAGTATCAAACACAATTATAGCTAATACTAATTTGGATGAAAATATGGCTTCAACAATAAAAAATATCTTGCCAGATGGACTTGTAGTTGATGGAAAAACAGTAGATGAAAATAATTCAGAATATTCAAGTGGAGTAACAAAATTAATAAATGGATATATTACAGAAGCAGTTCAAAAATCAGAAAAAGATGTAGTAAATTATGTTTCTTTACAATTAGCATATTTCTTAATTAGAATAATGACAATGATTATTCTATATATAGTTTCAAGAATTGTTTTAGTAATTATTAGATTTGCAACAAATATAATTGCTAGCTTACCAGTCATTAAAACCTTTGATAAAACAGGTGGTTTAATTTATGGTGTAATTAAATCATTTTTAATAGTTTTTGTAATTTTAGCTATATTTTCAGCATTTTCGCCAATAATAAGTTCATGGGGTGTTATAGGCGCAATTGAAAGATCAAATATAGGAAGAATATTATATAACAATAACTTTATATTAAATTTAATAACAAAATAACACATTAGTATAATAGCGAGGTGTATTATTTGAATAGAATTAATAATGACGAAAGAAAGAAAAAGCAAAAAGGCTCTAAAGAGAAAATAAAAAAAGAGAAAAGGAAGCCAAAAAGAGAATCAAATTTAGAAGAAAATATACCAAAACAAAAGGAAAAACCTCAAAAGACTAAAGAGAAAAACTTAAAGAAACAAGATAAGAAAACTAAAGAAAAAAAGAAAAAATTTTCTTTTCTGAAATTTATATTAAAATTATTTTTAATAATTATGTTATTACTAGGAATTTGTGCAGGTATTTTTTATTACAAGGTTCAAGAAAATGGTGGAGGAATTAAAGGTGCTTTAATTACACTTTTAGGATTATCAGTTGAAGATGTAGAAAATCTAGATACAATCAATGTTCTTTTATTAGGTGTAAGTCAAGATTTAGATTCTACACTTACAGACACAATAATTGTATGTTCATATAATCCTAAAAATCAATCTGCATATATGCTTTCTATTCCAAGGGATACTTTTATTGGAAATAATAAAAATGCTCCTAAAGGTACAGATAAAATAAATTCATTATATGCTAAAAGTCCGCAAAAGTTACTTAAAAAGGTTTCTGATATAACAGGTATTGATTTAGATTATTATATTGTAATAAGTAATTCTGCTCTAATAGAAATAGTAGATATTATAGGTTCTATTGATTTTGAAGTACCAATTGATATGGATTACGATGATCCAACACAAGATTTGCATATTCATTTAAAAAAGGGAATGCAAAAAATAGATGGAGAAAAAGCAGAGCAATTATTGCGATTTAGACATAATAATGATGGATCTTCATATCCTGCGGAATATGGGGATAATGATTTTGGTAGAATGAAAACTCAAAGGGCTTTTATTACAGAAACTTTAAAACAAACTTTGGTATTAAAAAATATATTTAAATCAAAAAGCATATTAGACACAATTTTAAAAAATATTGAAACAAATATGGATGTAAAAGAAGAACTATTACCATATATTCCAGCAGCAGTAGAGTTTAATATAAACTCAATTATAAGTGAGCAATTGCCAGGACAATCAGAAAAATTGAATGATTTGTGGTTTTTTGTTCATTACAAAAACGAAACTAAAAAATTAGTAAATGAATTAGAGAGTAAAATAAGTAATTAAAATTTAATAAAAAAGACTTGCTTTTTAAAAAGCAAGTCTTTATAATATGTGATAATTAATTACCTTTTACTCTTTCTTTTTTTCTTTTTATGGTTTTTAGATATTAATGTAGATAATATAAGTAATGTAAATCCAGCTATAATTAAAATAATACTAATATCTAATTTTGCTTTAACATCTGAACTTGCTAGAAGATTGGTTTCATATTCTAGCCCATCAACATTATATTTTGCAATACCTAAAACCGTCCCAGTAGTAATTGGTGCAAATATATTTTCTTCTAAAGTTATTTCTGGAGTAATATTAGATAAATCGATATTCTTATTATGAAATACTGTTTTATTTTCTTCAGCAATTAAATTCAAATTTTTTGTATCTTTAGTTCCATTTTTAATTTCAATTGTGGTAATTGTTTCACCTTTTTTAACAATGTCATCAAAAGAATAATTTTCATATCCATATTCAAATAAAGTTTTTGTATCAGCAAATCTAGAATCTAAACCATTAGAAGTTGTTCCACCATTTAATATAACAGAAATTAATTCTATATCATTTTTGGAACTTTCTGATACTAAGCAATTTCCAGCTTGCGAAGTGTGTCCAGTTTTAATTCCAATTGCTGGTTCATAGTAATAATTCTTATTTTTTCCATCTATTAAAGCATTAGAGGTATGTAAAACTCTATCATTATTTGGGTATTTATTAGTAGCTGGTAGAGTGTATTCAGTTTTTGAAACAATTCTTCTAAAAGTTTCATTTTGCATTGCATATTTTCCCATAAGATATAAGTCATAAGCTGTTGAATAATGATTATCATCATGTATTCCATTAGGATTTACAAAATGAGTATTTTTACAACCAATTTCTTTTGCTTTTTCATTCATCATATCTGAAAATCCAGAAACAGATCCACCAACATGTTCTGCTAAAACAAAAGCTGCATCATTTGCAGAAGGAATTAATAATGCATGTAATAAATCATTTATAGATAATTCTTCACCAACTTGTAGATTACAAGTTACATATCCAGAAGGAATGTTAGATATTGCAGATTCTGACACTGTTGCAATGTCAGAAAGTTCACAATTTTCAAGAACTACAATAGCTGTTAATATTTTTGTGGTACTTGCAGGATATAAAACTTTAGTTGAGTTTTTTTCATAAAGAACTTTTCCAGTACTAACTTCAACAAGTAGTCCAGCCTCTGAAGAAATATCTGGTTCTTTTGCAAAAATGAAAGATTGTAAGCTTATAAAAATTATAAGAAAAGCCAATAAAAGTTTTGCTCTTTTTCGCATTATTTTCTCCTTCTTGTTATATGATTTTGTAAAATCATATAACAAAACATTATAAAGTTCAAGATTGAAATTAAATATTAATAATTAAATAAAAGAAAAGAGGATATATATGAAAAATAGAAAAGAATTAGTTAAAACAATTAGTATAGTAATAGTGGTTGCTATAATAGCAATATATAATTTTGTTTTTAAAGAAGATGAAGAAGAGTTTGTTTATAATAACATTATTGTAGGCAATACAGAAAATTTAAATAGTAATAAAAATGAAGTTGAAAAAAATAGTAAAATAAAAGTATATGTAATAGGGCAAGTTAAATCACCAGGAGTTGTTGAACTAGAAGAAGGTTCGAGAATAGAAGATGCCATTATTTTAGCAGGTGGAACAACAGAAAAATCTGACTTAAGTAAAATAAACTTAGCATATTCTTTAGAAGATGGACAAAAATTATATGTTCCAAGCATTGAAGAAAACTTTGATAGCGAATATTTAACAACTGAAAATGGAGAAGGAATATTAGAAACTACAAAAGAAGAAAATAGTTCTATTATAAATATAAATACAGCAGATTTATCAGAACTTTGTAATTTGCCAGGAGTTGGTGAAGCATTAGCACAAAGAATAATTACATATAGAGAAGAAAATGGAAAATTTAAAAGTAAAGAAGATTTGAAAAATGTAAGTGGAATTGGAGATAAGAAATATGAAAGTTTAAAAGACTCAATAAAGGTAAAATAAAAAATCCTTTGAAAACAAAGGATTTTTTATATAAATAAATTTTCTTACTAAGCTTGTTCTGTAAATGCACCAGCAAGATTTCTGATAATTCCAAGAATACCACTTGCTGCGAATAATACTATAGCACCAACTACATAAACAACAGCATGTTTTTTGATTTCTGCTTTGTCTCCAGGAGCTGCAGATATGTATTTGATAGCTAAAACTATTAACATAATAATAGCAACACCAACACCAATAACTTGTACTACTGTAATAAGAGTTCCAAGAATTGTGTTAGCTGTACCAGCTGTACCTGTAGTATCTGTTGCTGAGTCATAAATTGTTCCAGCTGAAATAGTTGATGCTGATACTGGTTCAGCTGCATTAACTATTGTATATGCTGAAGCAATGGCAACAATAGCTACAAGGACAATTGCAAGTAATTTAATTGTGCTCTTTTTCATAATAAAATCCTCCTTTTAATATACTACTATATATTATATACCATTTTTTAACTTTTTTCAACAAAAATTAGTATATATAATTTTATTTAATATTAACATATAAATTTTACAAAGTAAATATTTTTTTTTATATTGACCAAATTTTTTTTTAGTATATAATATTGATGATATTTAAGATCTATCCAGTAATGAAAGGAGAAAATACTTTTTTAAGTATTTTAATATTATGATGAAATTAAATACAAATAAAATACAAACTGCTATAATAATATGTTTTTTCATTGTTATAATTGTATTATTTATGTTTCTTTATCCATTAGAAATATCTGATGAATTATGGAATTTTCAAAATATATGTAAAATGTGTAATGGACTGACAATATATAAAGATGCAAATGTTATTATAACACCCTTGTTTTTTTATATCGGTTTTATTTTATTTAAAATATTTGGGGCAACGATATTAACATTTAGATTTTATAATACAGTAATATGCTTATTGACTTATTATTTAACATATAAAATATTAAAAGATTTAAAAATTTCAAAAAACTTATGTATAATTTTCTTAGCACTTATTTTTGAATTTGGATTTCAATTATTAGGAGTAGGGGCAAATTATAATAGATTAGCAATTATTTTTATATTAATAGGATTAGACTTTTATATCAATAAAAAATCTAACAACATAAAGCAAGGTATAATGATATTTTTAATTTTCTTTACAAAGCAAAATTTTGGTGTTCTATATGCTATTGCTATTATTTTGTATGAATTATATAAAGATAAATTTTCAAAAAAATTTATTGCAAATCAATTTAAAAAGTTTTTTGTTTTTATAATTCCAACAGGATTAATATTATTGCAAATGTATTTAAAAGGAAATTTGCTTTATTTTGTTAATTACGCATTTGGAGGATTGTTAGACTTTGGAGAAAAAAATGTAGCTATCTTAAATTTCGAATATTATGCTTTAATGCCAATTGTTGCTTTAATAATTTATGTATTAGTATTAGTTAAGAAGAGTCTTTTTGATAAGCACATAAATAAAGAACAATTTGATATGTTAACATTGTTATTTATTTTTTCTACAGTAATGACTTTTGCTATAATTCCAATAATGAATACAGGACATTTCTTATTGATAATGCCATTTAATTTATTCATGTTATTCTATTTTTTTGACATCGTTTTGCTAGATGAGTTATTTAAAGATGAAAAATATAATAAAAAGGTTAATTGGATTGCTATTGTTATTCTTTTGATACTTTTAATTAGATTGTTAAGTAGCATTTTTTTCTTAGATGATGATGAGTTTATTAAAGATAAGAAAAGTCATTTTTATGGTATATTTGTTGAAAATCATATAGTAGATAAATCAAGAGAATTTCAAAAATATATTTTAGAACAAAATGAAAAAGGAATTGAAGTTGTGATATTAACAGCAGAATCTGCATATACTATGACTGAACTAAAACAAAATCATGGAGAATATGATTTATTGTTTAATGGAAATATGGGATATGATGGAGTGAAAAGAATAGAAAAAGATATTTTAAGTAGAGAAAATACAGAATTTTTGGTACTTACTAATGAAGAAGATATGTTTTGGCAAGAATCAAAAGAAATAAGAGAATTTATAATAAAAAATCTTAAACCAAAAGGTGAAATCTTAAATTATACAATTTATACAGTAAAATAGATTATTTAATATACTTTTGAAAGTAAAAAGAAAAAAGGGGACTTTTTGAAATGAACGTTTTTGAATTCATTTCATCATAGCCCCTTCAAAAATAGTATATTTAAGGATTTTATTTTTTTATTTTTTCCCATTCATCTTCTTTAAATCCTACTAAAACAGTATCTTTACTTATTAAAATAGGACGTTTAATAAGCATACCATTACTAGCAAGTAATCTAATTTTTTCATCATCAGAAGAGTTTTTTAATTCTTCTTTTAAATTCATACTTCTATAAAGTAAACCACTAGTATTAAAAAATTTGCTAACAGGCAAACCACTAGATTCAATAATATTTTTTAATTCTTCATAAGATGGTGTATCTGTAACTATGTGTCTATCTATATATTTAATATTATTATCATCTAAAACTTTTTTTGCCTTTTGACATGTAGAACATTTTGGATAATTTATAAATGTATAACTCATATTATTACTTCCTTTTTTTGTAAATTTCAAAGTACTTCTATATTATAACACAATTTTATGTAAATTTCCAGTGTTTTTATAAAATTTATGAAAAACTTGAATTTAATGGAATTTTATTTTCTAAATAATACGTTTAAATATAAAAAATGTAAACTAATAATGTTATATATTATTAGTTTATATAATATAAAAACTCTAATTAATATTGATTTTTTAAATTAGTAAAATTATAATGAATATGGTGATGAAATGAGCAAAAATAACTCAATTGGAAAGAAAATAATTATAATTTTTAGAATAATATCTGCAATAGTTATTATTCTTTGTTTGATTGTGTTATACAAATGGCATAGAAATAATATAGAAAATCAAAATATTGTAAACGAGTTGGGAAATTTTGTAAATTTAAATGATGTAAGCAATACTGAAAATGAAAATCAAGAAAGAAATGAAGAATCTAATGAAATCTTAGAATCAAAATTAGAAGTTAATTTTGAAAAATTAAAAAATAGAAATTCAGATACTGTTGCTTGGATAAGAGTAAATAATACCAATATTGATTTTCCTGTTGTAAAAGCTGAAGATAATAATTTTTATTTAAAGAAAAATTTTGATAAAGAAGCAAATGGTGCTGGTTGGATTTTTGCAGATTTTAGAAATACTTTTCCAGATTTAACAAGAAATACAATAATTTATGGACATAATAGAAGAAACGGAACTATGTTTGGAAATTTATTATATTTGTTGGATGAAAACTGGAATTTTGAAAATGAGAATTCTTATTTTTATTTTGCAACTGAAAAAGCTTCATATAAAGCACAAATATTTTCAGTATATATGAAAAATGCAGATGAGCTTTCACTTCGTGCTCATGAATTTGCTAATGATGCAGAGTTTCTAACTTATGTTCAAATCTTGAAAGAACAAAGTATACGAGAATTTAATGTAGAGATTAATAAAGATGATAAAATAATTACATTATGTACATGTGATAATACAAATAAAAATAGAATTGTTGTTCATGGAAAATTGGTGGAACAGTAAAAATTTACTGTTATAGTAGTTCATGAAAGTTAATAAAACAAAATGTATAGCAAAATTTTTAAAGGAATTTGGTAAATATTTTGATGGAAAATTTAAAGAAAGAAGAAATTTACGAAAAAATTTTAATAATAATATTTGTTTTGGCAGTTATTGCAAGAATACTTTTTGTATCATTTTCTACAATAGATAAATATCAAAATGATATGGGAATTTTTCCTTTAAAAACATCTGAAGATTATGAAAAACTTCTTCAAAAAGATCCTTCTATGTTTTTAAA
>CANRPX010000023.1 GCA_947632605.1 uncultured Clostridia bacterium | reverse complement strand
TTTATTATGAAAATAAATGATTCTTATGAATATCAATTTACAGATAAAGAATTACATTTTATAGTAATTGGACTTCTTGGAATATTATTAATTTTTGTAATATATCCTCTTTTTAAATATTTAGCTAAAAAAGATCATATTTTAACTTTAACAGGAATTTATGTTTTTACTTTAATTGTTGTTATAACATTTGCAATTGAAATTGGTCAAAAAATTACTAATACTGGAAATATGGAATTTGCAGATGTGCTTTTTGGTATTACTGGATTTGTTTCGATGTATATATGTTTAGCAGTTGTTTTAGGAATTTTTAAACTAATATTTAAAATAATAAAAAAATAGGAGAAATAAAAATGAATCGTTTTGAAGAAAGTAAAGAAGTTTTTAACAAATTATTTGGAGATTTGCCAGATGCAAATAAAGAAATAGATCACGAACTTATGGAAATTTTAAGAAGATTTATATTTGGAGATGTATTTCACAGTAGTAATGAGCTGGATATGAAAGAAAGAGAATTAATTACAGTAACAATTTTAGCTGTATTACAGACATTACCACAACTATCAGCACATATAAATGCAGCATTAAATACTGAAGCTACACCAATAGAAATAAGAGAAGTTATTTACCAGTTAGCACCTTTTATAGGATTTCCAAGAACATTAAATGCAGTAAGTACTATGAATGAAGTTTTCAAATCAAGAGATATTAAATTACCACTAGAAAATATGGGAACTGTAACAGATGAAACAAGGTTTGAAGAGGGATTTAAAATTCAAAATCCAATATATGGAGATGAAATAAAAGAAAAATATCCAGATGTACCAGAAATACCAAAATATTTAACCGAATTTGGCTTTGGAGATTTTTATACAAGAAAAGGATTAGATATAAAAACAAGAGAATTACTTGTATTAGTTATCTTAACAACAATAAGATCAGATACTCAAATAAAGGCACATGTTATTGGAAATATAAAAGTAGGAAATTCAAAAGAAAAATTATTAGCTACAATGTTGCAATGTGTACCTTATATAGGTTTTCCGAATGCAATGAATACAATTAATATTATTAAAGGTTTTTAAAGAAAGGAGAAAAAATATGAATAAAGAAGAATTTGATAAAGCAAATGTATTTGGAAAAGGAAATTCAAATGTAAATTATGCTGAGTATTTTATAGGAGAATCCTTTTTAAATCCATTAACTGAACCTGGTAAATGTCCAGTATTTTTAGCAAATGTAACATTTGAGCCTAGATGTAGAAATAATTGGCACATACATCATAGCCTATCTGGTGGAGGACAAATATTGATTTGTACTTGCGGAGAAGGATGGTATCAAGAAGAAGGAAAAGAAGCAATAAGTCTTAAACCAGGAATGGTTATTACAATTTCACCAAATGTAAAGCATTGGCATGGAGCAAAAAAAGATTCATGGTTTAGTCATATAGCAGTTGAAGTACCAGGAGAAAATACTTCTAATGAATGGTGTGAACCTGTTACAGATGAAGAATATGATAAATTATAATTTAATATATAAATTATAAAAATACAATATTGACAAACTTTTTCGGACATAATAACATGCAAACAATAGTTCTTTAATTTGATATAAGAACTAAATTTTTATAAAAGGATGTGTTATTATGGAAGAAAAGAAAAATGAAATTAAAATTTTCGAAAATCAAGATGTTAAACTAGAAGTAAATGTGAAGGATGAAACAGTATGGCTAAGTACTGAACAAATGGCAGAATTATTTGAAAGAGATTATAAAACAATTAGAAAACATATTAATAATGCTCTTAATGAAGAATTAAAAGATGAAGTGGTTGTCGCAAAATTTGAGAATACCACTGAACATGGTGCAATTGGAGGAAAAACTCAAACTCATCTAGTAGATTTTTATAATTTAGATATGATTATCTCTGTTGGATATCGTGTAAAATCTAATAACGGTATTTTATTTAGAAAATGGGCTACTAAGGTTTTAAAAGATTATATGTTAAAAGGCTATGCTGTAAATCAAAAAAGATTAGAATATCTAGAAAAAACAATAAAACTTATAGATATTGCTAATAGAATTGATGAAAGATTAGAAGTAAATGATGCAAAAGAAATTTTGAAAGTAATTGGAGATTATTCAAAAGCATTAGATTTATTAGATGATTATGATCATAAAACTTTAAAGAAGATTGATGGAAATATAGATGAAAGAAAAATTGAATATAACAATTGCATAGATATAATAAATAAATTAAAATTTAATGAAGAAAGTTCATTATTTGCATTAGAAAGAGATAGAGGATTAGAATCAATTATAGGTAATATTTATCAAAGTTTTGCTGGACAAGATATTTATAAAAGTATAGAAGAAAAAGGAGCTAATTTTTTATATTTAATTGTAAAAAATCATGTATTTACTGATGGAAATAAAAGAATAGCAGCTACCCTATTTATATATTTTTTAAACTTTTATGGTATTTTATATAAAAATGGAATACAAACAATAGATAATAACACTTTAACAGCATTAACTTTACTAATAGCAGAATCAAATCCTAAAGAAAAAGAAATTCTTATAGATTTAGTAATGAATTTTTTAAATGATTAAATAAAATAAATGAACATATAAATAAAATTGACAAAAATTTATCTATATGCTATTATATCTTCAAAAAATAAAAGAGGAAAAAGAGAAATGATTTGTCCAAAATGTGGAGAAAATAATAGTCAAATTATTAACGAAGTTACTACTACTGGAAAAGACTTTTCAGCAGGAAAAGGTTGTTGTGGTGCAATATTAATGGGACCTATAGGAATACTTTGCGGTGCTTGTGGAGAAGGTAAAAAAACACATAATAATCAATATTGGATTTGTAACAACTGTGGGAATAAGTGGAAAGCATAATGAATAAAAAAGATAAAATATGGATAAGTTTAATGGAATATGGAGCTAGACTTGGCTGTCATCAAATGCCTGAAAGAAGTTTCTTTTATAAGAAGTATCAATTTCCAGTATGTGCTAGATGTACAGGAGTTATATTAGGTGAAATAATAGCAATAATATTATTGATTTTAAAAGTGAAATGTAACTTATTAGTAGCAATTATTTTATTATTAATAATGGGTTTTGACTGGTTTATACAATTTATAAATTTATTACCTTCAAAAAACTATAGAAGGCTAGTAACAGGCCTTTGTGGTGGTATAGGATTAACGTATATATATTATTATATAATAGTATATTTAATAGATATATTTTTTAACTAAAAAAGGTAATTAGAATAAGTTAAATTTAATAGTTTTAAAAAAATATACATGTTTTAAAAATATGTATATTTTTTGTTTTTTATAAATAGTACAAAGTAGGAGAGAGAGGTTTTTAATTTGTAAAATAAAAATTTAAAATTATTAAAAAATAACTTTAAAAATTTTTTTCAGATTAGAATTTGGAAATTTTATAAAAAATAAAATAAAAATATTTAAAATAAAATTTAATTTATAAAATTTAAAAATTTTTGATTTTAAATTTGTTTGTATAATTTTATAAAACCGAACATCTGTTGCAATTAAAATTTTATAAATTAAAATGTAATTTTTGAATTTTTTCATAAAACTTTTTAAATAATTTTTATTTATCATATTATAAAATAATTTCAATTTACAAAGCTCTAAAATCAATTTTAAGACATTTTTATATTTAACTAATAAAATTTATTATATGAAATTAATTTAAATATTTAATAATTATTATCTATATAATATAAATTTACTGAAATATTGTAAAATCAGTGTTTTTTTAAAAATACTGAAAAATGGCCCAAAAATCGACGCACGAGAATCGATTTTAAGCCATTTTTATTTTAAAGTAATATAGTTTGTTGTCTAAAAAATAAGGCTATATTTAGAAAATAGCGATTTTGAAGATTTTGGATAAAAAATGAAAATAATATAATATAAAAATTAATAACTAAAAAATATATATGATATTTATATAAAAAAGTAAATACATAATAAAGAATGACTCACGAGAATGGAAAATAAGGCGATTTAAAATAAAAGCAATATAGTTTATTATCTAAAATAAGATCTAAATATTGACTGTAACAAAGACATATCAAGGAGTAGAGGTTTTAGAAGAAGTATATATAAAGTTCTACTCCTATTTGCACAAAACTTTGATTTTGTGCAAAGTTGTATATACAAAAATATAGTCCTGGTAACCTACCTTCTATATGATGTAACTATTAAAATTATAGTGTTATTAATTTCTAATTTATTATTTATTAATATTGTTTTTTGTTTTTATTTTAAATTATATTTTGTTTTAGATTTATAATTTCATTTAAAAATAAAAAAATAAAATTCTTTTTCAGAATTTTATTTTTTATTTATATAAATTAAAAAATTATTTTAACTCCTCTTCCTCATTTTTTTAATTCTCTTAATTTATTATATAAAATCTTTACATTTTTCATTTCTAATGTATTTTTACCATAGCTTTCTTCCTCTCTTCTTTTGCAAAAGCCTTCAAATTCTGATATAGCAATGTCAATATTTTTTGCATTTACTTTGTCTTCAAAAACTTTTAAAGCTGTATTCATATAGCCACATATTGCAGATGCTGTCATTGCTCTAAAATATGAAATTTCATTTAATGTAGATATTTTATATAATTCCATTGCAAAATTATCATCTATTTTCTTAGGATTAGTTAAAATCATTTTTTCACAAACATAAACATCATTATCACTTACAGTTTTATAAAATTTACTATCTGCTGGAATTTTAACTTGGCATAATGTATCTCCTCTAATAAGCCATCTAAATGCAAAATTATATGTTGATACGCAAAAACCTCCTATTTTTTTACTTTCTATTGCGTTTAAATTAATTTTTTTATTTGCAATCACAACTTGATCTATTGGAAATTTCTTTCCATCTCTATATTCCATTGCTGTTTGTATTATTTTATAATATTGTTTATTTTTATCTGCTTCACATTCAAAAAGTTTTCCTAACATTGTATTTTTTTGCTCCTAATTATTTAAGATTTTTCTCTATAAGTTCTATAAATTCTTTATTATTTTTAGTTTGCATCATTAGATTTATTAATTTTTCTGTAAAATCAGCTGTTGTAAGATTTGAACATTTTTTTCTAAGTAAATTTACTGTATCATATTCTTTTTGTGATAGTAAAAGTTCATCTCTTCTTGTTCCTGATTTATTTACATCAATAGCAGGAAATACTCTTTTTTCTGACAGACTTCTATCTAAAAATACTTCCATATTACCTGTTCCTTTAAATTCTTCAAAGATAACCTCATCCATTCTACTTCCTGTTTCTACAAGTGCTGTTCCAAGAACAGTTAGACTTCCTGCATCTTCAGTATTTCTAGCAGCTCCAAAAAATCTTTTTGGTTTATGAAGTGCTGCAGGATCAAAACCACCTGATAATGTTCTTCCGGAAGATGGTATAACTAAATTATAAGCTCTTGCTAAACGAGTTATACTATCTAATAATACAACTACATCTTTTTTCTGAGAAGCCAGTCTTTTTGCTCTTTCTATAACCATTTCGGCAACTTTAACATGATGTTCTGGTTGCTCATCAAAAGTAGAATATATAACATCTCCTTTTATTGAACGTTTCATTTCTGTAACTTCTTCTGGTCTTTCATCTATTAATAATACAATTAAATATACTTCTGGATTATTAGCAGTTATACTATTTGCAATTTTTTTCAAAATAGTAGTTTTTCCTGCTTTTGGAGGTGCAACAATCATTCCTCTTTGACCTTTTCCAATTGGAGACATCAAATCCATTAATCTCATTGTATAGTCATTTGAAACTGTTTCTAACTTTAATTTTTCAATTGGATATATTGGAGTTAAATCATCAAAATTTTTTCTTTTCATTGCATTTTCAGGATGTTCTCCATTGACTTCTCCAACATAAATTAAAGCAGGAAATTTTTCTCCTTCTTTTGGAATTCTTTTTATTCCCTTTATCATATCTCCAGTGTCTAATTTAAATCTTCTTATTTGAACAGGTGAAACATAAACATCTTTGTTTGTAGATAAGTAATTTTCACCTCGTAAAAATCCATATCCATCTGGTAAAAGCTCTAATATTCCTTCTACATATTCATCATCTTCACTCGTTAATTTATATTCTATGTCATTTTCCATAGCTCTTTCTTGTATTTCATTTTGAGAATCATCACTTTCTTTACTTTTATTATAATTTTCTAATATTTTTTCAATAAGTTCAGATTTTTTTAATTTTGAAACATTAAGAATTCCTTTATCTTTTGCCAAATTTCTTAAGTCAATAATAGATAAACCATCTAATTCCATAAAATTAGCCCCTTTCAACATATATAAATATAAAATTTTAATTTTGGATTTTATTTTAAGAAAAAATAAAAAGTAATTTAATTTTAAAAATTAAACTACTCAAAAAATAATAAAGATTTGAAAAATTATTTATTAATATCGATATAAACGGTTTCATTAGGTAAATACATATCTAATTTTTCCCTAGCTACTTTTTCTATATACTCTTTTGAATTAACATTACTTTGAGTAGCTAAAAGTTCTTCTTTTTCTTCTTCTAATTCTTCTATTTGAGCAGAATAATATGAGATATCTTGATTATATGAATTTAATTTTACTTGTTGATTAACAAATGTAAATATGAAATATATTACAGATAGAACAAGTATTAAATTAAGAATTTTATTTATCTTTAAAATATTCATCTTATGTATCTCCAATAAAACGTTTTATAATATATAATTCTACAAAAATACTAAAAATCCTTCTTTTTAGCTGTTTTTAAGGTATTAAATAAAAAAATAAAACAGCTAGTTGGAACTTTTAACATTTTTTTACATATTTCTACAACTGTATAAAGAATTATACCATATATATTGCTTATTGTCAAAAGATAAATGATTATACCGAAAAAAATTCCTAAAAAAAGATAAAATCTTACCTCTCCTCCATTTAACTTAATTATTCCTAAAATTATTAAATAGGCAGAAATAATAATAAAAATCAAATCTTCAAAAAATGTTAATTTATCTGATGTTTTAAATGATTTTCTTAAAGTTTTAAATATATCAAAAATCATTCCAATTATGATTCCGATGATAAAGAAAAAAATAAAAATTTGTCCTTGAGAAAAATTATACATCTGTTCACATCCTTTTATTTAAAAATTTTACTCAATAAATTTTTATTTCCTTTTTTAGAAAAACCATCAGAACCAGAATTTGAATAAACTAAACTTGAAATGTGTCCATCTACAATAAAATCGGATGTATCAATACTTAATTTATTTATTTTCAAATTCTCACCTTTTATTGTTAGCAAGCCTAACTCTGTTTCTATAATGATAATTTGATCATCAAAACTAAAAACATCAATTACTCCTGTAACACTTAGCTTTTCCCTATTTTCTAACATTATATTTTGAAAAGTATTAGTATTTTTATATTCTTCCATTTGATACCTCCTTAAAAAGTATATAATATTATGTATTCACTAAAGAAAGGTTTTAGAACTAATTTTTATTTGTAAAATTCTAGGAAAAAATTTTTTTAATTTAAATTAAAAAAATCATAACTATAAAAATAGTTATGATTTCTTATTTTAATATTTTAATTTATTTTCCAAAAAATTTTTTATGAATTGCTTTTACTGCTAAATCGGCATCTTTTGAGTTTACTAGAACAGAAATCTTGATTTCTGAAGTACTAATCATGTGCATATTTATATTGTTTTCATATAATGCTTCAAACATACTAGCTGCTACACCAGGTTTATTAGCAATACCAACACCTATTATTGAAACTTTTGCTAAATTTTCACTATGCAAGATTTCTCTTGCTCCTAATAAATCCTTATTTTCTTCTAATACTTCTAATGTTTTTTGTAAATCATTCATTTTTACTGTAAAAGCAATATCTCTATTAATATGTTCACCAAAAGATTGTGCAATAACATCTACATTTATTAAATTTTTAGATAATATTTGGAATAATTCACAAGTTTTACCTATTTTATTATCTAATCCTGCAATAGTTATTCTAGAAATGTAATCATCCTTAGTAACACCATTTATCACAAGATCTTCTAGATTTTTATCATCTACTAATGTTCCTATACTATCTCTTTCAAAAGTTGATTTTACATAGATTGGAACATTATATTTTTTTCCTATTTCTACACATCTATTATGAAGAACTTTTGCTCCCATACTAGACATTTCTAACATTTCATCATAAGAAACACTTTTTAATTTTTCTACTGTTGGAACAATTCTTGGATCTGATGTATATACTCCATCAACATCTGTAAAAATATCACATCTTTCAGCGTTTAAACTTGCAGCTAATGCAACTGCTGTTGTATCTGAGCCACCTCTACCAAAAGTAGTAATATTACCAATTTCATCAACACCTTGAAATCCTGCAACAATAACAATGTTTCCAGCATCAAGATATTCTTCAATTGTTTTATTGTGTATATATCTAATTCTACTATTAGAAAATTCACTATTAGTAATAATAGGAATTTGCCATCCTGTCAAAGAAATTGCTTTATGTTTTTTTTCTGTTAATAACATAGCTAATTTTGCTATTGTTATCTGTTCTCCAACAGAAACTAATACATCATGTTCTCTCCTATTTGGATTTTTTGTTATTTCTGCTTCTTCAGCAATAAGTCTATCAGTTGTTTTTCCTTGTGCTGAAACAACTACTACAACTTTATTTCCCTTTTCTACTTCTTTTAAAATATGTTCTGTAACTAATTCTAACCTTTCTACATTGGCAACAGAACTACCGCCAAATTTTTGTACAATAATTCCCATTTTTGTAACCTCATCTTGTAAATAAATAATAGTAAATTTTAAGTTTAAAAAATACTATGTATAGTCTTATATTATTGTAATAGCCATTTACTATATTATATTTTTAATAAAATAATTTAGTGAATGGCTATTACAAAAATATGAAATTAAATTTAAAAAAATTATTATTTTTTTGCAAATTTTCCGCAATCACAATCATCATTGTATCTTTTATATCTACCTGTTTTGTCACAGTCGGCTTTAGTAGTTTTGTAATCCCCTTTCCAATAATAACAATATTGACATTCTGTAGCTGCCATATCATTCACCTCCTAAATTAATTTATATATTCGTTATTTAGTATTTTTAAAGCATTATTTGTTGTTAAATCGTCTAAATAATCTTCTGATACGATTTTTGATATTTTTTCTATTGCAAGTGGAATTTTAGGATATATTGAACCTGCTCTATGTACATCAGATCCTAAAAAATCAACTAAATTATTTTTTAACATTTTCTTTACTGTAAGTTTAGCATTTAATCCATAAATACCTAATATACTAGCATAATTAGATTGAAAAAGCACTCCCATTTCTTTTAATTCATACAACATTTTAAAATTCTTTTGAACAACAGCATATCTTTCGGGATGAGCTAAAATTAATCTATAATCTTCTTCTTTTAAACGATTTAGCACATCTCTAAGATTAACAAAATGTTCTCTAAGTGGCAATTCAAATAATATATAATTTGTTTTATTTATAGGTGATGCTTTATATTCTTGAAGTAATTCCAAAACATTAAAAGTTAGAAAAATTTCACTTCCTAAAATTATTTCTGGTACATCTTCTTCTAGATTTAATTGATCAATAATATCTTTTCTTTTATATTCAGGTACTTCGAAACAATCTTGAGCATAATGAGAAGTTGAAATAATTTTATCAAATCCCACTTCTTTTGCTTCTACTAATAATTGTTTTGTTTCTTCATAAGATTTTGAGCCATCATCTACTTTAGGTAATATATGAGAATGAAAATCAATCATTTTACTTTTGTTCCTTAAATTTTATTTTCTTTGTTTTGGTTTAAAGTTAGTTAATTTTTCTCCATAGTAATATGAATTTGTATAAGTTTTTGATTGCATTTGTACTTTATTTAATACTACACCTGCTACCTTTCCGCCTACACTTTCGATTGCTATTTTTGCTTTATTAAGTTCATCCATTTTAGTATAATTTTGAGCTGCAACAATAATAGAAAAGTCTACCAATCTTGCAAGAATTAAAGCATCTGTAACAACTAAGCAAGGTGGCACATCAAAAATAATTACATCAAAAATTTGACTTAATTCGTCTATAATTTTTTTCATTTTATTTGAAACTAGTAATTCAGATGGGTTTGGTGGTACACTTCCTGCTGTAATTAAATAAAGATTTTTAACTTCTGTTTCTTGTATGTAATTTTTTATATCATCTTTTTTATCTTTAAAAATTTGATCAACAACACCTGATAAGTAATTTGATATTCCTGGTCTTGGACGTAAATTAAATATTGCATATTGACGTCCTTTTCTCATATCTGCATCTATTATTAAAACTTTTTTATCTATTTGAGCAAAAGCAGCAGCTAAGTTTGCTGAAACATAACTTTTTCCTTCACCAGGAACAGTGCTAGTTACTATCATAACTTTTTTTTCTGAATCTGCATTCATAAATTGAATATTAGTTCTTAAGTTTTTAAACATCTCAGCTTCAGGAGATTTTGGATTTTCTTGTACTACAACTTCTTTTTTCATAATTTATATTTTTCCTCCGTTTCTATAAGTAGATTTAGATTCATAAGAGGATTTTAATTTAGATTTTGTTTTTTTCTTTGTATTTTCATCAGTGTATACAATAGAAGTTAAAACAGGTACTTTTATAATTCTCTCGATATCTGTATCTTTTTTTACTGTTGTGTCTAACATATTTACTAATAGAATATATGCAAATACAGCAATCAAACCGACAAATGATGATACTAATATATTTTTAGCTAAATGTATATTTGATGGTTTTTCTGCAACTTCAGCAGTATCTAAAACATGAACATTGCTGATTTTATATATACTTTCAGTTTTTTCAATAAAAACTCTTTCCATTTCTCTTGCAATTGTACATGCAAGTTCTGGATCTTCATTAGATACAACAATATTTATAACTTTTGTATCTTCAAGTGTTGTAATTGAAATACCTTCCATAAAAGTTTCGTAATCCATATCTAATTGTAAATTTTCCATAACTTGTCCACATACTAATTTGCTTTTTGCAACCTCTACATAGTCATATACTAAGTTTGAGTTTAATGACAAGTCACTACTTGTAATTGATTTTGAATCATCATCAAAAGTTAAATCATTTACTTGGACTAATATTAAGCTAGTTTTTGATTGATACACTGGAACAATAAAATTTAATGTATATACTGCTCCTATAATTGCAGAAATTATTACAACGACAGCAATCAAAAATTTTCTTCTTAAAAAAATTGATATAAGCTCTTTTAAATCTATCTCTTCCATTTTTCCTCCGTACATTTTATGTTTAAATTCAGTTTGTATAATTATATTATAAAAAATTTTTTTTGGCAATATAAAATCTTGTTAAAATTAGTTTTTTATTATCATTTTTAAATATTCTTTCATAAAGTCGTTTAAATCGCCATTCATAACCGCTTCAACGTTTCCTGTTTCATAATTAGTTCTATGATCTTTTACTAAAGTATATGGACAAAATACATAAGATCTAATTTGACTTCCCCAAGCTATATCTTTTTGAACACCTTTTAATTCTGAAATAGTTTCTTTATTTTCTTTTTCTTTTAAATCTAACAATTTTGATTTAAGCATTCTCATTGCTGTTTCTTTATTCATAGTTTGTGAACGTTCAGATTGACAAGATACAACAATATTTGTTGGTATATGTGTTATTCTAACAGCAGAATCTGTTTTATTTATATGTTGTCCACCAGCACCAGAAGCTCTAAAAGTGTCAACTCTTAAGTCATCTGGATTTATTTCTACTTCTATATCATCAGATATTTCTGGTAATACTTCAACAGATGCAAAAGATGTGTGTCTTCTTCCTCCACTATCAAAAGGAGATATTCTAACTAATCTATGCACTCCCATCTCCCCTTTTAAAAATCCATAAGCATTTTCACCAGAAACTAAAAAAGTAACACTTTTAATTCCTGCTTCATCTCCATCTAAATAATCTAACTCTTTTACTGAAAAATTATTTGACATGGCCCATTTAGTATACATTCTGTAAAGCATTTGAACCCAATCTTGTGATTCTGTTCCTCCTGCACCAGGATGCATAGTAATAATTGCATTATTATTATCATATTTTCCAGAAAATAATGTTTGTATTTCTAAATTATTTATTTTATTTTTTAAAGAAGTTGTATCTAATAATAATTCATTCAATAATTCTGAATCACATTCTTGTTCTAGTAATTGATTCATCTCAAGTAGATTTAATGTTTCAGAATTTAATTCTTCATATAAATTAATTTTCTTTTCTAATGTTTTTATTTTTGAAAAAATTTCATTAGATTTTTTAGAATCTTCCCATACATTTTTATTTAAAGAATCTTCTTGAAGCTTTTTTAATTCAACCATTAAAGATTCGATTTTCATCGAATCTTTAATTTGAATTAATTTTTCCTTTTGTTCTTCTAATATTTTTTTATTTTCTTCTAATTCTAGCACAAATAAATTCCTTTCAACTTAATTAAATTTTTATATTAAAAGTTTTAAATAAAATTTATTTAACTTTATTAACTACTGCATTGGTTGTATTCGAATTTTTTATTGTATTTGTATATTTGTTATTTACAGTATTTGTGTTTTCTAAAGTATTTGTTGTATTAGTAACATTTGTTACATCTACTTCATTGTTATTATAATTTATAGAATTTTCAATAAGATTTACATTACTATTAATTTGATCTAAAGCATTGTCATCTACAACATTATCTACAAAATTATTTACAGTATTAGTTATATTTAATACATTTATATCAAATAATGTATTTTCATCATCAAGTTCAATAGTAGTAGTCTTTGCGTTAGGATTTTTATCAAATGGATTTATTGTAAAATCATTTGTAGCTGTTTGTATTTGTCTAAAGTAATGTTTCTTAACAGCTGTACTATTTGAAAGATTTCTATTTCCAGATGAAGCATCTTTCTTTAATGCTTCAAGATATTTATCGTAAATTTCTTTTGCATCAATATATGTGTTTTTATCATTATAATGTTCGCCTAAAGTTTTATATCTATTTAATTTATATTCTCTAAATGTAATCTTATCATCATTCATTATATAACGTAAAGCAGTTAAGTCTGTTGTATTTCCACCTTTACCATTTTTAATACCAACATACTTTTGACTATAATAAGCACAAAGTCCATCATAATATCCACGTTCCCCAGCCATTTGCCAAGCAAGATATTTAAAGTTTGCTCCATCTGGACGGTCATTATCTGCATGTGGTTGATACCAGTGAATATTAAATATTGAATCTGTATCAGCTCCTGGTGAACGTTGCTCATATTCTTTAACACCTGGCCTTAACATTATACGATTATCCCAAAGTGCTTCCATATTTTTTAAGTTCATTCCTTGAACTCTATCTGTTGTAAGTGGTGTATATGCAACTACATCATCACCTTCATTTTGATGTGCTTCATCAACTTGCGGATAAGATACTTGTACTGCAAGTTTTGCTTGCTCATCTGCAGATAACTCAAAGAATGCTTTTGCTTCTATCCAGTCTAAGAAATCATTTGTATTAAAATAATTTTTATAGAATACTTTTAATTTATCATCATTTTCAACTGTTGAACGATAGAAGTTTTGGGTTGTATTTTCTTTCATAAGTTCATCATCAAATATATTTGGACTTACCCAACCATCTCTATAATATTGTTGTAAGAATCCTGCAGCATAATCTTCTGCTCCACCTCTACGTCCATATCCATTTAAGAAAATTTTGCTATCTTGATTATGAAGTGTTTCATGTGTTCCAACTCTAAAGTTATCTAGCATTTTTATAACAACCCAGAATACTTCGTTTCCGTTTGCATAAGCACCACCAGAAGTACCTGCCCATCTATTTATAGCTTCAATAAAGTATTTGTGATATGGCTCTTGTGTTGTTAATGGATTATTATATACTGTTGCATTTCCTTGACCTGTATAAGTTGTTCTCATATCGTAGTTTACATCACAATATTTATTTAAAGTATCTTTGCCCCAATATGTATATCCAAATTCATAAAATGCTTTAACTTCCTTTAACCAAACATCTACTTTCTTTTCAAAAGCTTCATTTTGAGCTGGATCGTTAGGATCTGTCATATATACACGTAAAGATCCAAAGTATGCCTGTGTTGGTGAAGCAATTGCATAAGTACTATTTTCTGGAACTGTACACAAAGGTAAAAAGTCATTTTGTACTTTACCATCTTTCTTTAGATGATCCCATAATGTGTAATCAACACCTTCTTTATTAATACTTACTGTATAATATTTTCCACCTTTCCAATGTTCAATAAACCAAGTATTTCCATCTGTATAATGTGTTAATGTCTTTACATAGTAATCTAAGAATAATCCTAAATTAGTTATTTTAGTATATTTTGCAAGATTATTATTATAGAAACCTGCTGTTCCATTTGTTGCAGAATTTGTTCCATTAATAAGTTCATTTGTTATATTTTGCATTGTCATTCTATTATCAAACATTTCATTTGCATGGAACATTATTGAGTCTGCTACATTAATACCATCCATATCTAAATTATACCAATATGTAAAGTAATTATATGCAAATAATAATTTCTTTAATTTTCCACTATTTACTAAATCTTGCTTAATTAAATTATCTAATACTTCACTTTCAAAATTAATACCATAATCCATATTAACTAAAGCATTTATTACAAAATCTTTAATATGGTTTTTAGTATAATTTTCAAAATGTTCTTTGTATAATCTACTATCTTCTCCAGAAACAATTGGTTCTAAATCGTCATTGTATGTGTAAGAAGAAGCTTCAGAAACAAGATAATTTACAATATCTAAATTAGAATTTATAACATATTTATTGTAGTTATATCCTACATTTAAATCACTTATCATATATGATGCTACATTTCCATAATAATCATCAAAATCTATATGATATGTTTTTGAAGTTTTATCTGTAAATACAATTCTTATTTTATCTAAACTATTATAATTTTCTGTTGTAAGAGCTGAAATCATATTTCCTGATTTATCATAAGGAATAACATATTTAACTATTTTTGTACTTAATTCATTGTCAGCTGGAATCTTATTTCCATCTCTTATTATTTCTTTTGCATCATAAAATGGCATTATTTTGTACATATTGTGATATACAATTTCTTTATTTGAATTGTAATCTGATAATTTGTGTACTCTATTATAATCTGGAATATATACTTCTGTATTTTCTGGTTGTTCTCCATCATCACTAAATGATGCTGATACAGATTTAAGTACTGGCAAATTACTAATTGATGTATTATCATCTATTACCCAGGCTTGATCGCTAAATCCTAATTTTTTAAAGAAACTACTATTTATATCTTTTCCTTCTACATCTTTTATTGCATCTGACAATGTATTTTTCATACAATTTGTTTCTTTTAATTGATAATTATCTTTTGATCCATCAGCAAGAGTTACCATTTTATTATTTTCATTGTAAATTGTATATATTTTATTATTAGTATTAATTAAACTTACATTGTTTTTAAGTACTGCTGTACCTTTTGCTAAAACAGCAGCATTTGACATATAGCCGCTTTCTGTACCGAAATATGGACTTACTTTTAAATTAACAATATTGTTTATTATATTAGAATTTCCACTTGCTTGTGCAACAAGTCCTGA
>CANRPX010000022.1 GCA_947632605.1 uncultured Clostridia bacterium | reverse complement strand
CTGTTCCTTCATGGTTTGCACCAAATTCTATTAAGCAAGTTCTTATTAAATTCTCAATTTTTTTATTATCTTCTTTTCTAATTTCTCTTATTACATATTTCATAACTTAATGTCCTTTTCAAAAATTAATTTATATTTTAAAATATTTCTTCTTTAAATTAGTTATATTTAAGTATATCACAAAAAATATAAATGTGTTATAGATTTATTTATAAAATGAGTACATCATAATAAATTTTCTAAAGTAATGTTTTTCATTATTAAAAGCAAAAGTAATTATAATCTATTGACTTTATTAAAAATTCATAGTAAGATAAAAATAGGAAATGAAGAAACCACAAGATGTGGTTTGCCAGTTAATATGTAAAAACACATCGAACGGACAAAGTTACAGATGTGTTTTTTTATTGTTTATTTGACTAAAATTATAACCAGTATAATAATTTATATCGTTATATAATGTTCTATTCAGACTTTAATCTAAATTTTCAAATTTACTCATTTTACAAAATTTATATATTTTACATTTTTTATTACTACATTCTGTGTATTCAGTTCTTGAAGATACAGGATATTTGTCATTTCCACTTTCAATAAATCTTTTTATGCCTGATGCTTCTACTTGTATTTTATAAAATTTGCATGGACGCAATTCTTTAATTAATTTTTTTTCCATTTTTTCTTTTCTCCTTTATATAATAAAATTACTCAATAATATTTTCTTCACCAGTTATATATGATGCATTTTTAACTAAAAGTGCTACTAATTACCAACCAGTATAAAACATTTAATATAATTCTTCCTTATAAATTTTGATTTAGCATTGCTGAAGCTAAAATAAAAGCACTTAACTTTTCTTCAGTATTACAGTCTTTTGATGCATTTGCAAAATCATATATTTTTTTTGCAAGATCAGATATTTTTTTATTACTAGTAATATCCAACATATTATCTCTCCTTTCTTAAAGTATTTAACTATATATTTTTCTCCCATCTTTTATTTTCATAAAAAATGGCAAGAAAACTTTTGTAGTTTCTTGCCTATTTGTTAATATAATAACATATTTTTATTTATATTTCAATAGATAATTTATTAATTATTTGTTTCTTTTATATTTTTTCCTTATAAATTATAAATAATTAATTATTATATTTATTTGTAACTAATATAAAGTTGAAAGTAATAACAGCTAATTTTGAACAGTTTTTTTATAAGACTCATATTTTGAAATTTATTTCAAAATATGCACACAGAGAAACTTTGTTTCTCTGTGTGTTAGAGAATAGATTCTCTTTTAAGCTCTAAATGGAGTAGTAGATAAAATTTGAATTGCTGTATCTAATATTTTATTTATCTATGTCTTTCAAAAATAATACAAAAATTAACTTTATATGTCATCTTTCACTAATTGATGTAACAATTCCATTTTCAAAATAAATGTATCCTCTATCATTGTATACCCATTGTTCAGTTATTCCCCAAGAATATGTATCTTTATTAATTTTACTTGGACTTCCCCATGTACTATCTTCAACTTCATCTTTAGTCATTCCAATAGCTGGCTCTGGTTTTGTTTTATAAGTAGGTATTTCTGTATTCGAACTTTCGTATATATATCGTGTTTCATAATTTTTATTATCTACTCCAACAAAAGAATGGACTAAAACTTTATCTAAAATATTATAAGTATTATCTTCCAATGTTTCACCGTAATCATTAACTAATATTATTTTGTTTCCCAGCAATTTATATGTATAGTCAAAATTTACTGAACTAAAAACTAAATTTAAATTCCAACCATCTAATATAAGTATATCTTTTTCGTTAGAATCTGATATATAAGTTCCTTGTAATGGAATTAGCTTGTTCAAATTATCTAAATAAACAGATTTTTCTTTATAATTATTTACTATTTTTTCAAATAAAGATTTACTTTCAACAAAATTACCTTTTTCATATAATTCAATAGCATTTTTATAAATATTATCTTTTTGTAATTCATTAATTTCTTCTATCTTTTTATTTGAATTTTCATAATCATCTAATTCTTGATACAATTTTATAGCTTCATCTAAGGATTCTTCATCTAATAACTTTTGGGCTTTTATATATTTTAATTTTTTTAAATTACTTTCATTTTCTTTATATTTTGAATTTTTTTCAAAATATGTTAAATATTTTGAGTATTCTATATCTGTCAATTTTACCCCATTTGAAATATTATCTAACCATTTAATAGCTTGAGAATATTTTACTTCAGGCATTACAAATTTAATGAAAATGACACCTACGATAATTAAAAAAATAACACTAATTACTATTAAAAACTTTTTCATAATTATGCTCCTTTATTTTTCCAAATACTTATATAAGGGCAATCTTTTTCTTTATATTTTTTACAATTATCTTCATTATTACAATGAAATTCTTGTAATCTATTAGCAAAATCTCCGGATGCTTTTGGCTTTTTTAAATCGAACTCTAAAGAGACAATTTCATTTATTTCTTCACAACGAATTTTTTTTATCATAATTTTTCTCCTCATAAAAAATATATTGATTTCTTTAAAATCTAAAATTATTATATCATAAAATGAAATTGTTTTAAATAAGATTTAAAATATATTTAAATGTATTAAATTCAAATATAAAATTTTATCTTAATAATCATAAACTTTATTTCGTAAATATTTGTGTTTGTTTTAATTGTAATATGTATTTATCAGTTGCAAATTGCTTTATTATAAAATTATAAGTATAAAAATATGCCTTCCTAATAAATAATGCGAAATACTTTTTAAAAAAGTGTTTTTATGTGTTAGAGAATAGAGATTCTCTTTTATGCAATTAAATATATAAATTTATACTTATTTAATCTTAAATCCGGTAATGTTTTTAACCTAATAATAAAAATTATTGATATTATGCGACTTTAAGCTTATCATTTAGTCCGGTAAAAGTCCAGTAAAGTTTATAAAAATGAAAAATGTTGAAAAGTGTTGAGTGGTTACAAATGCGTATTTCAATATGGTTTTAGAGATTTTATAAAAAATACTCAAATTCTGGAAGTCTTATGTAAAGCAACTTTGTAAACCTTACAGGCAAAAGAAAAAGCAGATTTTTAAAATCTGCTTTTTCTGGTGCGGTAGAGAGGACTTGAACCCCCACGGTCTCCCACTAGATCCTAAGTCTAGCGCGTCTGCCAGTTCCGCCACTACCGCATAAATATGTTGTCATTGCTTTGCACTGACAACATTTATATTAGCATAAATAGGCTCATATTGTCAAGTATCTTAAGTCTAATTTAAAATATTTTTTATTTATTATTTAAATATTTCATAAAAGTTTTTAAAAGTATATCCTTCATTTCTAAAATATTGAATAATTTCTGGTAATGCATCTAAAGTTTGTTGTTTATCATTTGCATCATGCATAAGAAGAATAATACTATTTTGATTTCCTTTTGTATTAAGCATTTCTTGAATACAAGCTTCTTTAGTTTTCTTATTTTCGGCATCACCTGTTAGACAATTCCAATTTGTATATGCTACACCATAACTATCAAATAATTCTCTAGCTTCTGATTTAACAGCAGAATATCTTCCACCATTTGAACCTCCTGGAAATCTAAAAAGATAAGTATTGTAATCTGGAATTCCTAAAGCATTTCTTATAGAATTTTCACATTCAACATATTCTTGGAAAGTAGTATCTTTACTTTCGTAAACTTTAGAATATTGGTGAGAATATCCATGATTTGCTATATAGTGTCCTTCTTCATATTCTCTTTTTAAGATATCTGGATATAAATCTACTCTAGCGCCTAAAACAAAAAATGTTGCTTTAACATCATTTGCTTTTAAAACATCTAATATTTGTGGTGTTATATCTTTTGATGGTCCATCATCAAAAGTTAAATAAACTTGTTTCTCTTCAGAATAATAAATATCTTTTATAAGTTGTTTTGCATTTTCATTAGGTTGTGGTACAAATTTTGTTTTTATTTTTTCAATATCATGAAGTGCTATTTGTATATGATTTCCTTCATACACATTAGTACTATTCTTTTTCTTTTTATCTTTTTTTGTTGTAATTTTTTGTTCAGAATTAGAATTCTGACTTTGAGAAGCAATATTTTCTTGAGTATTCGAATTTTTATTTAAAATACTATATGATACTTTAAAACTAATATATATTATTAAGATGGCACATAAAATAATTGCTACAAATAATACAACTTTTTTTATATTCAATTTTTTTTCTTGCTTTATAGGATAAATATATTCATCTTTATATTCGTCCTCATCATCCATACCATATAACATATCTTTTTCTCCTAATACTGTTATTATATAGCATTTTATTAAAAATTCAAGGGTTTTGTTACATTTTTGTAATACATTTTACTTTTTTCTACAAAAAAAGACATAATCTAATAAAGATTATGTCCATTTTTTATTTATTCATCCTTTGTACTATTAATTTTAAAGAATTTGAATATTTCAACAATTACAAGTGGTGAAATAACTAATGCAATTGTCTCTTCTAATTTATGAACTGGAAGTACTGCAATTCCAAATACATTTCTTAAAGCTGGAACAACTAATACCATAATCATAAGTGTAGCTGAAACTAATATTGCCAAAATTAATTTTCCATTATTAAATGGATTTGTTTTAAATATTGATTCTTTACTATTTCTAATATTAAATACATGTACAAGTTCTGATAAAGCTAAAACTGTAAATGCCATTGTTTCACCAATTGCAACTTTTTCTTCTGGTGTTACTCCTTCTGTTGCCAATCCTAAAACAAATGCTATTAAAGTAATTAATCCTATCATAACACCTTGATAAATAATTCTCCAAGTCATTCCTTTTGTAAATATACCTTTATTATTTTTGAGTGGTTTTCTTTTCATTATTCCTTTTTCTGCTGGATCTACTGCTAAAGCTAAAGCTGGAAGCGAGTCAGTTACTAAATTTATCCACAATATTTGTGCTGGTAATAATATGTCTATATGATTTGGATCTATTCCAAAAGCATTTGCAAAAACTGGTGTTAACATTATTGCTAAAAATAGAACTACTATTTCACCAACATTACTTGATAATAAAAATGATATTGCTTTTAAAATATTATTATATATTCTTCTACCTTCTTCTACTGCTGAAACTACTGTTGCAAAATTATCATCTGTTAAAATAACATCTGCTGCTTCTTTAGCAACATCTGTTCCGACAACTCCCATTGCACAACCAATATCAGCTTTTTTTAGTGCAGGAGCATCATTTACTCCATCACCTGTCATAGCAACAATTTCTCCATTAGCTTGCCAAGCTCTTACTATACGAACTTTATGTTCTGGAGAAACTCTAGCATAAACAGATATATTTCTAACTTTTTGTTTTAATTCTTCATCAGACATATTTTCAAGTTCTGTTCCTGTTATTGCTTCACTCTCATCTTTTAAAATTCCTAATTCTTTTGCAATTGCAGTTGCTGTAATTTTATGATCTCCTGTAATCATTACTGTTTTAATTCCAGCAGATACACATTTTTTAACAGCTTCTTTAGCCTCTTCTCTAGGTGGGTCTATCATACCTGTCATACCAATAAATGTAAGTTCTGTCTCTAAATTTTTAATGTCTTCATCTGTTAATGTATGATTTACTATTTTATATCCTGCTGCTAATACTCTTAAAGCTCCTTCTGCCATTTTCTTATTACATTCTTGAATACGTTGTTTATAATTATCTAGGTCTGACATGATTTCGCCATTTTTTTGATATGAAGTACAACAACTTAATAATTCATCTACTCCACCTTTTGTATAAACAACGAATTTTTCTCCTACTTTATGTACTGTTGTCATTAATTTTCTACTTGAATCAAAAGGTAATTCAGCAACTCTTGGATAGTTTTCTAATTTAAAATTCAATTTGTTTCCCATATCTATTAAAGCTGTTTCTGTTGGATCTCCTGTTAGTGTTCCATCTTCTGCAACTTTAGTATCATTACAAAGCATATTTGCTTCAAATAATAGTTTTAATTCTTCATTAAATTCTTTTATATCTTCTAGATTTACAAGTTCTGCATTAGAGAATACCTTTTTTACTGTCATTTTATTTTGTGTTAATGTTCCTGTTTTATCTGAACAAATAACTGATGCACTTCCTAATGTTTCAACAGCAGGTAATTTCTTTACAATTGCATTTCTTTTTACCATTCTTTGTACACCAATTGCAAGAACTATTGTTGATACAGCAGCTAATCCCTCTGGTATTGCTGCAACAGCAAGTGATACTGCTGTCATAAACATATTTAATGGTGATTTTCCATAAAGAAGACCAACTACAAATATTACTGCACATATAACTAATGCAACTATTCCTAAAGTCTTACCTAAATTATTTAGTTTTACCTGAAGTGGTGTTTCTTCATCTTCTACTTCATTAATCATTTCTGCTATTTTACCGACTTCAGTTTTCATTCCTGTTTCTACAACTATTCCTTTTCCTCTACCATAAGTTACTAAACTAGAAGAAAACAATAAATTTTTTCTATCTCCAATTCCTATATTTTCATCTTCAATAGTACTTTCCGTTTTTTCTACTGGAACAGATTCTCCTGTTAACGCAGATTCTTGAGATTTTAAGTTTACAGCTTCTATAATTCTTAAATCTGCTGGAATGAAATCTCCTGTATCAAGAACAACTATATCTCCTGGAACTAAATCAGCAGATTGAACAACTACTAATTTACCATCTCTTATTACTTTTGCAACATGACTGCTTAATTTTTGTAATGCCTCTAAAGATTTTTCAGCTTTACTTTCTTGTGCAACACCAATAATAGCATTTACAATAACTACTATTAAAATTATAAATGTATCTGCAATTCCTTCTCCTTGTTGAACACCAACAATACCTGATACAATAGCAGCAATTATCAAAACTATTATCATAAAGTCTTTAAATTGTTCTATAAATTTAGCAAGTAATGTTTTTTTAGGTTTTGCTTTTAATTCGTTACGACCATAAGTTTCATATCTTTTAGAAACTTCTGAAGATGATAATCCTTTTTCTGTATCTGTATGTAATTTTTCAGAAACAGTTTTTACAGATAAATTAAACCACTTTTCCTCCATTTTTTCCTCCTACTTAATATATTTTTAAAATGTTATTAACTTGATTATAATTTCCTTCATTTGTTATAACTATATCAAATGAATTATTAAATGGTTCTAGATTTTCTTCAATTTTTTCATCAAGAAATCCTACTGTTATAGCTCTAGAAATATCGTTTTTTGAAATCATTTTTAAATCTCCTAAACCATCTCCTAATAATAATATGTATTTTCTTTTTTCAAGTTGCATTTTAGATTTATCATCTAATTCTACAATATTTTTATTTAAAGCATGAATTGTTTGACCTTTCATTCGATCTATAATTCCATCTTTAAAAACTATAAAATTACTTATTATTTTGATGTTATCAAAATAATCATTTTCCCATTTCAAAAACTCTTCAATAACATTTCCAATTCCTGCTGAAATTATAATAATTGGTACATTTAAATCTCTCATTGCATGTATAAATTCTTTTGCACCTTTTCTATATTCTAAAATTCCTGTTTCTATTGCATCTTTTATATTTCTTTCTTTTATTCCATATTCATAAAATAAATTAATATGTTTCTTCCACCAAGTAGTCATTTCTTTACTTTTTTCTTCATCAGAAATATTTGGATCTATTTCAATTGGTCTATAATGATTATATAAATCATTTCTTTTCTTTTTATATTCTTCTCCTAATGTTCCTGCATTCGCAACAACACCCCAAGTACTATTGGGGCTTGATTTTGTTATTGTTTTATCAAAATCTGCAATAACATAAAAATTGTCTTTATTTAATTTTATTTTTTCTAGTTTTTCCTTGTTATTTAAATAAATCATAAATAATACCTTTGCTTCATTTTTTTATAATATATTTATCATAATATTCTTCAAGACAAATTTTTTCATTAAAACATTTATTAGCAATTCTTTTTCCAATAAATCTTATATGCCATGGTTCATAATTGTATTTTGTTATTTCTGTTTTATCAGATGGATATCTCAAAATAAAGCCATATTTTGCTAAGTATTTATGCACAATTAAGAATCTTTGGTTTTCATCATATAATTCTTCATTTGTTTCAGCAAATTTTCCATCATTTTTATCTACTGTAATATCTATTGCAAGACCTGTATGATGTTCGCTTGTTCCGGGAATAGCTGCTAATTTATAAGCTAAATCTTCTCCATAAAATTCTACATATTCTTTACAAATTCTTTCTTGTTCTTCAAAATCTCTAAAAGAATTTAAAATATGTATTTTTATATTTTCTTTTTTAAAAACTTTATTTTTTAATTTTAAAAATTCTTTATATGTTTTATTTTCAATTTTTATAATTTCATTTTCAAAATTCTTAACTTCTATTAATTTAAATTTTTTATAAAATTCTTTGTCCACATAATTTTCTTTATTTACAAGAACTTCATATTTATTCATTTTATTTCACAACCTCTTATTTATCTTAAGTTTTATTATTAGTCTAAATTATATACTTTAAAATAGTCAATATTATTTTTAATATTGACACATTTTTCTTCAATTTACAATAATTCTAGCATATCAAATAAGTTAAATCAAGAACAAATGCATAATAACTTGCACGAAAATTTTATACAGGAAATAATTTAATGCAAAAATGAACTTACAAGAATTTTAAATCTATATGGAATTGGTATAAATGAAATTGATAAAGAACAGAAATAATTTTCTGTTCTTCTATTTTCTAATATTTATAAATTTTTTATTCTTTTTAAAACGGCACGAATTATCATCTTTGGTTTTGGCTTTGAAAAATCATAATCATCTATATAATCTTCTAAAATTTTTTCATCACAATCATAAAACATTTTTTCTATTGAATTTTCAATATTATTTTTTATATTATTTGAAGATGTTCCATACTTTTTGACTATAATTGGGTATATATCTTTTTCAAGATTAAAATTATAATACATTTTAAAACTATATAATATATATATTGTTTCAATAAGATAATTTGTTCCACTATATGAATTTTTAAATTCCATTTTTTTCAATTCTATTCTAATCTTGTTTTTAATTTTCTTTTCAACATTTTTATTTATTGTTTCTATCAACATTACCTCCATTTTTATTATTATATTTATAAATTTAATTTTTGACTTTTTAGTCTTTTTTGACTTTTGATTGACTTTTATACAACATGCTACTATAATCTGAAACTGTATTGTGGCTTATATAGAACAATACTGCCAATATGAAATAGTGCAAATAATTTTTAAATTTCAAATTGGCAAAATGTAGAGAATATGGGAATAAGTCAAACAAATAGTACAATCCAACAAAATCAAACAACCATCAGGAGGGTTCACACTATGAAAAATTTTAAACGGATTCAAGCTATGTTTTTTGCCATCATTATGGCTGTTATGACCATCGGTGCTACTACAGTTTTTGCTGCTGAAAGAACCGATGTGGCAAGGCAACTTTTTACTGAAGGATACAATATTTCAACAACAAGTCCTGCAGCAGGGCAGTCATTTGAACTTCCTTCCAATGCCAGTCAAATTTTTTTTCAGGTAAGATATTCCAGTTCAAATACCATTATTGCTGTTAGACTTCATGATCAAACAACTGGAGAAGTAAAAGAATGGCAGACCAGCACGGGCAGACTTGATGAATATACAGATGCTACTGCTGGACATAGATACATTTTTGAGTATCTTGTTGCCAGTGGTTCTGGAACTATACATGTTTCTAATACAGTTTATGCCGTTTTTAGAAACTAATCAATAATTTATATTTTCCAACATTATAGTTTGTAAATTTTACATTATAGTTTGATAAAATTCTTATATTCCCTACAAACAAGGCTAGCTATTTTTTTGGCTAGCCTTCTCTTTTATTTATTATTCAATAACATTCTTTTTTAATTTAATTATTGTATTAAACCAATCTAACTGTAATTCTAATTTATCTGAATTTACTATAAAATTTCCTACATTTTCAAAGACTATTTTCATATAATTTTCATTATATTCAACACCACAAGGCTCATATATTTTTTCATTGTCTTTTAAGTGAATAAGATCCATTATTGCTACACCATATTTCTCATAAGTAATATCTGGAATTTCTACTTTTGAATTTAATTCAACAATAGCTCCTGTATTTGATACAGTTACAGTACAATTTTCAATATATTCATTATTTTCAGAAATACTGTATGTATTAGCTGTTTTTCTTCTCATTTCATCACTTATTTTTACATTAAATTTCCAATTACCTTCTATTATTTCTTTAGTATCATCATAATATATTATTTGTATACTTTTTACATCAAAGTATAATTCTTTAAATTCTTCGCTTTCTGGTCTTAATCCAAATAAAATAGAATCAGAATAAGTTGTATTATTTAACTTTATTTGTTCATTTCCCCAATCAACATGATTATATATAGGAAGTTCATCAGGATTATCTGCAGATATAAATTTTCTACTAAAAACTACCTTATTATTATCATTTGTAATAATAAAATCATCAAAATGAATTGATTTAATATTTTCTTTTTTAGTTTCAAAACTAAATGAAATATCTAAATTCAAATCATCTAAAATTAAATTATCTACTTTTATTCCAATATCTTTATCATACGTATAATTCATATTTTCTTGTTGTACATATCCATTTTCAACAGCTTTATCAATAGCTTCTGTTGAATTATTAAATATTTTTTTAAAATAATTTTCTATATCTTTCGCATATACAATTCCTGAAAATACTATTGCAAAACAAGCTGCAATTCCAATTCCTCTTTTTATTATAATTTTCTTTATATTTTTCATAGTTACATCACTCTCTTTTCTCATTTTTGATATAGCTATCATATATTCCAATTCTTCTTTTAATTTATTATTTTCCAAAATTATTCCACCTCCTTTTACTTCAAACTCTTTCTTATTTTATATCTTATTCTAAATAATCTTTGTCTTACATTAGTTTCTGAAATACCTAATCTAATAGCTATATCTTTTGTACTTTGAGATGAATAATAAAATAATTTTATTATCTCTAAATCTATTTCTTTTAGATTTTTGAAACTTTTTCTTATTTTATATATTTCATCTCTTTCTTCAAAAAACAAATCTATTTTTGAATATTCTGCTATATTTTCGTAATCAGATATATCATAAGTTATTTTTCTATTTTTTAATTTTTCTTTAACTAGGTTTCGAGTTATACCTGCTATGTATGAATCTAAAATAATAATTTTATCTTGATTTTTCCATAACACAAAAAATGTATCTAACAAAATTTCTTCCTTATCTTCTTGACTTAAAATATTACTTGCCATATTATTAATTATTGTTTTAATATATGGTGAAAAATCTGCAATTATTTTATTTAAATCTAATTCCTTATTTTTATCTAGGTAATCAATAATTGTTTTACTACTATTCATTTTTTCTCCTTAAATAAGATATCTTATACTTATATAATGGTAAAAAATCAAAAAAATGTTATACTTTTTTAAATTTTTTATTATTATATAAAACTTTTGTTGACAATGACACAAAATAACTACTGAATTCACAAAATAGTGTAAAATGAAAAATGCTTAAAAATCAACATTTTTTAGTGATAGGCAAAAATAGATAAAGACACAAAACGCTTTGTTTTGTGTCTTTGTTGGTGGAGGTGAGGAGAGTCGAACTCCTGTCCAATAACCCTTCCAAATAAACTTCTCCGAGTGCAGTTTATTATAAAATTTCCTTTAAATATTCCTAATAAACAAAGTTTATTTAAAGTATCTCTCTAAATAATCCCATTAGCATAAAGAGAAAATGCTAATTTCGTTTCCTACTAATTCGTCGCCTTATCTTAAGCCGTAGGTTGCAAAAGTAAGACGTGCCGCCAAAATTAGGCAGCGTATGCTAATTCTCTATTATCAGCGTTTATATTTATTTTATGCCTTTTAAAGTGGCCAGGCATCTCCACTACTCGCTATTTATCCTTCTAGATTACTGTCGAAACCAAATACACCCCCATATTTCATTTATCACATTAATTATTATACAATAATTTTATTTTTAATACAAGTATTACAGAGTACTTGTCAAACTTATATTTTTTACTAAAACACTTCATTACATTTTTATTAATTATCTCTTAAAAAGTTGATTTTTTATTGCTTTTTGCATATAATAATAAAAATAAATTTATATAATTATATTTTTATTCTAAATTAAAAATCCTAAATTTAAGTTTTCTTAAATTTTAAGAAAGGATTTATATATGAAAAAAATTATCTTTAAGGGCTGTGGAACAGCTATTGTAACACCTTTTAATGAAAGTGGTGTTGATTTTGAGGAATTTAGAAAACTAATAGAATTCCAAATCGAAAATAAAGCAGATAGTATAATTGTTTGTGGAACAACAGGTGAATCTTCTACAATGACATTAGAAGAAAGAAAACAAACTATAAAATTTGCAGTAGATACTGTTAATAAACGTATTCCTGTAATTGCTGGAACTGGAGGTAATTGTACTGCTTCTGTAATTGAATTTACAAAATATGCAGAAAGCATTGGTGTAGATGCAGCTTTAATTGTTACCCCATATTATAATAAAACAACACAAGATGGATTAGTTGCTCATTATAAAGCTATTGCAAAAGAGACAAGTTTACCTATAATTCTTTATAGTGTACCTAGTAGAACTGGTGTTAATATTAACCCTTCTACTTGCAAAAAACTATCTGAAATAGAAAATATTGTTGCTATCAAAGAAGCTAGTGGAAATTTATCACAAATAGCAGAAATAGCTAATTTATGTGGAGATGAATTACATATTTATTCTGGAAATGATGATCAAATAACTCCTATTTTAGCTGTTGGTGGACTTGGTGTTATTTCAGTTCTTTCTAATGTTGCACCAGAATTCACACATAACATTGTTTCAGATTTTCAAAATGGTGATATATCTAAATCTATTAGCTCTCAAATAAAAGCAATTCCACTTATTAAAGCATTGTTCTGTGAGGTTAACCCTATACCAGTAAAAGCTGCTTTAAATATGCTTGGATATCATGTTGGTAGTCCACGATTACCACTTATTGAAATGAGTGATGATGGAAAAAATAAACTAAAAAGTGAATTATTAACATTTGGTTTAATAAAGTAATATGTTACAATAAAACAAAAAGGAGTTTTGACTTGGAAAATATAAAACAAACGACAAATAGTATGATTGTTTATGATAAAACAAATACTAAACCATCAATATTAGAATTTAAAGAAATAATTAAAGATATCGCCACAAATCCAAATGTACTAGCTTTAAAAGAACGCATTCAACATAATAATAAGTCTAGATATTATCATTGTTTATGTGTTTCATATTATACTTACTGCATTTGTAAAAAATTAAAATTAGATTATACATCTGCTGCAAGAGGTGCAATGCTTCATGATTTTTATTATTATGATTGGAGAGATAAAAATGTTGAAGATCAAGAAAAGCTTCATGCTTTTAAACATCCTCGTATAGCTTTAAATAATGCAACAGATATTTTTGATTTAAATAATATTGAAAAAGATATTATTTTAAAACACATGTGGCCTCTTACAATAAAGCTACCTTCTTATATAGAAAGTTATATTGTTACTTTAGTTGATAAATATTGTGCTACTTATGAACTTATTACAAATTTCAAAAGATAGTTTTATAGATTTTATGAAAAATCTAAATATAAAAAAAAAGGAAAAATAATTATGATAAGAGTTTTAATTAATGGATGTAATGGAAAAATGGGACAAGAAGTTGCAAAAGCTGTTGCTTTAACTCCTGATATTGAAGTAATGTGCGGAGTAGATAGAATTGATACTGGAGATAATAATTTTCCAGTTTTTACAAATATAGAAAGTATTAATCTAATACCTGATATAATAATTGATTTTTCTGTACCAGAAGCTACATTTAATATTTTGGAATTTGCCAATGAACACAAAATTCCAACTGTTATAGCAACTACTGGATTTTCAAATGAGCAATTACAAAAAATTGAAGAATATTCTAAAAATTTTGCAATTTTTAGATCAGCTAATATGTCTTATGAAATAAATCTTATGGCTAAAGTTGTTGCAGAAGTCGCAAAAAAGCTTAATGATTCTGATATTGAAATTGTAGAAACTCATCATAATAGAAAAATAGACAGTCCTAGTGGAACTGCACTTATACTTGCTGATAGTATAAATGATGCATTAAATAATACAATGGTTTATGAATATAATAGACATGCAAAACGTGAAAAAAGAAGTAAAAAAGAAATTGGTATTCATTCTATAAGAGGTGGCACTGAAGCTGGAAAACACAGTGTAATTTTCTTTGGTAATAATGAAAGTTTAGAAATCACTCATAATGTAATTTCTAGATCTGTTTTTGCAAATGGTGCTATTAAAGCTGCTTTCTTCACTGTTCACAAAGATTCAGGATTATATAATATGAATGATATGTTTTAATAAAATATAAAATAAAAAGAGTATTCTTATAAAAGAATACTCTTTTTACTTTATTCAATGCTCTTTAAAAAATTTTAATATTCTATAAACATCAACTCCTTCTATTCTATTTTAATTTTCAAAAGCATATAAGAATATTTCTTGAATTTTGCCAGAAAGAAAAAATAATTTGGCAATTAGAAATTTTGAATTAAAATTATATTATAAAAAACTATTTACAAAATTTGATAAATAAAAAAGACATTTATATAAAGTAAATAACTTTATATAAATGCCCCTAATTTATAATATTTTTCTTATTTTAAATTTGACTTTTAAAATGAATAAAACTTTTGATTAAAAATAGAATGTTATTATTATAAGATGTTTTTATGTAAAAATCAAGTAAAATCTGTTTTTTATGCTATTTTTTTCTTCTTATAATCCAATTTTTCTGAACTTTCATTGGAATCTGCATAAAAACTTTTTGTTCTGCCTTTCCAGGATTTACTGTATCAATTTCTTCTAATGTATCTGCATCCCATAATTTATTTATAGTAAATTTAAATGGTTTAATTTCTCCTGGAATTATTAATTCCATATTATCACCAATACTTAATTTATTTCTAATTTCTATTAAAACTTTATCATCTTTTTCTTCAATTACTTTTCCACCGAATTCATAATGACTATTATATTGTCTTCCAGAGTAATCTTGAAAATCTTTATTATTTCTATCATTAAAATAAAATGTTGTAAGTCCTCTTGTTTTTGTTTTTTCTAGTTCTTCAATATATTTGTCTGAATTAAATTCTTTAGGATTTTTCATATAATCATCTATTGCATTTCTATATGCATTTATAACTGTTGCTATATAATATTCTGTTTTTAATCTTCCTTCTATTTTTATGCTATCTATTCCCATTTCCATAATTTCTGGAATTTCTCTAATTAAGCATAAATCTTTAGATGAAAAAATATATGTACCTTTTTCATCTGTTTCAACAGGCATTAAGTTTCCTGGATTATTTGTTTCTTCGACATATACATTATATGCCCATCTACAACTTTGTGCACAATCTCCCAAGTTCCCACTTCTACCAGATAAGAATTCACTTAAGAAACATCTACCAGAATATCCAAAACATAATGCTCCATGAGCAAATATTTCAATTTCTAAGTTTTTTGGTTTATTTTGCACTATTGATTTTATTTGTTCTTTATTTAATTCTCTTCCCAAAATAATTCTTTTAGCACCATTTCTATACCAAAAATTACAAGCATGATAACTTACTGTATTTGCTTGTGTGCTAATATGTATTGGTGTGTTAGGAGCATATTCTCTCACAACATCAACTACTCCACCATCTGCAACTATAATTGCATCTGCTCCTAATTCATCTAATTCTTTTGCTTGTTTTTTTATTTCTTCATAAGTTTCATCCCAAGCATAAATATTAATTGCTACATGAACCTTTTTACCAAGACTATGAGCATATTTAATAATTTTTTCTAATTCATTATCTTGAATTTCTGATCTTGAACGCAAAGATAATTTTGGTGTTCCACAATAAATTGCATCTGCTCCATACATAAAAGCAATTTTAGCTTTTTCAAAAGAACCTGCTGGAGCTAATAATTCAATTTTATTCATATTCTTCATCCTTTATATATATTTAAATTTATATATCACTTCAAATTTTAAACTGCTTTAATATTATATCATTTTATATCTACTTATTCAAGATATTTTAAGTTTTGCTTTTATTTTAAAAATTAAAATATAAATGGCAATAATAAATTTCCGGTTTATTATGCACATATTTCACTTAAGATTTCGTTGGTACTTTTATAATTA
>CANRPX010000021.1 GCA_947632605.1 uncultured Clostridia bacterium | reverse complement strand
AACACAGAAGTCAAGCTCCTTAGTGCCGAAGATACTTACGAGTTACCTTGTTGGGAAAATAGGAAGTCGCCAGTTTTTTTATGCCTTTTTACTCATTTGGGAGTAAGCTAGTAAAATAGTTATGTTCGAAACAGAAAAAGGTACCAAAAGAGTACAATTTTATTTGTACTCTTTTTTATTATTGAATAAAATTCATATTTATGTTATAAATATTTTTATATTTTATAAGGAGAATAATTATGTATAAAATAATAATATTTGATTTAGATGATACATTAACAAATGACTTTGAAAATACTAAAATTGCTTTTAAAAAAGTTTTAGAATATAGAAATGAAGATTTTACAGAAGAAAAGTTTTTGAAGTTTCACAAAATTGATATTAAAACATGGAAAGATAGAGCTGCTGGAAAAATAGTTACTCCTTATGAAAATAATATAGAAAAGAAAACAGAATGGGTAAGAGCAAGCAGATTTATAAAGTATTTTGGAGAAAACAATATTTCTTATGAAGAAGCTGTAAAAATAAACAATATTTATATTGATGGTATGAAAGAAAAAGTAGTATCAAGAGATGGTGCTTACGAGATAATAAAATACTTATATGATAAGAATTACAAAATTATAATTGCAACAAATGGTCCATTAATACCTCTTGGAATAAAGCTTGAAAAATTAGGAATAAATAATTATATAAATTCTGTTTTTTCAGCTGAAGAAGTAGGATTTATGAAACCACATAAAAATTATTATGAAGGTTTATTGAAAAAATTTGAAATTTCATCTAAAAAAGATATTTTGTTTATCGGTGATGATTTAGAAAAAGATATAAAAGGTGGTATAGATAATGGTATAGACACTTGTTGGTGTAATTATGATAACAAAATAAATTCAAATTATAAATGCAAATATGAAATACATAATTTAGTTGAATTAAAGAAAATATTATAAATAATTTATATGCAGTGTATTTTAATAATAAAATAAGGAGTATTTTTAATGAAAGCTTTTTTAAGTAAGATAAATAAATTTTTCTTAAAATGTAGAGAAGATTTAATAAGTGAATATGCAGCAGAATGTGCATATTTTACTTTTCTTTCATTTATACCATTTATAATATTTCTTTTAAGTATAGTACAATATATTAATATAAATCAAGAAACAGTTTTTTTCGCAATAAAAGAAGTAGTTCCTGCTCACATGCAAGAAAGTATATTAATGATAATTGATGAAATATATTCAAAATCATTAGGAACTATTTCTTTAGCCATTATTATAACACTTTGGTCTGCTGGACGTGGTTTTTTTGCTTTAACTAAAGGATTAAGAAAAATATATAAAATTGAAAATGAGAAACCAAATTTAATTATAAGATTAGAAGGAACATTATATACTTTAATTTTTATAATTGCCATAATTTTATTTTTAATAATTATGGTATTTGGAAATAAGATTCATAATTTAATATTAAATAAATTTGGACAGATAAGTAATATATCATTATATATTTTAAATATTCGTTCAATATTTTTCTTGTTTGCAATGTTCTTTATATTTTTAATGATTTATAGATTTATACCAAGGCATAAATTAAAAATAAAAACACAAATTCCCGGAGCAATTTTTGCTTCAATCTCATGGCATATAATATCATTAGTATTTTCTTTATATATAGATATATTTAATGTTTTTTCAAATACTTATGGAAGTTTGTCTTCAATAATATTAATAATGATGTGGATTTATGTTTGTATGTATTGCATTTTACTTGGAGGAGAAATAAATAAATTAATCATAACCAAATATTATAAAAATAGAGAACAAAATATTTAAAAACTATTGAAATAAAATGTCAATTTGTGGTATACTTGACATTGGTGAAAATATCTTAAGTAGGGGAGAAATAAAATGAAATCAAATTTAAGAAAAACAAAAATAGTAGGTACTATTGGACCAGCTAGTGAAACAAAACTAGAAGAATTATTTGAAGCAGGATTAAATGTGTGTAGAATTAATTATTCACATGGAAGTTATGATGAACAAGAATGGAAAACAAATAAAATAATAGAATTAAGAGAAAAATTGGATTTACCAATTCCAATGATTCTTGATATGCAAGGACCAGAAATAAGAACAGGAATGTTAGTTACTGGAAAAAATGAAAAAATTCCATTAGTAACTGGTCAAAAATTTACTTTAGTAAATGAAGATATAATTGGAGATAAAGATAAAGTTTCTGTAACATATAAAGAATTATATAAAGATGTAGAGCCAGGAACAAAAATATTAATTGATGATGGAGCTATTGAATTAAGAGTAGATGAAATAGTTGATAAAGATATAGTTTGTACAGTAGTTCATGGAAATCCTTTAGGTAGTAGAAAAACAATGAATTTACCTGGTACAATTATTCGTTTACCAGCTTTAAAAGAAAAAGACATAAATGACTTAATTACAGCTTGTGAACATGAATATGACTTTGTTGCTATATCTTTTGCAAGAAATGTAGATGATATTATGCAAGTTAGAAAAGTATTAGATGAACATGGTGGTAAAGATATTAAAATAATAACAAAAGTAGAAAATGTAGAAGGTTTATCTAACATGGAAGAAATCGTTAAAAATGCTGATGCTCAAATGATTGCCCGTGGTGATATGGCAACTGAAACAGATTTTACAGAACCACCTGTAATGCAAAAGAAATTTATAAAATTATGTAACAGAGCATTTAAACCAGCTATAACAGCTACACAAATGTTAGAATCAATGACACATAATCCATTACCAACTAGAGCAGAAGCATCAGATGTTGCAAATGCTATTTATGATAGAACAAGTGCAATAATGTTATCTGGTGAATGTGCAATGGGTGAATATCCTCTTGAATGTATTCAAGCAATGGATAAAATTGCAAAAAGAGTAGAACCAGAGATTAATTATTGGAAAAGATTTGATGATAAAGACAAAATTATATTAAATAGCTTGGAAGAAAATATCACTTATTCAACTTGTATAATTGCAAAAAATACTAAAGCAGATGCAATTATTTCATATACTCATACAGGAGATTCTGCTAGAAGATTATCTGGTATGGGAGCAGGATGTCCAATTTTAGCTATTACAGATAGCAAAAGAACTTTCCGTCAATTAGGATTAGCTTGGAATGTACACCCAGTATATGTTGATCCAAAAGATTCAATAGATAATACTGTTGAAGCAGGATTAGATAAATTAAAAGAAAAGGGAATAATAGAAGCTGGAGATAGAGTTGTTATCGTAGGTGGAAAAAATTATGTTAAAAATGCTAAAGCAAGTAAAATGATTGGTGGATATGTAGAAATCTAGTAATTAAAATATGAAAAAAAATAGATACTTTAAATATTAAATTTTTATTTAATATTTAAAGTATTTTTTTTGAATAAAATGCTTGAAAAGCTGATATACTAATAAAAATAATTATTTTAAAAATTTAGCACTCTACTATTGACATTGCTAAAAAAAGTGATATAATTATATCGTAAAAAGAAAAAAGTACTTTTAATATAGATTTTCAAAAAGCTAGCAAATGAAAATCTAAATTATGTGCTACCATACAAATGGTGTCAACACATAAAATGATTATTATTTTTTAAAGGAGTGATTTATTATGATGATGATACCAAGAAAAAGAAATGAATTTGATTTATTTGACGATATGTTTATGGACCCATTTTTTGAGAGAAAAGAAAGCAGATTAATGAAGACAGATATTAGAGAAAAAGGAAATAATTACATTATAGATGTGGATTTACCTGGATATGAAAAAGAAGATATTGATATTGAAATGGAAAATGGATATTTAAAAGTTACAGCAAAAGCTAATAAATCAATTGATGAATCAGATAAAGATGAAAGATATATTCACAAAGAAAGATATTATGGTGAATGTTCTAGAAGTTTTTATGTAGGTGAAGATGTAAAAGAAGAAGAAATAAAAGCTTCTTTCAAAAATGGTATTTTAACTTTAACATTTCCAAAAGAAGCACCAAAACAACTTGAAGAGAAAAAGAAAATACAAATTGATTAGTAATTTTAAAAAAGTAGTCAAAAATTGACATTTTGGCTACTTTTTTTCTGTTTTATTTGAAAAAACTAATATGTCGTGTTATAATACAGATACGCTTTGATTACAAATAAAGAACTACAATAAGTTTTTTGTAATGAAACGATGGACGTTTTGTATTCAAAGCATAGAAATAAAGTCGCTTGCCTATGTGGCATAACTAACAAACAACTTAAAGATTGGAGTGAGTGATTTATGAAGAGTAGCGATTTCAAGGCTTACTTGTCTGCTTACCATAATGAGGTGACATGATCGAGAATCTTACTTGGAATCTCGTTTCCAGATGGCAAAGAGTACCGGATACTAATTGACTGTGGATATTTCCAAGAAGTCCAGTATCGGTATTTGAACTACGTGGATGACTTAGACCCTACGACTATTGATGCAATTCTGATAACGCACAATCACATTGATCACACTGGGCTTCTTCCAAAAATGGTGAAGCAAGGTTACAGAAATCCCATTTATATGACAGAAATTACCAAAGAGCTTCTGCCAAGATTTTTGATGGATTCTGCAGACCAGCAAGAAGACAATGCAAAGTACCTGCAAGACAAGTTTCCTGGTGATGAGTGGAAATTTAATGTCCTTTATCATCGCGAAGATGTCGAGAGAACAATCAATCTATGTCATGGTATGAAGTACCAGAAAACTGTGGAGATTCTTCCAGGAGTTAAAGTGACATTTTTCGTAAATGGACACATTTTAGGAGCCTCAATGATTCTGGTGCAATGCACAGCGTATTCAAGAAAGCCTCTGAATTTTCTATTTACAGGAGACTATCGGCTTAAGAATCCGTTTTACGAAGTTCCAGAATTGCCTGATTGGCTTAAAAAGATGGAACTAATTATGATTCATGAGTCGACTTATGGGACTACCGATTCTAGTAATATAAAGGTATGTTTCAAAAATCATCTTCTGGAAGGATTTGAAAGAGGCCAGGACATTTTGATTGGTGCTTTTGCACAAGCAAGAATGCAGGAGATTCTATTCGAACTGAAGAAAATGCAAGATGAATGTCTAATTCCTGAGGAATACAAAATCTATGTAGATGGTCCCTTAGGAATAAAAACCAATTTAGCGTATGAAGAAATCTTAAAGACATTTAACCCTGTAAATAGCAACTTCATGCCAAGAGATGTTCAGATTGTAGATCCAAAATCAAGAGAGAAATTTTTCAGTTTCGAAGGAAAGAAAATCCTCATAACAACCTCTGGAATGCTATCAAACGGACCTGCAAAGATTTATGTTCCAATGTTTCTTGAGAGGGAAAATGCTATGATTCATCTGACAGGTTATGCTGCAGAAGAAACTTTGGCAAGAACCCTACTTGAGGCAAAAAGAGCAGAAACGGTTCATATAGGTAGCAAGCCATATCAGAAGAAAGCGGTGATCAAGACAACACGTGAGAAAACTTCGCATGCAACAAGAGATGAAATGCTTGGATTTATAAACAAGTTTACAAACATTGTTTTCCTTGCAATTAATCATGGAGCAAGTGAAGTAGAAAGTAACTTCGTAGAAACAATTCAAACTCAATGCCCACGCATTCAAAGAGTTGACATCTTAAACAGAGACTATGTTTACTGCATTTATCAATTTGGAAACAAGGAAGATAAGTTCAGTAATATTATTGTGAAAAGGATGCCAGCTAAAATGCAAATACTTTCGCCTAAGGAAAAAAGCTATATCAAGCAAAAACAGAAGCGAAAGAAGAGGCATGAAGAAAAGCTTATGAGAAAAGCAGCCAAAAGAAAATCAAAGCAAAATAATCAATTCTAATTTATCAATGCAATCATTCACAAATCATCAGATTTCTATGCAAAAGCAAGACTCTACATCCCCTGGCAGTTCTGACTGCTAGGGGATTCCTTTTTGCTTTTAAAAAAGTTAGATTAATCTAACTTTTTATTGACAATATAATGTATATGCTGTATAATGTTAACCGAGGTTAACAAAAAGGAGAAAAATATGATATCAAACGCATTAGAAGAATATTTAAAAAATATGTATATTTTGCAAAAACAAAATAATGAAATACGAGTAACAGATATTGCAAATAAAATGAATTGTTCTAAACCAAGTGTAAATAAAGCTTTAAATAATTTAAAAGAAGAAAAGCTAATAAATTATGAAACTTATGGAAGAATAGAATTAACAAAAGAAGGAGAAAATTTAGCTAAAAAAATATTAGCAGCTTATGATATTGGTTATGTATTTTTTAAAGATGTTTTAGGTTTAGATGAAGAAAAAGCTTGTAGTGAAGCAGAAAAGTTAAAGTCAGCTTTAGAAGATGAAACAATAAATAATTTAGCAAAATATGTTCATAAAGTATTAGACTTTAATAATTTAGAATGTGGATATGATATAAATAAAGAAAAATGCAGATCTTGTGCAAGAATTTCTTTAAAAGGAAAAAGTATAAAATAAAAGATTGAAAGGATATATTATGAGTAAACTATTAGAAATTAAAAATTTATTTGTAAATGCAGGAGAAAAAGAAATTTTAAAAGGAATAAATTTAAGAATAAATGCAGGAGAAATTCATGTAATAATGGGACCTAATGGTTCTGGTAAAACAACAACAGCAAACGCTATTTTGAATAATCCATTATATCAAAAAAAATCAGGAGAAATTATTTTCGAAGGTGAAAATATAAATAATTTAAAAACAGATGAAATAGCTAGAAAAGGAATATTTATGTCTTTTCAATTGCCAGAAGAAATACAAGGAGTTTCAGTAACAAACTTTTTAAAATATGCTAAAGGCAAAGTAACTGGAAAACCTGTTAAAATTTTTGAATTTAAAAATGAATTAAAAACATATATGGATGAATTAAAAATGAATCCAAAGAATATGGATAGAAGCTTAAATGTTGGATTTTCTGGTGGAGAGAAAAAGAAAAATGAAATTTTGCAGTTACTTGTGTTAAATCCAAAACTTGCAATATTAGATGAAACAGATTCAGGACTAGATGTAGATGCAATTAAAACTGTTTCAAAAGGTATAGAAATGTTTAAAACAAAAGAAAATTCTGTTTTAATAATTACACACAATACAAAAATACTTCATAGCTTAAAGCCAGATTATGTTCATGTTTTAGTAGATGGAAAAATAGTAAAAACAGGAGATGCAAGTTTAGCAAAAGAAATTGAAGAAAATGGATATGAACAATATAAAAAATAATTTATTTAAAAATTATTAAAGTTCGTAAATGAAAGGAAAACAAAATCTTTATGAAGAAAACAAATATTGATGAAATTAATAGAAATATTTATGATATAAAAAATAAAGATAGTTATGATTTCAAATCTCAAAAAGGTTTAAATAAAGAAATAATAGAAGATATTTCTAAGCAAAAAGGTGATCCAGATTGGATGAGAGAATTTAGATTAAAAGCTTTAGAAATATATAATAAATTAGAACTTCCAACATGGGGACCAGACATATCAGAATTAAATATGGATGATATTTCAATATATGTTAAGCCAAAATCAAAATTAAATAGCTCATGGGAAGATGTTCCAGAAGATATTAAAAAAACATTTGATAATTTAGGAATTCCAGAAGCAGAGAAAAAATCGCTTGCAGGTGTTGGAGCTCAATATGATTCAGAAGTTGTTTATCACAGTATGAAGGAAGACTTAATTAAACAAGGCGTAATTTATACAGATATGGAAACAGCTGTTAGAGAATATCCAGAAATAGTAAAAAAATATTTTATGAAATGTGTACCAGTATATGATCACAAATTTGTTGCACTTCATGGAGCAGTTTGGTCTGGAGGTTCTTTTGTATATGTTCCAAAAGGAGTAAAAGTAGATATACCACTTCAATCATATTTTAGATTAAATTCACCAGAATCTGGTCAATTTGAGCATACTTTAATTATAGTTGATGAAGGTGCATCACTTCATTTTATAGAAGGATGTTCAGCACCAAAATATAATAAAGTAAATCTTCATGCAGGATGTGTTGAGCTTTATGTTAAAGAGAATGCATATTTAAGATATTCAACAATAGAAAATTGGTCTAAAAATATGTTAAATTTAAATACAAAAAAAGCAATAGTGGAAAAAGGCGGACAAATAGATTGGGTAACAGGTTCATTTGGCTCAAAAATATCTATGCTATATCCAATGAGTATTTTAAATGGAGAAGGTGCAAAAACAGAATTTACGGGAATATCTTTTGCAGGAAAAGGTCAAAATCTAGATAATGGTTTTAAAGTTATTCATAATGCACCAAATACTTCAAGTGTTGTTAATGCAAAATCAATTTCAAAAAATGGTGGAAAATGTACTTATAGATCTTTAGTTAGAATAAATGAAGAGGCTAAAAATTCAAAATCTTCTGTTTCTTGTGAATCATTAATGCTTGATGATATTTCAGTATCAGATACAATTCCAACAAATGACATAAGAAATGATGATGTAGAATTTTCACACGAAGCAAAAATTGGTAAAATAAGTGATAAAACTATTTTTTATTTGATGAGTAGAGGAATGTCAGAAGAAGATGCAAAAGCAATGATAGTAAGAGGTTTTGCTTATCCAATATCAAAAGAATTACCAGTAGAATATGCAGTTGAAATGAACAATTTAATAAACTTAGAACTAGAAGGAGCAATTGGATAGACTATAATTTTAAATAAGCAAATTTATAAAAAGGGGCAATATTATGGAAATGCTAAAATTAAATGAAACACCTGTTAGAACTTCAAGAAATTTCAATATTAATAATATTAAATTAGAAAATGTTGATTTACCAAATGAAGTTCAAGAGTTTTCAAATTTAGTAATAAAAAATGAAAATAAAGATATAAAAATAGATTTTGAAAAAGATGAAATATTTTTAAAATATGGTGTTGGAGATATACTTTTAGAAAATTCAAAAAAATTATCAAATAAGAATTTAAAAGTAACAATAGATTCTAAACAAAAAAGAGAAGTTTTTTTAGATTTTTCTTTAGATGAAAAAAATAATAATTTAATAGAAAATATTGAAATTATTGCAAACCAAAATTCAAAAGCAACTATTTATTTAAAATATGAAAGTAAAATAAAATCTTTTCATAATGGAATTTTAAAAATACTTGCAAAAGAAAGCTCAGAATTAAATATTGTTATTGTTAATTTAGTAAGTTTAGATACAAATAATTTTATAAGTATAGATAGTGAAGTTTTAGATAATGCAAAATTAAATTTCACAATTGTAGATTTCGGTGGAAAAGCAAGTATAACTAATTTGTATTCTAATATCACAGGAAAAGAAGCAGAAAATAATATAAATACAATTTATTTAGGAAAAGAAAATCAGTTAATAGATATAAATTATATTGGTGAATTAAGAGGAGAAAAATCTAACATAAATATTGAAGTTCAAGGAGCTTTAAAAGATAATGCCAAAAAACATTTTAAAGGTACAATAGATTTCAAAAAAGGTTGTAAAAAAGCAAAAGGAAATGAAAATGAGTTTTGCATGCTTTTATCAGATACAGCAAAATCTTTAGCTCTTCCAATGCTTTTATGTTCAGAAGAAGATGTTGATGGAAATCATAGTAGTGCAGCAGGAAAGATTGGACAAAAAGAGCTATTCTATATTATGAGTAGAGGTTTTAATCATAAAGAAGCTATGAAATTAATAGTACGAGCTAATTTCAATAATATAATAGAAACAATAGAAAATATTGAAATAAAAAATAGAATTGCTTATGAAATAGATAATAGATTAGATTAAGAGAGGGATAATATGAATATAAAAAAAGATTTTCCAATTTTAGAAAAAAATATAACTTATTTAGATAGTGGAGCAACAACTCAAAAACCTATTCAAGTAATGAATGCAGTAGATGAATATTATAAAACTATGAATGCAAATCCACATAGAGGAGCATATTCTTTAAGTATTGAAGCAACAGAAATTTATGAAAATACAAGAACTAAAATTGCTAAATTTATAAATGCTAAATCAAGAGAAGAAATTATTTTTTCTAAAAATGCAACAGAAAGTTTAAATTTAATAGCTTATTCTTATGGTATGGAAAATTTAAAAAAGGATGATGAAATAGTTATATCTATTATGGAACATCATTCAAATTTAGTTCCTTGGCAAAAAGTTTCAAAAGTAACTTCTGCTAAATTAAATTATATGTATATAAATAACGAATTTGAAATATCTGATGAAGAAATAGAAAGTAAAATTACTGATAAGACTAAAGTGGTAGGAATTACACATGTATCTAATGTTTTAGGAACAATAAATAATATTGAAAAAATAATAAAATATGCACATAAAAAAGGTGCTGTGGTTATTGTAGATGCATCACAAAGTATTCCACATATAAAAATTGATGTGCAAAAATTAGATGCAGATTTTCTTGTCTTTTCAGGACATAAAATGCTTGCTCCACTTGGAATTGGAGTTTTATATGGAAAAAAAGAATTATTAAATCAAATGAATCCATTTTTAATGGGTGGAGATATGATAGAATATGTTCATGAACAAGAAACAACTTTTGCTCCACTTCCAAATAAATTTGAAGCAGGAACTCAAAATGTTGGAGGAGTTGTAGGATTAGGTGCTGCAATAGATTATATAGAGAATTTAGGATATGATAAAATTAAAGAAATCGAAGATGAAGTAGTAAGTTATGCAATAGAGAAATTGAAGAAATTAGATTATTTAGATTTATATATAACACCTAATAAAGAAAATCATTCTGGAGTAATTTCATTTAATATAAAAGGAATTCATCCACATGATGTTGCAAGTATTTTAGATTCTGAAGGAGTATGTGTACGTTCAGGAAATCATTGTGCACAACCACTTATGAGATATTTAGGAATAGACTCAACTTGTAGGGCAAGTTTTTATATTTATAATACAAAAGAAGATGTAGATAAATTAATAGATAGCTTAAATAAAGCTTATAATATGTTTAAAAAATATATGAACATATAAATAATTTATCAATAATAAAGTAATATAAAGTTAAGGAAGGTAATATAAATGGAAGATTTATCTGATGTTTATAATGAACTTATTATGGAACATAGTATGAATTCTTATAATAAGAAAAAACTAGATAATCCAGATTTTGAAGAAATAGGTCATAATCCAAATTGTGGTGATGAAATTACTTTAGAAATAAAATTAAATGGAAATACAATAGAGGATATGGCTTTTTCAGGTCATGGTTGTGCTATTTCACAAGCTTCAACATCAGTTATGATAGATACTCTAAAAGGAAAAACTGTTGAAGAGGCAAAAGATATTATAAAAACATTTATCGGAATGATAAAAAGAGAAATAAATAATGAAGAAGAGCTTGAAAAGTTAGAAGATGCAATTGCATTTAAGAATGTATCAAATATGCCAGCAAGAGTAAAATGCGCTCTTTTAGCATGGCACACAATGGAAGAAATAATTGAAAAAAATGAAACACAAGGAAAAGGAAATATAAATTGTTGTAATTAATGAAATTTTAAGAAATAAAAAGTAATTTATATTATATAATAATAAAAAATCGTATTATTTTATAGGAGAACTAAACGTGGAAAATAAAAAGGTTTTGCTGGGAATGAGTGGAGGTGTAGATAGTTCAGTTTCTGCATTACTGCTTAAAAATCAAGGATATGAAGTAATAGGAACAACTATGGAATTATATGCTGGAAGTAGTTGTTGTAATACGAATACATATTTAGATGCAAAAAATGTTTGTAATCAAATAGGAATACCTCATTTTATATATGATTTTAAAAATGAGTTTAGACAATATGTGATAAATGATTTTATTGAATGTTACTCTAATTGTAAAACACCAAATCCTTGTATTGAATGTAATAAGTATATGAAATTTGGACTTATGTATGAAAAAGCAAAAGATATGGGATGTAATTATATAGCAACAGGTCATTATGCTAGAACAGAATATAGTGAAAAATATAATAAATGGGTATTAAAAAAATCTAATGCAGGAAGAAAAGATCAAAGTTATGTCTTATGGAATATACCGAAAGAATTATTATCACATATAATATTTCCTTTATCAGAATTTGAAAGTAAAGAAGAAATAAGAAAAATTGCAAAAGAAAATAATTTAAAAGTTGCAAATAAACCAGATAGTGAAGATATTTGTTTTGTACCAGATGGTAATTATAAAAAATTCTTAGAAAATAATTCAAATATAAAACCTAAAGAAGGTAATATTGTAAATTCTTCTGGAAAAGTATTAGGAAAGCATACAGGATTATATAATTATACAATAGGACAAAGAAAAGGGCTTGGAATATCAAATCCTGTGCCACTATTTGTATTAGGCTTTAATAAAGAAAAAAATGAAGTTATAGTAGGAGAAGAAAAAGAATTATATAAAAAAGAAATTCTAGTTTTAGATATAAACTTACTTTTATTTGATAGCATAAATGATTGGATAGATGTGGAAGTAAAAACAAGATATTCTTCAAAACTTGCTAAAGCAAAAATAAAAGAAGATGGAAAAAATATAAAAGTTGTTTTTGAAGAAGAACAAAGAGCTATAACACCAGGACAATCAGCAGTATTTTACATTGATGATATTGTCCTGGGTGGAGGAAAAATAGTTAAATAAAATATCTTTATATAGGAGTTTATATGAAAGTAGCACAAAAACAAGAAAAAAAAGTAAATGAAAAAAATGATGAAATTGAAATCAAACCAGAAAATGAAAAATCAGATATTAAAGTAAAAAATAAATTAAATAAAAAAGTAAAAACAAAAGTAAAAGAAAAAGTAAATAAATTAAAAAATAATAAAAAAGAAAAAGTTGAAGAAGAGCCTAAATTTGAAATTTCTATGTGGAGAGTATGTGCTTATTTTATTATATATAGTTTTTTAGGATATATAATAGAAACAATTTTTGCTTTATTTAATTATGGTGTTTTAGAAAGTAGAAAAAGTTTCCTTTATGGACCATTTTGTAGTATTTATGGCGTTGGAGCAGTAGTAATAATTTTAGCTTTAAAATATAAATTTTTCAAAAACAATCATACTTTGTTCATAGGAGGCTTTATTGTAGGATCAGTAGTTGAATATGTAATTAGCTTTTTAGGTGAAGTTGTATTACATATTAAATGGTGGGACTATTCAGATAGATTTTTAAATATAAATGGAAGAATATGCCTTTTATATTCTCTTTTTTGGGGATTACTGGGAGTTTATTTACTTAGAGTAATTAATCCAAAAGTTGATAGATTGATTGATTGGATAAAATCAAAAATGAATATACATATAGCACAAACAATTACATCTTTATTAATAATATTTTTATTCTGTGATTGCTTGTTTTCTACTTTTGCAATAGATATGTTTTTAATAAGAGTTTGTGTAGAAAATGATTTACCAGTAAAAGAAAAAACAGTTATAGAAGAATCATATAAACAAATTTATGGAAATAAAGAAGTTTCAGATTTTATTTATAAATATGTAGGAAATGAAAAAATGCTAATGACATATCCAAATTTAACTGTAACTTTAGAAGATGGTCAAATTATAAAAATAAAAAGTTTTTATCCTAACATCAAAAATTGCTATTATAGATTTGATACATCAAAAAATTTATAAATAATATAAATAATAATGAAAGGAAAAATAGAAATGGAATTAAATAGAGAAGAAGCACTTAATTTACTAAAAGAATATAATACAGATAAATTTCATATAAGACATGCTTTGACAGTGGAAGGTGTTATGAAATATTTTGCGGAATCTTTAGGCTATAATGATGAAAAAGAATTTTGGGGAATTGTAGGACTACTACATGATTTAGATTTTGAAAAGTATCCAAACGAGCATTGTATTAAAAGTCAAGAAATAATGAGAGAAAAAGGTTTAGATGAAAGATTAATTCATGCAACAGCAAGTCATGGTTATGGAATTACTGTAAATATTAAGCCTGAACATGAGATGGAAAAAATATTATATGCTACTGATGAATTAACAGGATTAATTGGTGCAGTTGCAATTATGAGACCATCTAAAAGTGTTCAAGATTTAGAATTAAAATCTGTTAAGAAAAAGTTTAAAAATGAAAAATTTGCAGCAGGTTGCTCAAGAGAAATTATTACAAAGGGAGCAGAGATGCTTGAATGGGATATAGATAAATTAATTGAACAAACAATTTTAGCAATGAGAGTAGATGAAGAAAATATTAATAAATTTATGGAAAATGTTAATTAACATATAGAAATTTATTCTGTTGCTTTTTAATGGATATTATAATATAATGACAAAAAATAAAGGAGAGATAAAAATGAAAGACATTACAATTTCAGATGACATAATTTATATAGGAGCAGATGATAAAACAATAGATTTATTTGAGGGACAATATGTTGTTCCAAATGGTATATCATATAACTCATATTTAATTAGAGATGAAAAAAATGTAGTTATGGATACAATAGATAAAAGAAAAACAGATGAATGGCTTGAAAATTTAGAAAAAGCTTTAAATGGACAAACAATAGATTATTTAGTAATTTCACACTTAGAACCAGATCATGCTTATAATATAGGAGTTTTAGCAGAAAAATATCCTAACATGAAATTAATTGGAAATATGAAAACTTTTGCTTTTTTACCACAATTTTTTAGTATTGAAAATTTAGATGAGAGAAAAATAGTAGTAGCAGAAGGTGACGAAATAAATATTGGAAAACATACTTTACAATTCTTTATGGCACCAATGGTACATTGGCCAGAAGTAATGGTAACTTATGAAAAAACTGAAAAAATAGTTTTTTCAGCAGACGGATTTGGAAAATTTGGTACTTTAGATACAGAAGAAGATTGGACATGCGAAGCCAGAAGATATTACTTTAATATTGTAGGAAAATATGGAGTTCAAGTTCAAGACTTATTAAAAAAATTGGCAACATTAGATGTTAAAATGATATGCCCATTACATGGACCAATTTTAAAAGAAAATTTAGAATATTATATTAATAAATATGATATTTGGAGTAGTTATAAACCAGAAGATGATGGAGTATTTATAGCTTATGCATCAATTCATGGAAATACAGCTAATGCTGTAAAAGAGCTTGAAGAAGTATTAAAATCAAAAGGTGCAAAAAAAGTTGCTATGGCTGATCTAACAAGAGATGATATGGCAGAAGCAATAGAAGATGCATTTCGTTATGACAAAGTAATTCTTGCTTCATCAAGTTATAATTTTGGAGTATTCCCACCAATGGAACAATTTTTACATCATTTATTAGGCAAAAATTATCAAAATAGAAAAATTGGATTAATAGAAAATGGAACTTGGGCACCAACAGCAGGAAAATGTATGCAAAACATTTTAAATCAAATGAAGGACATTACAATTTGTGAACCAATTGTAACTATAAGATCAACTCTTAATGAAGAATCAAGAAAAAAATTAGAAGAATTAGCAGATAATATTTTAGTTAAATAAATATTAAAGGAGTAAAAATGATACAAATAGTTTTATTAGTAATCTTAATACTATTAAATGCTTTTTTTGCAGCATCAGAAATTGCATTTATTTCTTTAAATGATGCAAAAATAGATTTTGAGGCAAAAGAAGGGAACAAAAAAGCAAAAAAAATAAAGAAAATGTTAGAAAACCCAAGTAATTTTTTATCTACAATACAGATTGGAATTACATTAGCTGGTTTTCTATCTAGTGCATTTGCTTCTGAAACTTTTGCAAGTAAACTAGCACCAGTATTAAATAATTTAATTCCTTCTCTTGGAATTGGAGCTTGGAACAATATTTCAATAATAATAATTACATTGATATTATCTTATTTTACATTAATTTTTGGAGAATTAGTTCCAAAAAGAATAGCAATGAAATATTCAGAAAAAATTTCTTTTGCAACGATAGGCATTATAAGAGCAATAGCTATTATAACATCTCCTTTTGTAAAGTTATTAACAGTATCTACTAATATTGTTTCAAAAATTTTTGGAGTATCTAGCAATGAAGAAGAAACAGTTACTGAAGAAGAAATAAGAATGATGGTAGATGTTGGTAAACAAAAAGGAACAATTGCTCAATCAGAAGGAGAAATGATAAATAATGTTTTTGAATTTAATGATAAAACAGTTAGTGAGATAATGGTTCCAAGAACAGAAATTTTTGCATTAGATATGAATTTATCAATTTCAAAAGTTATTGAAGAAATATCAGAAGACTTTAGATATAGTAGAGTACCAGTTTATGATGAGACTATTGATGAAATAAAAGGTATTGTTTATGTAAAAGATATTTTAGTTTCTACAAAAAATAAAAACGTAAAAATTAAAAACTTAATAAAAGAAGCTTATTATGTTCCAGAGACAAAGCCAGTTAATGAACTTTTTAGTGAACTTAGAAAAAATAGAAAACAAATAGCAATTGTTGTTGATGAATATGGTGGAACAGCAGGTATTGTTACTATGGAAGACATCTTAGAGGAAATAGTTGGCGAAATTTATGATGAATATGATGTAGTTGAAAAAAATTATGAGAAAATAGATGAAAATACTTATAGAATAAGCGGAAGCCTTTCTATTTCAGATGTTGAAAAAATTCTAGAAGTAGAGATTCCAGAAGGTGATTATGATACAATTTCAGGATATTTAATAGAAGAATTAGGAAGAATTCCAGATGAAAAAGAAAAACCTGTTATAGAAACAGAAAAAGTAACTTATAAAGTTGAAAAAATAAAAGATATGAGAATAGTAAAAATAAAAGCTTGTAAAAATGAAACAGTTGAAGAAAGTGAAAGTGAAGAGGAATAAA
>CANRPX010000020.1 GCA_947632605.1 uncultured Clostridia bacterium | reverse complement strand
GGGCAAAACCACGTTTGTGGATTTGTCATTTCCTATTTTTATTATAATCAGCTTTAGCAAAAAAGTCAATATTTAATAGAAATACATAAAAAAACCCTTTGTATAACAAAGGGTTTTTAAAATATAATTATCTCTTACTAAATTGTGGAGCTTTTCTAGCTTTTTTAAGACCGTATTTTTTTCTTTCTTTCATTCTAGGATCTCTTGTTAAGAATCCGTTAGCTTTTAATATTGGTCTAAATTCTGAATTAGCTTTGTCTAATGCTCTTGAAATACCATGTCTAATAGCTCCGGCTTGACCTGAAAGACCTCCACCAATAACTTTTACTATAACATCATATTTACCAACAGTATTTGTAACAACAAAAGGTTGATTTACTATAACTTTTAATATATCAGAACCAAAATATTGATCTAATTTTTCTCCATTAATAGTTATTTCACCTTTACCAGCCATTAATCTAACTCTAGCAATTGATTGTTTTCTTCTTCCTGTTCCTTGGAATACTATATTTTCAGATTTTTTTGCCATATTATTTTACCTCCCAAACTTCTGGTTTTTGAGCTATATTTTCATGTTCTGCATTTCCATATACTCTTAATTTTTTAATCATTTGGTTTCCTAATTTTGTATGAGGAAGCATTCCTTTTACTGCTAAGAACATAGCTTTTTCAGGAGATTTTTCCATCATTACTCTAGCTGGAGTTTCTGTCATTCCTCCAATATATCCTGAATGATGTCTATACATTTTTTGATCTAATTTATGACCTGTTAAAATAGCATCTTTACAATTTATAATTATAACATAATCACCAGTATCTTCATTTGGTGTAAATGTTGGTTTGTGTTTTCCTCTTAAAAGTTTTGCAGCTTCAGTAGCAACTCTACCTAAAGATTTATTTGCTGCATCTATTACATACCATTTTTTTTCTATTTCACCTTTTTTAGGACTATATGTAGTGTTACTCATGGTAATAATACCCTCCATTTCAAATTTTAAATATTTTGTAATTTCTACTTAAAATTAAAGGACTACCGGGGAGAAGTCACTTTCAATAAGTATACTCTTACACATAATGCTTAATTATTTTAATACAAATGACTTTAAAAGTCAAGTATTTAAAGGAAAAAACTTCAAGTTTTAAATTACATTTTATGAAAATTATCTTGCATCTTTTTCATATTCTTCAAAAGCTTTTTGAAATTTAGACATTCTTTGAGAAACTAAAGTAGAATAGACATCTGTTCCAATTTCAATAGCTTCTCTTGTAGTTTCTTCATTTGGATTGTGACTTCCACCTTTAGAAGGAATAAAGAATAAAACTTTTTTTCCTGATGTATTGTTAGGTGGTAAGATACAAGCTAAATCATGTCCTGGCCAAGAATGCATAATTTGGCAAGGATATTTTTTCTCATCACATATTAATTTTATATTTTCTAATAATTCTGGAGAAGTTAAAATAGGGTCGTCCATAGATGAAATTTTAAAGAAAATACTATCTGTTCCAGAACCATATTCTTCTTGAATTTTTTTGAATCTATCAAATACCAAATCACGAGTTTGACTTGCTTTAGCTGGATATTGTTGTCTAATATCAACAAAAAGATCTGCTGAAGGTACTTTTTGAATTTCTGCACAAGGAATTTCTAAAGTATTAAAAGCTATATTTCCTTGTTCTTCCATACTTTGAACTAAACCTATAACAAGAGGAGTATATGTAGAAGAATTAATTCTTACTACTAAATCTGCATTATCTTGTATTTGATTTGCTCCCCAAACATTAGTTGCAGTTCCTAAAAATTCAAATTGTACATTAGGATTTTGTTTTTGAAGCTCATCTAATTTTAAAATTAGTTTGCTAAGACCTAAAACAGCATCTTTTCTTTCAGTCATAGGGGTAGAACCAGAATGATTACTTTCTCCAATTGCTGTAATCTGTAATAAATCTGAATTATCACTTATAACCATCTGAGAATTGTCTCCTTCAGGTTTTGAATCAAATTTAGGAACAGAAATTCTTAAAAATTCTTGATTATTATGTTTTGAGTTTAAAGACATATCATTTAATCTACAAATAACTTTTGCAGAAGTAATAACAGAGTTTTCACCATCTATATGTATGCTACCTCTTATTGGTTTACCAATAGAATCAATAGCACCAATAGATTGTTTAGCATCTAATAAACTTTCAGACTGTTCAATGTGTGATTCAATTGCTTCTGAAATTTCTTCTTCAGATAAGATTCTGTCTACTAAGCTTATATTATTTAAATCTATACCATATTCTGCTAAATGTGAAAATATATAATCTTTATATTCAGCTATTGCTTGGCTAAAAGGTATTCCTTGTTTATCATAAAGCTCTTCAATATCTTCATAAGATAATTCTTTGCTAAGATAATAACTTCCTAAACAAGCTTTACTAAAACGAGTAGATTCCTCACAAGCATAGATAACAGCTTTCAAATTTCCAAATTGTTTTTGACCAGAACTTTTATAATCTTCTATTGCTTTTAAAGCCATATAAACACCAACAGGACCATCAAATTGACCACCATTAGTTACTGAATCTGTATGAGAACCAAGAACTAAATTCTTTTTTTGAAAAGCATTTCCCTTTAAAGTTCCACATATATTTCCAACATCATCAATTGAAATATGCATTCCTAAATCTTGCATATATCTCATAATCTTTAATTTGTATTTAGCATCTTCTATTGAATATGCTATACGATTTACGGGTTTTTTACTTCCAAAATCAAAGAAATTTTCAATATTTATAATACTCATAATATATAACTCCTAAACGAAATCGCTTTCAATTATATCACAAATTCATAGTAATATCAAGCATTTTGGAAATTTTATGCTAAAATTTATGCAATTCAAAAAAATATACTTGATTTAATTTTTTTTTATGATAGAATATAGCAAAAAGATGTTTGGGTAAGAGGAGATTTTTATGTTTGCTTATATAAAAGGTTCATTTGAAGAAAGAGGCAGTAATTATGTTGTTATAGATGTTTCTGGAGTTGGATATAAAATATTTATGTCAGAAAAATCTATTCAATCTATTGGAGAAATTGGAGAAAAAGTAAAAGTACATACTTATTATTATGTTAGAGAAGATAATATCAGTTTATATGGATTTCTTACAAAAGAAGAACTTAAAATGTTTGAACTTTTGTTATCAGTTAGTGGAATTGGTGCGAAATCTGCAATTTCAATGCTTTCAAACATAACACCTTCAAGTTTTGCTTTTGCAGTAATTTCAAATGATGTTAATACATTAAAAGGTCTTCCAGGAATAGGAGCAAAAACAGCTCAAAGAATAATTCTAGAACTACAAGATAAATTGAAAGCAGAAGAAAAATTGGCAATGATAGAAGGAGCAAAAGAACAAATAACAGCAGAAATTTATAATAATGAAAATATAAAAGAAGCTATACAAGCATTACAAATTTTAGGATATAATAAAAAAGAAATAGATAAAGTTATGGAAAAACTAAAGAATGAAAATTTAAATGTTGAAGAATTAATTAAAAAAGGTTTATCTTTATTATCAAGATAAAAGAAAGGCAAAAAAATGGACTTAAATCAACCATTAGCTTTTAGAGTTAGACCAAAAACATTAGAAGAATTTATTGGTCAAGAACATATTGTAGGAAAAGATAAATTACTATATAGAACTATAAAAGCAGATAGATTATCAAGTTTAATTTTATGGGGACCACCTGGATGTGGAAAAACATCACTTGCTAAAGTTATTAGTGAAACAACAAAATATAAATTTACTAAAATCAATGCAGTAACTTCTGGAGTGAGTGATATAAAAAAAGCAATTGAAGAGGCTGATAATCCTCTTTTAAATCCTAGTGGAAAATGCATTTTATTCATAGATGAGATTCATAGATTTAACAAACTTCAACAAGATGCACTATTACCATTTGTTGAAGATGGAACGGTTATCTTAATAGGTGCAACTACTGAAAACCCATATTTTGAAGTAAATAAAGCTTTAATTTCAAGATCTATGGTAATAAAATTAGAACCACTAAAAAAAGAAGATATTTTCAAAATTTTAAAAAATGCACTTACAAATAAAGAAGGATTAGGAACTTATAATATAAAAATTTCTGATGAAACTTTAGAAACAATAGCAGAAGTTTCTAATGGAGATGTAAGAACAGCATTAAATGGCTTAGAAATAGCTGTTCTTACTACAAAAATGAATTCTGATGGTGTTATAGAAATTACTAATGAAATTGCAAGTCAAAGTTTAAATAAAAGAAAAGCTATGTTTGATAAATCAGGAGATAGTCATTATGATAATATAAGTGCTTTTATAAAATCTATGAGAGGAAGCGATGCTGATGCAGCAATTTTTTACTTGGCAAGAGCTTTAAATGGAGGAGAAGATCCTGTATTTTTAGCTAGAAGAATTGTAATTTGTGCATCAGAAGATGTTGGCTTAGCAAATCCGAATGCATTAGTTGTTGCAACTTCTGCTATGCAAGCTGTAACAATGGTAGGAATGCCAGAAGCAAGAATAATTTTAGCAGAGGCAGCTGTTTATGTAGCAAATTCAAAAAAATCTAATACATCATATAATGCAATTAATAAAGCATTAGAAGATGTATCTTCAAAAGATACAGGAACAATTCCAATGCATATTAGAAATGCTCCAGCTGAAGGTATGCAAGATTTTGGATATGGCGAAGGCTATAAATATCCACATGATTTTCCAGGACACTGGGTAGAGCAACAATATTTACCAGATAAAATGCTCGGAACAAAATATGTAATAAAAGGAGAAAATGATATTTAAAAGGAGAATACAAATGAAGAAAAAAGTATTATTAACATTTATTTTTTTACTATTTGCTATTATTATGATTAATAACAAATCTCTTGCTTTTTTTGAAGTCTCTAATTTTGAAATTGATGCAGAAGTAGATGAACAAGGAGATATGACAGTTACAGAAAATATAAAATATTATACCAATGAAGATACAAATGGAGTAACAAGAGATATTGAACTAAAAAATAGTGATAACGTTGAAAATTCAGCAGATGGCATAGAATTAATAGAAGTATCATCAGATGGACTTTTTTGTAGAGAAATACCAGTAGGCTATGGGGAAAAAGGAGATGACTTAGTATATGAGTATACTAGAAATAATGGAAGTTATCAATTAAAATTATATTCACCATTTACTGGTTATAAAACTGTAACTTATATATATAAATTAAAAAATGTTGCTGTAAAATATGATGATACAGCAGAAATTTATTGGAACTTTATTGGAAGTGGTTGGGATTCAAAAATTAAAAACTTGAATATTAATATAACATTACCAATGATGGCGGCAGATCAAACAAGTTATGTTTTTGGACATGGATCAGATAATGGAGAATTTACTAAAGATGGAAATTATATAACTTTAAGTGCAAAAAATATAAAAGCACATCAAGCAGTAGATGCAAGAGTTTTGTTTTCAAGAGATTCAATACCATATTCTAATAAAACTGTAAACAAAAGTGTTTTAAACGAGTATATTAATCAAGAAGAAGGAATGGCTAAAGCAATTAGTCCTGAAATTGCTTTTGGTTTAAATATATTTGAAATATCAATGTTTTTTATAGTATTGATTATTATATGTGCAATATATATTTATTTTAAATATGATAAAGAAGATAATGTTGAAAAACCAAGATATTATAGAGAAATTCCTTTTGGATTAGAACCAGAAATTTTACAATACTTTTATTATGGAAAAATAGTTTCTAGTTCTTATTACATAGCAGTTTTAAATTTAATAAAACTTGGTGTATATAGAATAGAAAAAGGTGTAAACAAGGTAGGTAAAGAGGTAGAAAAACTTATATATAATAAAAATCATACAGCTAAATTAAAACCTTATCAAGAAGATATTGTATATACTATTAATGATTATATAGATGAAACTGAAGAAAAAAGCATAGATTTTACTGCATTAGATGCTAAGATGTCAAATTCTAGTCATTTAGGATATGAAAGTTATGAGCGTTTACTAAAAGTTGAAAAAGAATCTTTAGTTGGAAAAGCTAAAAAAGGTTCTGTTGTATTACCAATTGCTTTAATCATATTATTAATATTAGCTATTGCAGCTTGCTCTGTAATAATATCTGGCAACGGATCAAATGCACTTTTTATAATGATGTTTATGGCATTTTTAACAATTGTTTATAGTACGGCTTTTATTAATACTAAGAGTTCATCATTTGTTAATATATTTTTATTTTTTCATTGTTCATGCTTTCAAATACCACTAATTATAATGATGGTAACAAATGGAATAGGATGGTTATATATATCTTATTTATTAGCTTTTATACTTATTATATATAGTGCAAGAGTAGAGAAGTTATCAAAAGAAGAAAAACAAATTATAGAATATACTAAAGGATTAAGAAGATATATAAAACATTATTCATTACTTAGTGAAAAAGAAGAACTAAATAATGTAATAATTTGGGAAGATTATTTTATTTTAGCAATTGCACTTAAATTAAATAATCAAATAATTAATTATTTTTACAATTATTCTAAAGATAGAATAGATTCAAATTTGGGTGCTGCAATGCTTTGTACAAATTCATATTTAGAATTTAATACTATAATTAGTAGACCATTTTATAGTTATAGAAGTAATTTTGTATTCTCAACTAGTGGTGGAAGTGATTCTGGTGGAGGATTTTCTGGATCAAGTGGTGGATTCTCTGGTGGAAGTTCTTCTGGTGGCGGAGGCGGCCGGAGGTGGCGGCGGAAGTCATTTCTAAAACAAATTTGAATAAAAATTAATTTAATAGTGAAAAATACCGATATGAATAAAAATTTTTTAAAAAATATTTGTATCGGTTTTTTTTCTGGTTTAATTAGTGGATTTTTAGGAGCAGGTGGTGGGCTGATACTTGTTCCGTTTATGACAGAATTCTTAAAAGAAGATGAAGTAATTTCAAGAGCAACAACAATTTTTTGTATATTTTTTATGGTTTTAACAAGTAGTTTTTTCTATTTTAATGAAAATTCTATTGATTGGATATTAGCTATAAAATGTGCAATTGGTGGAATAATTGGTGGATATATTGGTTCAAAACTTTTAATAATTTTAGATAAAAAAATATTACAAATATTATTTATTATTTTTCTAGTTTATACAGGAATAAAAATGATTATGTAGGAGAAAAATGGAAGATATATTGTTTGGAATTATATCAGGAATTGTTGCTGCACTTGGAATGGGAGGAGGAACAATTTTAATTTTATTACTAAATTTATTCACTGATTTAAAACAACATTTAATTCAGGGAACAAATTTAATTTTTTTCATTCCAACATCAATTACAGCAATTATAATGAATGTAAAAAACAAAAAAATTAATTATAAATTATCTAAAATAATAATTATTTTTGGAATACTTGGAGCAATTGTTGGAAGTAAACTTTCTTTTAAAATAAATAATAAACTTCTTAAGAAATGCTTTGGAATTTTTTTGCTTTTTATAGCATTTTTTGAAAGTTATTCATTTTTTAAACAGTATATAAAAAATAAAAAAGAAGATAATAATTAATATAAAATTAAATCTATAATATTATTCTATGAAAGGGGAGAGCAAAATGAGTTTTATGAAAGGTGTAATGCTAGGAAGTTTAATTACAGCAGGAACAATGATGATGTATTCAGAAGGTGTAGATAATAGTAAAAAGATGTTATTAAGAAAAGGGAAAAAAATTGCAAAAAAAATGAGAACATCTATGTAGTATAAAATGGGCTTGAATTACAAGCCCATTTTTATATGAATATATATTAGCAATCGCAATCTTTATCATCATATTCCATTTTTGGTTCATCACATTCTTTTTCACATTTTAAATCTACACCTTTTAAACATTTTCCTTCTTTATCACAAGTTTTGCAAATTTTAATGTGTTTTACTCTGTTTACCCAAATTTCAATTGAGTAAGATTTATTAGGACAAAGTGGTCCAAAAACGAATTCTCCTTCTTTATCTGTAAAAGTATGAGATACAGGTTTTCTTTCATCAAAGCAAACTTCAACTAATTTTACAACAGCATCACTAACAGGCTTTCCATGACTATCTCTTATAACACCATAAACAACATTTCTTTCATCTTCTGGCAATTTTAAATCTAAATCAAATTGCTTTCCAGTTTCAATAACACCGTCAACATCAACTATAACTTTTTTATCAAATTCCATAACTTTAATATCCTTTCAAAATAAATGTAAACAATAAAATATTGTTCATAATAAAGTTTATGATAAATTATATATTTTTGTTAATATTTACAAAAATATAAAAAAGTTATATATTGACTTTGACAATATACATTATCTAACATATAATACTATAATAGTTTTATTCAAAAATAAGAAAGGAAAATATATGGAGTTCGAAGAATTAAGAAAAAAATATAAGAATTTTATATATAGAGATTACAAGATTTTTGAAAAAGAAGATAAAATTTGTATAGAATATAATTTTGAAATAGAGAATTTATCTAAATTTAATCCTAAAATAGAAATATTAAAAAAGGATTTTATTTTTAAAAAAGTTGATTCTTTATTAGTAAAAAATATAGTTTTTAATCTTGGAATGATAGAAGCAATAAGTTATTTTAAAGCTACATGCTCACCAAATTTTATTATAAAATGTGGAAAATTAGACAATTTTCAAGAAAAATGGTTTAGAAAATTATTTTATTTAGGGCTTGGAGAATTTAGATACATAAATAATATAAAAGTCTTAGAAAATGATTTTATAACTTTTATTTCTGAAGGAGAAGAAATAAAAATTACTGAATCAGAAGATGTATTAGATGGAATTCTTCTTCCAGTAGGTGGCGGAAAAGATTCTAATGTTACTATGGATATATTAAAAAACAATTATAAAGATAAAACTTTAATATTTAATATAGGCAGTAAAAAAATACCTTTAGAATGTGCTAAAATTACTGGATTCAAAGATAATGAAATTATAGAAGTAAAAAGAGTTATTGATAAAAATTTGCTTGAATTAAATAAAAAAGGTTTTTTAAATGGACATACACCTTTTTCGGCAGTTGTTGCATTTATATCATATTTAACTTCATATTTATTAAATAAAAAATATGTTGTTTTATCAAATGAAAGTAGTGCGAATGAAAGTAATGTAAATGGAGAAAATATAAATCATCAATATTCAAAAACTATTGAATTTGAAAATGATTTTAGAGAATATGCAGAAAAATATTTAAAAGCAGGAGTAGAATATTTTAGTTTGTTAAGACCTATTAGTGAATTACAAATTGCTATGATTTTCTCAAAATTAGAAAAATATCATAAAGTTTTCAATAGTTGTAATGTTGGTAGCAAAGAAGAGCCTTGGCATTGGTGCTTAAATTGTCCAAAATGTTTATTTGTTTATATAATATTGAGCCCATTTTTATATAAAGAAAAATTATTAAATATTTTTGGTGAAGATTTATACGAAAAAGAAAGTTTACTTGAAACTTTTATAGAACTTTGTGGATATGGAAAAATAAAACCTTTTGAATGTGTAGGCACTTATGAAGAGGTAAGATTTGCAGTTTCTAAAACAATAGAAAATTTGGAAAAAGAGAATAAACAGTTACCTTATTTATTAAAATATTATAAAGAGAATTTTGAAATTTTCAAACAAGATTTATTAAAATACTATAATGAAAATAATAATGTTCCAAAAGAATTTGAGAAACTTATTAAAGAAAGATTATAAATAACAGATATTAAATGTTAAATAATATTTTTAAAAATAATTAATACTTGAAAAAGGATAAAAATATGTTAGAAAAATTATTAGATTATTTAGAAAATAAAAAAATATTAATATTAGGATTTGGGCTAGAAGGAGAATCAACATATAGATTTTTAAGAAAACATTTTCCTGAAAAACAATTATTTGTAGCAGATGCTAATAAATATTTATTAACACAAAAAGTGGAGTTAGTAAAAGATGCATTTGTAGAAGTTTCATTGGGAGAAAATTATTTAAATGATATAGAATATTTTGATTTAATAATAAAAGCACCTGGAATATCATTAAAAGATATAGATATATCAAAATTTGAAAATAAAATAACAAGCGAATTAGAATTATTTTTAGAATTTATAAATGTATACTCTATTGGTATTACAGGAACAAAAGGAAAAAGTACAACAAGCTTACTTATATATAAAACATTAATAGACCAAGGTAAAGATGTATATATTTTAGGAAACATAGGAGAACCAATTTTTAATGATATTGAGTTATTAAAAGAGAATAGTATTGTTGTTTTAGAACTTTCATCACATGCATTAGAATATGTTAAAAAGTCACCTAATATAGGAGTTATTTTAGATATATATGAAGAACATCTTGATCATTATAAATCTTTTGAAAAATATATTGAAGCTAAGTACAATATTGCAAAATTTCAAGATAGTAAAGATTATTTGATTTATAATTTTGATAATATAAATATGAAAAATTATAAATTCAAATACAAGAAAAATGATTATGCAGTTTCTTTAGAAAAAATTCCAAATACGGAAAACAAAATATATTTAAAAGATGATTATATTTATTGCAATGATGAACAAATTATGAATATAAATGAAAAAATAAATTTAAAAGGAATGCACAACATAAATAATATAATGTTTGTTTTAGGAGTAAGTAGAATTTTAAATTTAGATATTAAAAGCACAATAAATTCTATAAAAGAATTTAAACCACTTGAACATAGAATGGAATATGTTGGAAATTATGATAATATAGATTATTATAATGATTCAATTGCAACAATTCCAGAAGCTACAATTAACGGAATAAAAGCAATTAAAAATATTAATACACTTATAGTTGGGGGAAAAGATAGAGGAGTAAATTTAAATAATTTAATTGATTTTCTAAAAAATACAGAAATAGAAAATATAATTTGTTTACCTAAAACAGGTGAATATATTAAAAATGGTTTATCTGAAAGCAGTAAAAATGCAATATATGTAGATAATTTGCAAGATGCTGTTAAGATTGCAAAAAAAATTACAAAGAAAAATACTGTTTGTTTATTATCTCCAGCGGCTGCAAGTTATGGATATTTTAAAAATTTTGAAGAAAGAGGAAATTTATTTAAGAAATATGTAAAAGAAGATTAACATAAATATAATGTGGTTTACAAATAATAATTTTATAAATAAATACCTATAAAAAGGCAAAAAAAGTACAAAAAAATTATAAAAAATGTAAAAAAAATGAAAAATATCCAATTTTATGTAGACAAAAGCTTTAAAATGTGCTATAATATACTTGTTTTTAGGCAAAAAACAAATATTAGTATACACATTATATGAAGAATACATCAGATAAATTTTAAGGAGGAATTAAAATTGAATACAAATTATTCAGAAAACAATCACTTAATATTAATAGGAAAAATAGTAAGTGAAAAAAGTTACAGTCATGAGATTTATGGAGAAAAATTTTATGTATTTAATCTAGAAGTTGTTAGATTAAGTTCAACAGTAGACATTATACCAATTACAATATCTGAAAGATTATTAACAAATTTAGATATTCAAATTGGTAAAAAAGTTACAGTAGAAGGTCAATTTAGATCTTATAACAATTATGAAAATGATAAGAACAGATTAGTACTAACAGTATTTGCAAAAGAAATAACAGAAGTAGAAGAATCAGAAGAAGATAAAGATGAAGTAACAAATGAAGTTGTTTTAGTAGGTTATGTTTGTAAAAAACCTATATATAGACAAACACCATTTGGAAGAGAAATTGCAGATGTTTTATTAGCAGTAAATAGAGCATATAATAAGTCTGATTACATACCAAGTATTGCATGGGGAAGAAATGCAAGATTTTGCCAAAACATGGAAGTTGGAACAGAAGTAAAAATTACAGGTAGAGTTCAATCTAGAACTTATGAGAAGAAATTTGAAGATGGAACATCTGAAACAAGAGTTGCTTATGAAGTTTCAATAGCAAGTATGGAAGTAGTAAATAAAGAAGATGATGAAGTAGAAACTGAATCAGAAGCAGTTGTTTAAAAATAAATGATATAATTTTTAATATTATATAAATTTTAGCAAATTATATAACGTCTATGTGCTAACAAAGGTTGGTATATGGACGTTTTCTTTTTTTAATAAATAATACTTTTTTGGATTTAAAATATAAATTTAAAAAAAGTATATATTTTTTTTTACTTATTTGATATAATTCAATAAATTTAATGTCATAAAGGAGCTTATAATGAATACTGATAATCAAAATTTTGAGAATAAGGATATGAAAAATGATATTAATATAGATAAAAAAGAAGAAAAAAATAATAATAAAAAAGTAAAAACAATTATTTTTCATATAGTAGCAATTATTTGTATTTCTTTATTTTGTGCTGCTATATCTCCTAAAACTTTGCAAAATGATACTTTTTATACAATAACAATAGGAAAATATATTTTTAATAATGGATGTTCAGATTTGACTCAAGATTTATATTCTATACACAATCTTCCATATACTTATCCACATTGGCTTTATGATTTAGGAATTTATGTAATTTATCATAATTTTGGACAAGCTGGAATATATGCTTCAACAATGATTTTAAGTGCAATACTTGGTATGTCTGTATATGCACTTTGTAATAAGAAATCAAAAAATAAAGTAGTTTCATTTGTTGTAACAATTGGTTCAATGTATTTAATAAAATCATTTATAGCAGCAAGAGCTCAACTTGTAACATTTATATTATTTGTATGGACAGTTTTTGCAATAGAAAAATTTTTGGAGACTAGAAAAAAACGATATGCAGTTATTTTAATTCTTATACCATTATTAATTGCAAATTTACATTGTGCAGTATGGCCATTCTATTTTGTACTATTTTTACCTTATATAGCAGAATATGTACTAGTCTCATTAGAAGATTTTAATATATGGTTTAGAATAAAAAAATTATTTTTAAATATAGAAAAGAAATTTACTAAAAAAGAAGAAAAGAAAAATAAAATTGAAGAAAAGATACAAAAAATTACTGAACTTAAAGATGAAAGAAATATAAAAGTAAAGAAATTAAGAGCAGATCCATATAGAATAAAAGTAGAAAAAAATCATGCAGTTTTATTACTTATTGCTATAATGGGTGTAGCATTTTTTACAGGATTTATGAATCCAGCTGGAGATGGTGCATTCACGTATCTTTATAAGATTATGCAAGGAAACACAACAAGTTCAATTAATGAGCATTTACCACTTACATTAGTTGATAATAAAGAATTTTCAATTACAGTAGTAATTTTCTTATTATTCTTAATATTTACAGATACAAAATTAAAATTATCAGATGTGTTTATGTTAGGTGGAATAACATATTTAGCATTTAAAACAAGAAGACAAGTTTCAATGTTTGCAATTCTTTGTGGACCAATTCTTGCTAGTATGGTAAGCTTTCTATTTGAAAAATATGATAAAGAAACAATTTTGAAAATAGAAAGATTTATTTCAAGTTGGTTTGGAACAATAGTTATTATATGTTTATTTATTATTTGGTGTACTAATATTGTAAAACCAACATTAAAGGCAGATTATATAGATATATCTTCATATCCAGTAGAAGCTTCAGATTGGATATTAGAAAATTTAGATATAAAAAATATGAGATTATTTAATGAATATAATTATGGAAGTTATCTTTTATATAGAGGAATACCAGTATTTATAGATTCAAGATGTGATTTATATTCTCCAGAATTTAATGGAACGTATAATAAAGAAACTAAAAAATATGAAGGTAGAGATATATTCTCAGATGCTTTGAATATGGCAGGCGTTGTAAAAAACTATGAAGAAAAATTTGAAGAATATGATGTAACACATATTATTTTATATCAAAATTCAAAACTTGCTATGATTTTAGAAGAAGATTCAAATTACAAAGAAATATATGATAAAGGTAATTTTAAAATTTTTGAAAGATTATCAGCCCAAAAAGTAGAAGAAAAAGTAGAAGACTAAGTTTAATTTATGGAGGTCTTATTTTGAAAAATAAAACTGTAAAATTAATTGTTATAATAGCAATTATATTAATATTAGTGGATCAAATAAGCAAAGTATTGATTTCTAATCTAATAAAAGAGCCTTTGGGAAACGATTATATTAAACTTGAAGTAGTATCAAATACAGGAATGGCATTTGGATTTAATAAAGGAAATGTTAGCAATATTTTTATTTCAGTATTTGTACTCGCAATTATAATAAGTTTTATAAAAAACCAATTAGAAAGAATAGATACAAAAACTGCTGTTGCTATTTCTATGGTTTTAGGTGGAGCTATAAGTAATCTTATAGATAGATTTTTAAGAGGTGGAGTATTAGATTTTATAAAAATATATAAAATACCAAATTTTAATTTTGCAGATTTTATAATAGTAATAGGTTGGATATTAATAATAATATTTTTAATAGATTTTTCGAGAAAATAGAGGTGTAATTTTGCGTAACAGAGTTAGAATACTTGGAATTGATATCGATAATATAGATATTAATGAAGCAGGAAATATAACAAAAGAATTAATTGAAAATAGTAATAAAAGTTGCAAACTAGTAGTTGCTCCAAATACAGAATTTATTATGATGGCACAAAAAGATAAAGAATTTTTTGATATTTTAAGAAGTGCTGATTTAGCAACTCCTGACAGTGTTGGTGTAATGATTGGTGGAAAAATACAAAAAAAACCATTTAAACAAAGAATTCCAGGACAAGAATATTTTAGAAAAATCTTAGAAGTAGGGGAAAAAGAAGGCTGGACTTTTTACATGTTAGGTGGAGAAGGAGATGTGCCAAAACTTGCAGTAGAAAATGTAAAAAAAGATTTTCCAAATTTAAAAATAGTAGGATATCATGAAGGTTTCTTTAAAGAAGATTCAGAAGAAGTTGTTATAAATGAAATAAATTCTTTAAAGCCAAATGTTTTGTTTGTGGCTATGGGAGCACCAATTCAAGAAAAATGGATGGCAAAGCATAAAGATAAATTACAAGTTGATGTTGCAGCAGGGCAAGGTGGAACTTTTGATTATGAAGCAGGAAAAATAAAAAGAGCTCCAAGAATTGTTCAAAAATTATGTATAGAATGGTTATGGAGACTTATTTTGCAACCAACAAGAATAAAAAGAATGATGGTATTACCTGTTTATTTATTTAAAATTATATTTACAAAAGATATAACTAAAGGAAGTTTTGATAAATAGTAAAGGAAAATAAAATTGAAGAAAAAAGAATATAAAATAAATGAAGATTTAGTAGGAATAAGATTAGATAAAGCTATAAGTCAAAATGATGATAGTATTTCTAGAGTTTCAGTTCAAAGATTAATAGATGAAGAAAATATTCTTGTAAATGGAAAGAAAACTAAAGCTTCATATAAATTAAATTTAAATGATATAGTTACAATTATAAAAGAAGAACCAAAAGAAGTAGAAATAAAACCTGAAAATATACCTTTAGATGTTGTTTATGAAGATAACGATATACTTGTTGTAAATAAACAAAAAGGTTTAGTAGTACATCCAGGAAACGGAAATCCAGATGGAACATTAGTAAATGCAGTTTTAGCAAGATGTAAAGAAAGTCTTTCAGGTATTGGTGGAGAAATTAGACCAGGAATTGTTCATCGAATAGATAAAGATACATCAGGACTTCTTATTGTTGCTAAAAATGATAAAGCACATATAAATATAAGTGAACAAATTAAAAATCATAAAGTTAAAAAAACATATATTGCATTAGTACGAGGTGTTGTAAAAGAAAATAAAGCAACAATAGATATGCCGATAGCAAGAAGTACAAAAGACAGAACAAAAATGGCTGTTTCAAAAACAGGTAAGAATGCAATAACACATATAAAAGTATTAGAAAGATTTAAAGATTATACTCTATTAGAAGTAAATATAGAAACTGGTAGAACTCATCAAATAAGAGTTCATTTATCACAAATAGGATATCCAATAGTTGGAGATTATGTTTATTCAAATGGAAAAAATCCATTTAATGTTGAAGGACAAATGCTTCACAGTATGAGACTACAATTTGTTCATCCAACTACTAATGAGCCAATGGATTTAAAGGCAGAATTACCACAATATTATAAAGATGTACTAGAAGTTTTAAGGAGAGAAAATAGTGGAAAAAATTAGACTTCAAAAATTTTTAGCTGAAAATGGTGTAGCTTCTAGAAGAAAATGTGAAGAGCTTATTATAGATGGTAAAATTAAAGTAAATGGGAAAACAGCTGAAATAGGAATGAAAGTTGACCCAGATGTAGATGAAGTAAAATATGAAGAAAAAATAATAAAAATGCAAAATAAAAAATATACATATATATTATTAAATAAACCAATAGGAGTTGTTACAACGGTAGATGACCAATTTGGTAGAGAAACAGTTATAGATTTAGTAAAAGTAAAAGATAAAAGAATATTACCTGTTGGAAGATTAGATATGTATACATCTGGAGCTTTAATATTAACTGATGATGGGGATTTTATCTATAAAGTTACACATCCAAAACATGAAATAAATAAAGTCTATAATGTTACAGTTAAAGGAAATATTTCTAAAGAAGATATAGAAAAGTTGCAAAACGGTGTTATGATAGACAATTCTTATATAACAAGACCAGCTAAAACTAAAATTTTAAAAATAGATTTAGAAAAGAATATTTCTAGAATAGAAATAACGATTCATGAAGGAAAGAATAGACAAATAAGAAAAATGTGTGAAGCAATAGGGAAAAAAGTATTAGCTTTACATAGGGCAAAAATTGGAAATATAGATGTAAAAGATTTAAAAATAGGTTCGTGGAGATATTTAACTAAAGAAGAAGCAAATAGTATACTAGAATAGTTTTAAAAATAAATATTTTTAAATAGATTACGAAAGAGGAGAAAATTATGGAATATCAAAAATTTATTCCTGAAGGTTGGAATGAGACAAAAGCTGAATTAAATAATAATTTATTAAACAAAGCTTTTTCAAATGGTGATATTCTGCAAGGTTATGTAGAAAATTGCGATTCAAATTATAATTTACATATTAATTTGGGAAATAATATAGAAGGAATAATACCTAGAAATGAATTAGAAAATATAAACACTGATGAATTCGGTTTTTGCAATCCTGGAATTTGTAAAAATAAAGTAAATCAATTTGTACAATTTAAAATAAAAGAAATATATAATGATAAAGAAGTTCTTTTATCAAGAAAAAATGTACAAAAACAAGCTTTACAATGGGTAAAAAATGACCTTAAACCAGGAATGGTAGTTAAACGGAATAGTTAAGAATATGAGAAAATTTGGAGTATTTGTTGAAATAGGAGGTGGAATTGTAGGACTCCTTCATATTGAGGATATTTCAGTCTCGAGAATAAAGTCTCCAGAAGAAAGATTTTATATTGGACAAAAAATTAATGTTATGATAAAATCAATAGACACAGAAAGTGATAAAATTGTTTTATCATATAAAGAACTTCTTGGAAACTGGGATGAAAATATTGAAGAATATGATGAAAAAACAATTGTTGAAGGAATAGTTAAAGAAACCGATAAATATAAAAATCGGAATTTTTATCGAGCTTAAGCCTAATTTAGTAGGATTAGCCGAATATAAAGAAGGTCTTGAATATGGACAAAAAGTAAATGTCTATATTAAAAAAATTATAAAAGATAGAAAAAAAATTAAACTTTTAATTATTTAAGGAGGTTAGTAGAAAATGGTAGAAGATCAAGAAATTAAAACTACCGTTTCTCCATTCGCTATTAGAGAGGGAGAAATAAAGACATTTGATGGCAAGGATGGATATGTATCTATAAATCAAATTATCCATAAAATTAATTTAGGCCATATAACAGATGTACATTTCAAAATACTAGATTTAGTAAATGAATTTGAATTTTTAACATCAAGACAAATTTTTCAAATTCTTAAATATAAAGGAGTTGATATTAAATCACAAGATAAATTAAATACTAAACTAGAACAATTAGTAAAAACAAAGGTTTTAACAAGATATTATTTTACTTCAGAAGAGGGTAAAGGAATTTACAGAGTTTATTGTATGGAAAAAATGGGAAAATATTTACTTAATTCAAAAGAAGTAGAATGTAAATGGCAACCAACAGATAATACAAAACCAGTTGCTTTAATGAAAAAAAGATTAGCTGGAAATCAAGTTATAATTGCATATATGAGAAAAGCTAAAAACTTCAACAGTTATAAAGTTAAAACAACAATAACAGCTAAAATGAGTGGAAAAACTTTTAAAGGACATGGTGAAATTAAGATTGCAAAATCAGGAAAATCACTAAGTTTAATTTTCGAATGTGTTAGAAGAGAAGATGATTGGGAAAATAAATTTGTTGATAGAATGAGATTATATAAAGATTTCTTAGAGAATTTTGTTCCATTTGATTCTGGATATGAAGCAAGACCACAATTAATTTTAGTTTGTGAAGATGATAAAAATATGGTTGAAACTTTCAAAATTATAGTAAAAAATAATTTGGAAATGGAAAATATAAAATTATATTTCACAACAGATTTAAAACAAAATGCAGAGTCTTTAGATAAATCATTAACAGAATTCGTAAAAAATGAAGATACAGGAAAATTTTCTGCTCGTAATGTAGAATTTAAAATATTAGAATAAATTAAAAATTAATTAAGTTTCAAAAAATAAGGATGATAAAACATCCTTATTTTTGTTTATATAACTTTTTCTTGAAAGTTAACATAAATTGTGATAAAATAGTATAGTCTAGATGTTCTAGAACAACATTATTAAGGAGGTATACCGTATGAATCGAACAGACATCTATCAGTCACCACTGACGGGAAGGTACGCAAGCGAAGAAATGCAGCGGATCTTTTCAGACGACCGAAAGTTCTCCACGTGGAGAAAACTCTGGATTGCTTTAGCGAAAGCTGAGCAGAAACTGGGAGTGAAGGAAGTTACCGACGAGAAGATCAAGGAACTGGAAGAACACATCTATGACATCAACTATGATGTCGCAAGGGCCCGTGAACGGGAAGTGAGGCACGATGTTATGTCGCATGTGTATGCGTATGGCGTTCAGTGTCCTAAGGCTGCCGGAATCATCCATCTGGGAGCTACTTCCTGCTTTGTTACCGACAACACCGACATCCTGAATCTCTATGATGCATTAAACCTCATAAAAAAGAGATTGTTGGGTGTCATCAAGTTGCTGGCAGATTTGAGCTATGACCATAAAGGAATTGCTACCTTGGGCTATACTCATTTTCAGCCGGCTTCTCCAGTAACTGTTGGAAAAAGAGAGACTATCTGGCTCCAAAATTTTATGGATGATTTGGAGCAACTGGAATTCGTGATTTCTTCTTTGAAGCTTTTGGGATGCCGTGGAGCGACGGGAACGTCATCTACTTTCATGGATATCTTTGAGGGCGATGAAGAAAAAGTGAAGGAGCTGGACCGACTCATTGCAGAAGAAATGGGATTTGAGAGAGTGTTTCCCATTTCGGGGCAGACCTACACCAGAAATCTGGATTACAGAGTTATCAGTGTTCTTGCATCTATCAACATCAGCGCCCATAAGATGGCAAAAGACATCCGCCTTCAGCAACACGACAAGGAGATCGAAGAGCCATTTGAGAAGAAACAGATCGGGTCTTCTGCAATGGCATACAAGAGAAATCCAATGAGATGCGAACGCATCTGCTCCTTGAGCCGTTATGTTTTCGCACAGCCACTCGTTGCTGCCATGACGGCATCAGATCAATGGGATGAAAGAACTTTGGATGATTCGGCAGTTCGTAGGCTCAACATTCCTGAGTCTTTTTTGGCAACAGATGCTGTTCTGATCACCTCGGCCAATGTTATTGATGGACTTGTGGTTTATCAAAAAGTCATTGAAAAGAGATTGGCTGAAGAGTTGCCTTTTATGGCAACAGAGAATATCATCATGGAAGCAGCCAAAAGAGGTGGAAACCGCCAGGAACTGCATGAGCACATCCGTGTTCACTCTATGGAGGCTGGAAAGCGAGTCAAGTTGGAAGGAAAGGACAACGACCTTCTGCAAAGAATCGCAAATGATCCGATTTTCGGAATGACTTTGGACGAGGTGAAAGCAATCTGTGATCCTAATAAACTTGTGGGACGTGCTGAAAACCAAGTCATCGATTACCTGACAGAGTATGTCTATCCAGTGCTGCAAAGAAATGCTGAACTGGTGAAAGACATCAACAAAGAAGTGTTAGTTTGATTTTCAAGTATTACCTTATCACGTTTTGCAATAAAGCGTGACAAAAGGCTCTGTGGCGAATACCACAGAGCCTTTACATGTAAATAATCTTCCGGCTATGCCGGTAGTAAAGAAGGCTTTAGCTTTGTAATAGACAAAACTCCCTTCATAATATAAAATCAATATGATTCGACACATAAAGAATTATAAAATGAAGGGAGTTTTGGATTATGAATAGTATATTCACAAAGAAAAACAAAAACGAAAATAATACTATTGATAATATTGCAAGTTTATCACATACAAAATGGAATTGCAAATATCATATAGTATTTACACCTAAATACAGGAGAAAAATTTTTTATGGACAAAAAAGAATAGAAATAGGAAAAATATTGAGAGATATTTCAGATTGGCAGGAAGTGAAAATTATAGAGGCGGAAGTTTGCCCAGAGCATGTGCACATGTTTGTATCAATACCACCAAAGTTATCAGTATCAAAATTTATGGGGATATTGAAGGGCAAAAGTAGCCTCATAATTTTCCAGAGGTGGTCAAATTTGAAATACAAATTTGGCCAGCGAAGTTTTTGGTG
>CANRPX010000019.1 GCA_947632605.1 uncultured Clostridia bacterium | reverse complement strand
TTTTTTATATTATTTAACTTGTTCATTTATAATTTCGTATTCACCATTGTCTTTGTAAAATTGTATATCTGGTTTTTTTATATCATTATCTGTTACTGTATTTATTTCATAAATATTTTCATAAGTTATTAATTCGCCATAAAATAAGCATTCTTGTTTTAATACAAATCCTGTTTCCTTTTCTATCCAAAGAGTTGCTTCATTTTCAATGAATTTGTTTTTTACAAATATTTTATAACATTCTTTATTATTTATATTCTCAATTCCACAATATTTATAGTCTTGATTTATATTATCAACATCTACATAAAAAATACCTGTAAAATTTTCAGATTTATATGTTATATTTCTTATATTTGCAACATCAATTTCTTGTATATATATTTTTTTATCATTTTCTGAAACATTTATATAAACTTTTTCATCGCTATTTATATAAACATAGTCATTTTCGTTATTTGTACTGTTTTTTTCATTAAATTCGTTATCTTTCCAATATCTATCTATTTCTAAAGTGCCAGATTTATTTGATGTTTCAATTGTATGTACGTGTAAATTGTTATAATTATTAATATTTTGTGTCAATTCAAACATTGCATTTTCTGTTTTGTAATAATTTAGTTTAAAATATGCTATTATTCCAATTAATACAATTAATATAATAATTATACCTATTATAATCTTATTTTTTTTCATATAATTTACCTCCTTTATTATATACATTATCTATTTCTATATTTTTTATAATTAATTTGTTACCCAAAAATAATTTACTATCATTAAAAAAACTATATATTTCAGAATATAGAAAAAATAGATTTATTATATCAATATTTTTTTGAGTATCTAATTTATATATTGTATTATATATCTTTGTTCCTTTTTCTGCTAATTCAACATTTTTTTTAATTACATTATCATAATTATAAACTTTATTATTTTTTTATATTTTCTAAAACCAATACAATTAAACCTGTAAGTAATCCAGCAAAGGCATTTCCAAAAATATTACTAAATTTATCTTTAATTTCTCCAGAACTAAAAATAAAATATAAAAAAAGGCAAAGAAAAGCAAGAATCACTATTACACCAATAACAACATAATATTGAAATTTATAATTATTTTCTGCATTTTTAATTATTATTTTATCTGAATTGCATTTTTTTTATAATTCATAATTACCGCATTAACAAATTCTTAAGTAATATTATCACATTATATATGTTTTTTCAATAAAGTTTTACATTTTGTGCCAATTTTTAAGCATTGTCACGTAAATGCGTGCCAAAATTTATAGTTTATATTATTTTTGGCATGGCATTTGGCATATAAATTATAGAAGTTCATAGAATTTTGAGAAAGTTTTAAAGAGTTAAAAATAAAAAAAGGCTATAAATTAACTTTTTTCAGACTTTCTTAAAATTTATAAAAAAGAAAAAAAAACAGTAAAAACTGTTTTTTTGGTAGCGACGGTGAGATTCGAACTTACGACCTGCCGGGTATGAACCGGATGCTCTAGCCAACTGAGCTACGTCGCCATAAGCAAATATTATTATAATAGTATTATCCCATTTTGTCAAGCAAAAATACAAAAAGTTATATTAAAAGAAATTTATAAAAATTGTAAAAAAAGTTAAAATATGTTATAATTATAAGTGGAGGATTTTATTATTATGTTAAAAAGAGAACGTGATATATACAAAGAGCCTGTTCCAAGAACAATAGCAGGAAATATTGGAATTAGACAACTTTTATTAATAAATAGATTTTTTGATATGGGGTATATAGTAGCAACATCAGATTCATCTATTGTGCTACATTCTCCAATAATGCATATAGATCTTTCAAAAACAGCAGAGCAAAGAGAAGAAGAATATAGTCGTGATAGAAAAACTTTTGAAGAAAATTTTGCAAAAAATATTAAATTAAGTAAAAAATTGGATAAAAGATTTGAAAACTTAGATGAAATGTTTTCAGGAATAAGAGAAGTATATCCAGATTTTTGTAAAGATATGCAGAGTAAAATACCTTCTGAAGATTATGAACTATATTTAAAACAACAAAAAAGATTAAAAAAAGCTTTGGATAGAACAAATACTACAAGTTATGAAAAAGTTGGAGAAACACTAATTGAACAGAAAGATAGAATTTCAGAAGTAGTGGATTCTGAAGAATGTACAAGAGCTTGTAGAATAGAATCAGCTTTTCTTATTGAAGAATTGCAAAGATATTTTGAAATATTAAGAGGACTTCCTGCTGAAGAACAAAAATCACAAAATAAACATACGATTCCTTATGAAAATTCAAAAATAAGTGTAGCCCAAATGGCAACACATGTTATGACAGAAAGAAAACAAAGAGTAAAGAGCTATGATGAAATTTTAAAATTATTTGATAAATTAAAAGGAAAAAAATTTGTAAGATTAGTAAGTCCAAATAAAGAAGATGATGAAGGAAGATAAGAAGATAAGAAGATAAAAAAAGCAGTTAATTTTAAATTAACTGCTTTTCTTTTATTCATTATTTTTTTTCTTTCTAATATTTAATTTTATTTCTCTTTTTTCTTCTTTTTTCTTTTCTATTTTCTTTTTGTTTGTTGGAATAATGACAGGTTTTTTTGTAGACATTTTTGGACGTAATGGGTTCATACAATCATTTACTTCTGAAATATTTAATTCTGATTCATCACCAACAACTATTTTTATATCTCTTTCATTTTTATTTATATTATCGTCTTCTTTCATTATATCACCTCTTAAGAAAATTACTGATAATAATTATACCATACTTAGTTTATTTAGTCAATTTTAATCATTTTATCTTGCTATTTATTAAAGAAATTAAAATCTCTAAAACTCTTAGAGTGTTTGACATTTTAATACTTTTATGTAATAATATATAAATACTTTAAAAAGGAGGTAGCTATGGAATTTAGCAAAGACGAATCAATAATTGAGGCAATGCTTTTTGCTGCTGGAAGAGAAGTAAATGTAAAAGAATTAATGAATATATTAGAACTTGGCGCAGATGATATTGACAAAATTATTCTAAAAATGAAGGCAGATTATGAAGCTAGAAACAGTGGAATAGAAATAATAAAAGTAAATGATAGCTATCAATTATGTACAAAGAAAGAATATTATGAATATATATATCCTTTATTCGATAATAGAGCTAAACCAAATATCTCTAATGCTGCATTAGAAACATTATCTATAATTGCATATAATCCTAAAATAACAAGATCACAAATTGAAGCAATTCGTGGAGTTAATGCAGATGGTACAGTATATAAATTATTAGAATATGATTTAATAGAAGAAGCAGGAAAGCTTGATGCTCCAGGAAAACCAACAACATATAAAGTAACTAATAAATTTATGAAAATGTTTGGAATATCAAGTTTAGATGAATTACCAGATTTACCAAGATATAAATTAGATGAAAATGAACAAATTGTTATAGATGAAATAATAGAGGCTCCAATGCCCGAAAGGGAAGAATCTAACGAAAATGAGGAAGAAAATTAATTTTATTGGAGGTAATATTATGGGAAAAGAAGAATTTGTAAAAGAAATAACTAATATAGAAGATGATTTTGCTCAATGGTATACAGATGTTGTAAGAAAAGCAGAACTTGCAGATTATACAGATACAAAAGGATTTATAGCAATAAGACCTTATGGTTATGCAATATGGGAAAACATACAAAATTGTATGGATAAAAAATTTAAAGAAGTAGGTGTAACAAATCTTTATATGCCACTTCTTATTCCAGAAAGCATGCTTCAAAAAGAAAAAGAACACGTAGAAGGATTTGCTCCTGAAGTAGCTTGGGTTACTATTGGAGGAGGAGAAGAACTAGAAGAAAGATTATGCATAAGACCAACTTCAGAAACAATAATGTCTACAATGTATTCAAAATGGATAAAATCTTGGAGAGATTTACCACTTTTAGGAAATCAATGGTGTAGTGTATTAAGATGGGAAAAAGAAACAAGACCATTTTTACGTTCAAGAGAATTTTTATGGCAAGAAGGACATACAATTCATGAAACAGCTAAAGAAGCTGAAGAAAGAACATTGATGATGCTTGATATTTATGCAGATGTTATAGAAAATCTTTTAGCAATACCAGTTTTAAAAGGACAAAAAACTAAGAAAGAACAATTTGCAGGTGCCGAAAGTACATATACAGTAGAAACTTTAATGCATGATGGTAGAGCACTTCAAGCAGGAACATCTCATTATTTTGGACAAAACTTTACAAAACCTTTTAATATAAAATTCCAAAATAGAGAAGGAAAAGAAGAATATGGTTACCAAACTTCTTGGGGAACTACAACAAGATTAATAGGAGCAGTTATTATGGCACATGGTGATAATAGAGGATTAAAATTACCACCAAGAGTTGCACCAATTCAAGCAGTTATTGTTCCAATTGCTCAACATAAAGAAGGCGTTTTAGAAAAAGCAAATAAAATTTTCGAAGAATTAAAAAATAATTATAGAGTAAAATTAGATGATAGAGATAATTATTCTACTGGATTTAAATTTAATGATTGGGAAATGAGAGGAGTTCCAGTTAGAATTGAAATTGGACCAAAAGATTTAGAAAATGGTGTTGCAGTTTTAGTAAGACGTGATAATGGGGAAAAAGAAACGGTAGCTTTAGAAAAATTAAATGCTAGATTAGGAGAACTTTTAGAAGATATTCAACAAAGTATGTTTAAAGCTTGTGAAAAGAGAAGAGATGAAAAAACAACAGTAGCATTTTCTTTAGATAAAATAGCTAAAAATCTAGATGAAAATCAAGGATATGTTAAAACAATGTGGTGTGGAAATGTAGAGTGCGAAAATAAAGTAAAAGAAGTTACAGGAGCACCATCAAGATGTATACCATTTAAACAAGAACACTTATCAGATGTTTGCCCAATTTGTGGTAAAAAAGCAGATAAGATGATTGTTTGGGGAAGACAATATTAAAAAATAAAAGACGTGTAATCATAAAATTACACGTCTTTTTTATTTTCTTAAATTATATTTTTAATTTTTTTATTTCTTTTATTTCATTATATAGTTTAGCAATATGCTCTTTTCTAAGTTTATAAGCAGTTTTAAATTCTTCTAACATTTGAGGAATTTTTTCAGCATCTTCATTTGGATGTAAATAGCATTTTACTTCTTCTTTTAGATATTCTCTTTTATCTGGATTTTTTTGTGCAACCATTTTATTATAATATTTTTGAGCACTTGTAATTCTTTTAATTTCATCGCTTAAAAAGTTTACATAGTCTGTTCTAGCAACAATTTCATATTCAGTATCTTCAATAATAACTTTGAAAAGAGTTTTTAATATTTTTTTATCTATTTTTCCAACATTACCAGTTTTAAAATTTTTGACTGCATCAGAAGCATTTTTTACTTCTGGTGGTCTTGCATTTGTAATTAAAATATTTAAAGCATCTATAATACCAATATGGCTTTTATATTGACGTTTTGCTGTTATTGCTTCAAATTCATCTGCTACTCTAATAATTTGTGCTTCATAAGGAATTTTATCTCCTGTAATACCATTTGGATATCCAGAGCCATTTAAAGCTTCATGATGATAATATGGACCTGCAGCATAAGGTCGAAGCTTTAAATCATTCATACACATTTTATAACCAATTGTTGTGTGTGTTTTCATAATTTCATATTCTTCATCTGTTAATCTTTCAGGTTTTTGTAAAATAGAAGGTGGAATAAACATCTTACCAATGTCGTGTAAATAAGCACAAGTAGTGCAATATACAGTAAATCCTTTAGATAAACCAAGGTTTTCACAAAGTCTACAAGTAATATTTGCAACATTATCTGTATGTTTTCTTGTAAAATTATCTAATCCATCTAACATTTTTAATTGATAACGTATTTTTTCATCTAAGTTGTAAGATTTAATAGATGTACTATTATAAAAATCAAAAGTTTCTTTCATTTAAAACTCCTCTTTAGTATAAATAAATATATATTTTATTTTATATCTTAATAAAATTTTGGTCAAGTGAATTTATTATAAATGCTTGAAAAAAGTCTAAAGATATAATATGATTATTCTTAGATTAAAGTAAAAATAGGGGAAATTAAAATGTACTTAAAAAGATTAGAAATGTATGGATTTAAATCTTTTGCTGATAAAACAGTTTTAGATTTTATGCCAGGAATTACAACAGTAATAGGACCAAATGGATCAGGAAAAAGTAATATTTCAGATTGCATTAGATGGATTTTAGGAGAACAAAGTGTAAAATCTCTTAGAGGAACAAAATCAGAAGATATTATATTTTCAGGAACTCAAAATAGAAAGCCTTTAGGTTATGCAGAGGCTTCTTTAGTGATTGATAATTCTGATTCTAAATTACCAATTGAATATACAGAAGTAGTTGTTACAAGAAGATTATATAGAACAGGAGAATCTGGATATTTTATTAATAAAGTGCCATGCAGATTAAAAGATATACAAGAATTATTTATGGACACTGGTATAGGAAAAGATGGATATTCAATTATAGGTCAAGGAAAAATAGATGAAATATTGAGTAATAAATCAGAAGATAGAAGACACATTTTTGAAGAAGCAGCAGGAATTGTAAAATACAGAACTAGAAAAATGGAGTCGGAAAAAAAGCTTGAACAAACAAAATTAAACTTACTTAGAATAAATGATATTATTTCAGAAATTGAAAATAATATAGAACCTTTAAAATTACAATCAGAAAAAGCTAAAAAGTTTTTAAGTTTAAGGGATGAACTTAAAAATATTGAGATAGGATTATTTTTATACAATATAGATAATTATAAATTGCAAATTCAAGAAGTTTCAGACAATATTGGGATACTTGACAATCAAAAATCTCAAGAAGAAGAAAATCTATCTAATATTCAAACAGAAAGAGATAATGTAAAAGAATTAATAGATAAATTAATAGAAGAAATTGAAAAAACACAAAATTTAAGTTCAGAAGGAAATCAAAGAAAAGAACAATTTAATAGTGAAATTGGTATTGCAACAGAAAGAATTTCAAATAACAAAGAAAATTATGAAAGATATGCATCAGAAATAGAAGAACTAGAAAAGAGAAATCAAGAATTAGAAGAAGAAAAAAATCAAAAGCAAGAGAAGAAAAATAATTTATATTTGAATAAAGAAAAATTTGAAACTAGTTTAAAAGAAAAAGAATTAGAATTAGAAAAATATACAAAAACATTATCAGATAAAGAAATAGAAATAGAAAGTAAAAAACAGATAGTACAAACAAATATTGATAATAAATATGAAATTATAGCTGAAATAAATACTGAAAAAGCAAATTATGATAATCTTGAAAAAAGGGAAAGTTCTTTAAAAAATGAAATACAAGAAACAATTTCTGATTTAGATGGAGCAAGATCTGGTAAAGAAGAAAAATCTAGAAACTTTTATGAAGTAGAAAAAAATAGAAATACTTTAATGAATGAACTAGAAGAAATGAAAACTAAAAAAGAAGAAAGTTCAGAAAAACTTAAAGATTTTGATGTTAAAATTAATAGCTATCAATCAGAATATAGAATAAAAGAATCACGATATAAATTTTTAGTTGAAACTGAAAAAGAAAAAGAAGGATATACAAAAACTGTAAAATCTTTATTAGATGCAACTGAAAGAAATTCTTCTTTATCAAAAGGTGTACACGGAGTACTTGCAAATTTAATACAAGTAAATAAAGAATATGAAACAGCAATTGAAATGACTTTAGGCGGTACAATTCAAAACATTGTTACAGACACAGAAGATGATGCTAAAAGATTAGTTAATTATTTAAGAGATAATAATTTAGGAAGAGCTTCATTTTTACCAATAACTTCTGTTAAAGGACAAAAAATATCAGGAGTAAATACAAGAGGTGTAAATGGAGTAATAGGAATTGCTTCTGATTTAGTAAAATGTGATAAAAAATATGAAGGAATAATATTAAACTTATTAGGAAAAACAGTTGTTGTAGAAGATATAGAAACTAGTATAAAACTTGCAAAACAAAATGGATACAAATTTAAAATAGTAACATTAAAAGGTGATGTTATTAATCCTTCAGGAAGTATTAGTGGTGGATCAGTAGCAGCAAAGACAGTTAGTATTTTAGGTAGAGGAAAAGAAATTAAAGAACTAGAAAAAGAACTAAAAGAAATAAAAATAAAAATAGAAAAAGCAGAACAAGAAAAACAAGACTATGAAAATAGTATTTCAGAAATTTTAAATAAATTTGATGCAAAACAAAAAGATGTACAAGAATTAGAAATAGTTTATGCTACTGAAAAACAAAAAATAGATAATTTAGAATTAGAAATTTTAAAATATGATTCAAAGCTTTCAAAATTAAGAGAAGACTTAGAGAAAGTTAAGAAAGAAAAAGAAGAAAATCTTGTAAGACAAGAAAATCAAAATCAAAAAGTTAAAAAAATGGAAGAAGAAAATTTAGAATTAGGAAAAATAATTGAAGAATTTACTAATCTAAATAAAGATAATCAAAAATATATTGATGATTTAAATTTTGACATAACTAATTTGAGAATATCAGTTTCTTCATTTGATGAAAGTGAAACTTCAATAAATGAAATGGTAGATAGAATAAACTTAGATATTCAAAAGAACTTGACAAGTATAAATAATAAAAAAGAATTAAGAGAAAAAAGCTTGACAGAAAATACAGAATTAGAAGCTAAAATAGAAGATATAAAACAGAAAATACAAGATTTAGAAAAAGAAATTCTAGGTAGTACAGATAAAATTCAATCTTTAAAAGAAGAAAGAACTCAAAAAAATGAAAAATTAGTTACATTAGAAAAAGATATAGAAGATCAAAATTCAAAATTAGAAGATATAAAATCACATATTTCAAAACTTGATTTAAAAAAATCAAAGATTGATTTAGAATTAAATCAAATTATTGACAAGATGTGGGAAGAATATGAATTAACACCAAATAATGTAGAAGGTATTGAAAAAGCTGAAAATCCAACAGAAGTACAAAAACAAGTAAATTCTATAAGAAATGAAATAAAAGATTTAGGAAGCATTAATGTAGACTCTATAAAAGAATATCAAGAAACAAAAGAAAGATATGATTTTATGAGTGAACAAAGATTAGACTTAGAAGATTCTAGTAACAAACTTAAAAAAGTTATAAATGAAATGACAGAAACAATGAAAAAGCAATTCGCTGAACAATTTAAAATAATTAATAAGAATTTCGGAGAAGTATTTTCAGAGTTGTTTGGTGGAGGTAAAGCGGAATTAATTCTTTCAGATGAAGACAATATTTTAGAGTGTGGTATTGAAATTGCTGTTCAACCACCTGGAAAAAAACTTCAAAATATGATGTTATTATCTGGTGGAGAAAGAGCTTTTACAGCAATTGCATTATTGTTTGCAATATTAAAAATAAATCCAGCACCATTTTGTGTACTTGACGAAATTGAAGCAGCACTTGATGATGTAAATGTATTTAGATTTGCTGAATATTTAAAGAAATTTTCTTCTGATTCACAATTTTTGGTTATAACTCATAGAAAAGGAACAATGGAAGCAGCAGATACAGTGTATGGAATTACTATGGAAGAAAAAGGTATAAGTAAATTACTTTCTATGAAATTAAAATAAAAAATTTTAAAAATACATAAAAGATAGTAGAAAAAATTTGACATTTTTCTACTATTTTTTTGGGAATGACTATTTAAAATATATATAAAAATATAATAAAAAAACCACTTTAAAATAAAAAAGCAAAAATGAAATGCATAGAAAAAAAGAGAAAAGCAAAGAAAAAATAAGATTGATTGAGGAAAGTTATACAAATTGGAAAGCCAAAAATGATAATTTTGCTTTAAAGTGGTTAAAATTGGTTAAATCTGATTTATTTTGCTTGAAATGACCTCTAATTTATAGTATAATAATTTTTAGTGACGATTTTTTTAAAAGCAAAAAGGAGAGTGAATTTTATTTTAATAAATTGGGTTAAGTATTACACAAAAGAAGCATTTAAAACCCTAAAACTTGTCACAATTGGTTCTGCCATAATAATAACTATGGTATGTATAAAATACAAACCTGTATATAAGGTCACAATATCAGGTGAGACAATTGGTTTTGTATATAATGAGGAAATTATAAAAGCAAAAATAGACAAATACATAAATGATACTACTGGAAATATAGCATTTAGAGAAATTTCAGAATTACCAGAGTATGAATTACAATTAATTGATAGGGATAAAGAAACACAAGAAAAAGAAATTATGTTAGCAATTGATAACTTGACAACAACTACATATAAAACTTATGCAATAACATCAAATGGTGAACAAAAAGCAATTGTATCTAGTCAAGAGGAAGCAGAAAACATAATAAATGAGATTAAAACAAATTTAAATGAAAACATTGATTTAAAATTAGGTGTTGCTGACGTTTATTCAACAGAATATAAAGTAACTACATTAGAAGAAGCAAAAAACACATTAAATACATTAAAAACAGAAAAAGTTACAGAATATGAAACTAAAAAAGCTGAAGAAGAAAAGGCAGCTCAAGCAGCTTTAGAAGCACAAAAAGCAAAAATCAATATGACTAAAAGTATAGCAGTTGCTACACCAGTAGCTCCAACAGGAAGCATTAATGGAATGGCACTTTCTATTCCAGTAAATGGTTCTATTAGTTCAAGATTTGGTGCAAGAAGTGGTTCAAGATCTTCTGCTCATACAGGTTTAGACATATCAACATCAAAAGGAACAGGAATAAGAGCAATTTCTGCAGGAACAGTAGTTTATGCAGGATATAAAGGTTCTTATGGAAATTTAATTATAGTAGATCATGGAAATGGTGTTCAATCATACTATGCACATTGTAATGCACTTTATGTATCTGCTGGTCAATCAGTAGATTCAAGTACAACAATTGCTGCAGTTGGTTCAACAGGAAATTCAACAGGTCCCCATTTACACTTAGAAATAAGAATAAATGGTTCTCCTGTCAACCCACAAAATTACTTATATTAGAATATTAAAGATGGCATTTTGCCATCTTTTTTACATTTTTTTTTCATTTTAGTAACATATTGAATTTCTATTGACAATAAAAGTTATTTAATATTAATATAATATTAGATAATAGTATATTTTTAAAGGAGAACAAAAGAAAATGAACGAAGAAGAAAATAATGTAAGTACTAAAAATAGATTTACTGCTTTGATGTTATGTTGGTTTTTAGGATTTTTCGGTGTACATCGTTTATATGCTGGAAAAATAGGTTCAGGATTTTTATTCTTATATGGAACAATAGTATCAGTATTAGCATTTTTTGCTTGTAGACCAATTGGACTTATGTGTTTAATAACAATGCTAGCTTTAGTAGCAAATGATTTTGCTTTTATAGCTTTTGGACAATTTAAAGATTGTTATGGAAAAATGATGTCATCAGATGACTTATATAGATAATAATAATTTACTAAAGGCTCTATTATTTATCTGATAGAGCTTTTGCGTTATTTTTATATTAATATACAAAGGAGGAAAATATGTATAAAATTAAAAATCTATTAAAAAACGAAAATGTAAGAACACTTGAAAAAAAAGAAGGAATGAGAGTAATTGAATATGTAAATGATTTAAGTGTTACTCCATATTCTTCTGTAAATGCTTATTTTTCTAATAAAATGAATGTTAGAAAAAAACAAGTACTAATTGAAGTAAATGACAATGAATATATTGTTAGTGCAGGTGCTATGCAATGGACTTTAGGAAATGTAGAAATTAGTAGTGATGTAAAAGGTGTAGGAGACTTTTTAGGAAAAGCTATAAAGGGTGCTGTAACAAAAGAATCAGCAGTTAAACCAAGATATAAAGGTAGAGGACTTTTAATGTTGGAACCTACATATAGACATATTTTATTAGAAGATATGGCAGAATGGCCAGATGGAATTGTTTTAGATGATGGAATGTTTTTAGCTTGTGAATCTACTGTTAATCAAGAAATAGTAGCACGTTCTAATTTATCATCAGCAATTTTTGGTAAAGAGGGATTATTTAATCTAAAATTAGTAGGAAATGGAATAGTTGCTTTAGAAAGTTTTGTTCCAAGAGATGAATTAATAGAAATAACTTTAGAGAATGATGTACTAAGAGTAGATGGAAATTTTGCAGTAGCTTGGTCTGCAACATTAGATTTCACAGTTGAAAAATCTACAAAAACATTAATTGGTTCTGGTATATCAGGAGAAGGATTAGTAAATGTTTATAAAGGAACTGGAAAAGTATTAATGGCTCCAGTAAATAATCAAGCAATGTCACAAACACATGGCTCAGCAGCTCCATCAAATGATGGAAACGCAACTACTACTGCAAATGCAGCTATTAAAGGTGTTTTAGGAATGATGAGTTAAAAATATATAAATTAATTTTGAAGTGCTAACAAATAATAAATTTGTTAGCACTTTTTATGTGATTTAAATAAATAAAATAATAATAATTTTTTATTGAATAAAATAAAATTATTAGTTTTATTTTAAATTATTTTTCCTTGTGTTTTTTAGAAATTCGGTATATAATATTTCTATTATTTGAAGGGAGTGGAATTAAATGGCAATTAGCAAAGAAGAAATAATTCACATAGCAAAACTTGCATGTTTAAATTTATCAGAGAATGAAATTGAAAAATATACAAAAGATATGCAAGAAATTTTAGAATTTGCAAACACAATTAATAATGTTAATACTGAAGGAATGAATGAAACTATTGCTGCAAATGAAAAAAGCAATGTTTTAAGAAAGGATGAAGTCGTAGACTTTGGTAATAGAGATGCTTTATTACAAAATGCACCAAGTCAAGATGAAGGAATGTTTAGAATTCCAAAGGTAATAAATTAATTTGAGGTAATAAATATGGTATTAGGAATAGATATAGATGATACAATTACAGATACTTATGAAGTAATGATGTCTTATGCACAAGAATACACGATAAATGTTTTAAAGAAAGAGCCTTTGATTAATGAGAAAACAAATTGTGATAATCATTTTTATATGAGAGATTTAAATCATTGGAAAGATGGAGAGGATTTAGAATTTTTAAAAGATTATTATGAAAAAATAGTAGTAGGAGTAAAACCAAAAACTCTTGCTTTAGAATATTTAGAAAAGCTAAAAAAAGAAGGTCATAAAATTATTTTAATAACAGCAAGATGGAAAGCAGACTATTTTGATGTTAGAAAAAGAACAGAAGAATGGGTAAAAAAATATAATGTTCCTTATGATAAACTTATTATAAACGCGGAAAACAAACTTACTGTTGCAAAACAAGAAAATGTAGATGTGTTTATAGATGATAGTTTTAAAAACTGTACTATGATTGCAGATAGTGGAATAAAAACATTTATGATGGATACAAGAATAAATCGTGGTTTAGAAGCTAAAAACATAAAAAGAGTTTATTCATGGCCACATTTTTATATGATGTTAAAAGAAATAAAATTATAATATAAGAAATAATTTATAATTGTTATTTTTATAAATGAATATTAGTAGGAGGAAGATTAATGGAACTTTATGAATATACTGTACATGAACTTGTGGAAAAACTTGAAAAAGGTGAAATAACATCTGAACAAATAACAAAAAGTTATTTTGATAGAATAAAAGAAAAAGATAATAAAGTTAAAGCTTATGTTTCTACTTTAGAAGAGTCAGCAATGAAAAAAGCTAAAGAAATAGATGAAGCAAGAAAAGCTGGAAAACCAGTTTCAAAATTTGCTGGTATTCCAATAGGAATAAAAGATAATATGTGCATTGAAGGAACAAAAACAACATGTAGTTCTAAAATGTTAGAAAACTTTGTTGCTCCATATAATGCAACTGTTATTGAAAAATTAAATAAAGAAGATTTAGTATATCTTGGAAAATTAAATATGGATGAATTTGCAATGGGAAGTTCTACTGAACATTCAGCATTTTTCCCAACACATAATCCATGGGATTTAGATAGAGTTCCAGGTGGTTCTTCAGGAGGAAGTGCAGCAGCAGTTGCTTCTCAAATGGCACCTTGGGCATTAGGAAGTGATACAGGAGGAAGTATTCGTCAACCAGCATCTTTATGTGGAGTAGTAGGATTAAAACCTACTTATGGTTTGGTTTCAAGATATGGATTAGTTGCTTTTGCCTCATCACTTGATCAAATTGGTCCTATAACAAAAGATGTTACAGATTCAGCTTTACTTTTAAATTTAATTTCAGGACATGATGAAAAAGATTCTACATCAATGGAAATGGAGAAAAAAGATTATACTTTAAGTTTAATAAATGATGTAAAAGGAATGAAAATAGGACTTCCAAAAGAATATATTGGAGAAGGAATAAATGCAGAAGTAAAACAAGCTATATTAGATGTTGCTAAAAAATATGAAGAGCTTGGAGCTACTGTTGAAGAGTGTTCATTAGATGTTGGAAAATATGCAACAGCAGTATATTATATAGTAGCTTGTGCTGAGGCTAGTTCAAACTTAGGTAGATTTGATGGAATTAGATATGGATATAGAACGAAAAATTTTGATAATCTAAAAGATATTTATAGAAATTCAAGAAGTGAAGGTTTTGGACCTGAAGTTAAAAGAAGAATTATATTAGGTACTTATGTACTTTCATCAGGATATTATGATGCTTATTACAAAAAAGCACAAAAAGTTAGAACTGTTATAAAAAAAGGATATGATGAATTATTTAAAAAATATGATTTATTATTAACTCCAACTTCACCAACAACAGCATTTAAACTTAATGAAAAAACAAGTAATCCACTAGAAATGTATTTAGCAGATATTTGTACAGTTCCAGTAAATATAGCAGGATTACCAGGAATGAGTGTACCTTGTGGATTAGATAGTAAAGGATTACCAATAGGATTTTTATTAATAGGAAAATCATTTGATGAAGAAACTATATTTAGAGCAGCATATACTTATGAACAAAATTCTAATTTTAGAGAAAACAAACCAACATTTAAAGGAGGGGAGAACTAATGTCAAGAGATGATTATGAAGTAGTAATAGGATTAGAAGTGCATTGCGAACTTTCAACAAAAACAAAAATATTTTGTTCTTGTTCAACAGAATTTGGTGGCGAACCAAATACACATTGTTGTCCAATCTGTATGGCAATGCCAGGTACTTTGCCAGTTTTAAATGAGAAGGTTGTTGAATATGCAGTAAGAGCAGGACTTGCTACAAATTGTAGTATAGAAAAAAATAGTAAAAATGATAGAAAAAATTATTTTTATCCAGACTCACCAAAATCATATCAAATATCACAATTTGATAAACCACTTTGTTATGAAGGGTATGTAACAATAGAAACTGAAAATGGAGAAAAACAAATTAGAATAGAAAGAATTCATATAGAAGAAGATGCTGGAAAATTAAATCATGATGAATATGGAAGAGGAACTTTTGTTGATTTAAATAGAGCAGGTGTACCATTAATAGAGGTGGTTTCAAAACCAGATATGAGAAGCTCAGCAGAAGTTGAAGCATATATGAGAAAATTAAAATCAATTTTTGAATATATAGGAGTTTCAGATTGTAAAATGGAACAAGGTTCTTTAAGAGCTGATGTCAATGTTTCTGTTAGAAAAAAAGGTGCAAAAGAATTTGGTACTAGAACAGAAATGAAAAATATGAACTCTTTTAGAAATATAGTAAGAGCAATTGATTATGAAGCAGAAAGACAAATTGAAGAACTTGAAAAAGGAAATAAAATTTTACAAGAAAGTTTAAGATGGGATGAAATTTCTGGAAGAACTTTTTCTATGAGAGATAAAGAAGATGCTCAAGATTATAGATATTTTCCAGAGCCAGATTTAGTAGCAATTAAATTATCTGAAGAATATATTGAAAATATAAGAAAAAGCTTACCAGAATTACCAGAAAGCAGAAAAAGAAGATATATAGAAGATTATGAATTAACAGAAAAAGCAGCAAATTTTGTTGTTGCATCAAAATATTATTCAAATCTTTTTGAAGAAGCAACAAAAGTTTGTAACAATCCAAAAACTGTTGGAAACATGATAATGTCTGATATTGCAAGAATTTTAAATGAAAGAGAAGAAGAACCAGATTCTTTAAAATTTACTGGTAAAGAGCTTGGAGAGCTTGTAAGTTTAATAGATAAAGGAACAATAAGTTCTGCAATTGCAAAAAAAGTTTTAGAAGAACTATTTAATGAAGTTAAAATGCCAAGTAAAATCATTGAAGAAAAAGGTTGGATACAAATTTCAGATGAAGGTGCAATTAAAGAAGTTGTAATGAAAATCTTGGAAAACAATCAACAGTCAATTGCAGATTATAAAGCTGGAAAAGATAAAGCTTTAGGATTTTTAGTTGGTCAAGCAATGAAAGAAACAAGAGGAAAAGCAAATCCACAATTATTAAATAAATTATTCTTAGAAGAATTGAAAAAATAAAATTTTAAAACCCTATTTTATATAGGGTTTTTTATTTGAAAAATTTGACAATATAATTTTTACAAATTTGATAATAATATGAATGTAAAAATCAAACAAGGAGGAAATTCTTATGAAAAGAATAATTAGTATTTTTGCATTATTAGTATTAATAAGTGTATGTGTATTTAATATATCAAGTTATGCAACAGAAGATTTAGGAGTTACAGTAGAAGTACCAACAATAGCAAGACCTGGTGAAACAGTAGAATTATTTTTCAATTTTGGATCAGTAAAATTAAAAAAATATACTTTTGAAATTTTATATGATAGTAATATTTTTGATTATGTAAGTGTAAATAATGGAACAGGAAGTGATGCTGAAGCAGGTTTAGGTGATTCTAAAACAAAAAAATTAACAATTAGTTATGACCAAGATGCATCACCTATAAGAACAATGAAAGTAACATTTAAGGCAAAAGAAGAATTAACAACTTCAAACACAACAGAATTTAAAATAACAGGTAAAAATATTAAAGATGCAAATGATTCAGAAGACTATAATGAAATAAAAATAGATAAACAAATTTTAGTTGAACCAGAGTATGTACCTTATACTATAAATTTAACAGCAGAAGGAGATATTGAAAAAGGTAAAGAAGTTCCAATGAAACTTTCTTATTCTTCTACAATAGGACGTTATTATGAAAAAGCAAGATTAGTAGCAACAGCTACTACACCAGAAGGAGCAACAGTTAAATTATTAGGAAAAGATTTAGATGAAAAAGAATATGATATCATAGAAGAAGGATGGGGAGACACACAAGGTTATGGTATTGGTGGTCCAAATGTATCACAAGAATTAGATTTAACAAGTATTTTTAGTGAATCAGGAAGTTATAATATTACTTTAAAATTAATTGATTTAACTAGAGAAAACCAAACAATAGCAGAGAACACTTTCACATTTAATGTTGGAGGAGATACTGCACAAGCACCTGCAACAAATGAAACAACACCAACTGTATTACCAAAAACAGGTGTAAATATTTATATACCAGTAGGAATTGTTTTATTAGCAGTAGTTTCTTATTGTGTATATAGTATAAAAAAGAAATAAGACTAAAATGAAGATGTTTTGAAAACATCTTCATTACATATTAAAAGGAATTAGTTAAAATGAAAAAATATATTTTTAGTATAGGATTAATTTTTTTATCTTTTGTAATTACAACAATTGTTATACTAGAAGAATATAGAGAAACAAGATTTATACAAGAAAAAGAAATTGCTTTGAAATATAGTATTGAAAATCAAAATACTGTTTATCAAAAAATAAATTTAGAAGAAAAAAAAGAATATCCAAAAGAAGAGATAATAAGTGAATATAAAGGTTATAATGTATCTGCAAAATTAGAAATTCCCAAAATAGATTTAGAAACTTATGTACTTTCAAATCACTCAATAAGTGCTCTTGGAGTATCTGTTACAAAATTTTGGGGACCAAATCCAAATGAAACAGGAAACTTTTGCATTACAGGACATAATTTTATAAATAAAAATATGTTTCATAATTTAAAAAAATTATCAATAGGAGATGATTTTTTCTTGTCAGATAATGCAGTTGGAAAAGTAGAATACCAAATTTATGATACTTTTGAAGTTGTACCAACAGATGTAAAATGTTTATCACAAGATACAAATGGAGAAAAAGAAGTGACTTTAATTACTTGTACAAATGATTCTAAAAAAAGAATTATTATAAAAGCAAAAGAAAAAAGCAACATATAAAAGATAAATAAAAGTAAAATCAAAAAATGAATTCCTTTCATATAATATAAATGAAAGGAGTTTTTTATGGCAAAAATTTTAGTTTATAATAATAATACAAATCGAATGGAAACGTATTATAGAGGCGAATCACAAGCTATGCCATATAATTCAAATAGAAGCTTAACAGTAAAAGAATTTAGAGGATCTAGCAAGTCTGGACTTTTATGGACAGATAGAAGAGCAATGGAAGCATGGAATAGCTTTAGATATATATATGGAAGGCCAATATTTGTTGGTTTTGCATTTAAAAGACCTTGGGAAGGGGGCCATAGTAATTTATCACAACATTATGCAGGCCTTGCTTTTGATGTTGGTCAAAATTTAAATGAAACTCAAAGAAATGAGATGAGAAATCTAGCAATTAGCTCTAGAATTTGGAATTATGTAGAGCCTGCAAATTTAACACCTAGATGGGTTCATTTTGATGAAAGACAAGTAGCTTATGGGTATCCATTGGTAAGACAAGGAAGTAGAGGGGTTTATGTTTGTATAGCACAAGATGCATTAACGACTTTAGGATATGATACAGGTGGATTAGATGGAGTATTTGGAGCTAAAACAAGAGATTCTGTGCTTACATTCCAAAATAGAAATGGATTATCACAAGATGGAATTATTGGGAATAATACATGGAATAGCTTGATGTCACAAGTAGTTGGAAGAGGAGCAAGTGCTACAACAGTTTTGCCAACATAAGTTTAATTAATTGTATAAATTATAATAAAAATCAAAAAATAAAAGCTATATGTATAATACATATAGCTTTTATTTTTTTACTATTAAAATTATTTTATATAAAAACTTGATTAAAAAAATAAATGTGATATAATAAATCAAAATTAGGAATTAATCCTAATTTTGAGGAGATTTTTATGAAGAATTATTCAAGACAAAGAGAAGAAATTATAAAAGTAGTCAAAGATTCTTATAATCATCCAACAGCAGAAGATATTTATATGATTGTAAAATCTAATGATCCTAATGTTAGTAGAAGTACTGTTTATAGAAATTTAGGAATGTTAGTAGAAGACAATTTTATAAATAAAATTCCTATGCAATCTGGTGGAGACAGATATGATTATCCTAGAGAACCACATAGTCACGTCATTTGTACAAAATGTGGAAGAGTTTTTGATTTTTTATATGATTTTGAAAACAACAAGTTAAAAGAAACTATAAAAAAACAAACAGGAGTAGAAATCTCTGATTCAAGAATTTCAATTCAAGGAATATGTGATTCTTGTAAAAATATTTAAAAATAGGAGGAATGGATAATGCCAGAATTAAAAGGTACAAAAACAGAAAAAAATTTAATGGAGGCTTTTGCAGGAGAATCTCAAGCAAGAAATAAATATACTTATTTCGCAAGCAAAGCTAAAAAAGAAGGATATGAGCAAATAGCAGCTATATTTTTAGAAACAGCTGATAATGAAAAAGAACATGCAAAATTATGGTTTAAACTATTAAATGGTGGAGATGTTCCTACAACAACAGAAAACTTAAAAGCTGCTGCTGAAGGAGAAAACTTCGAGTGGACAGATATGTATGACAGAATGGCAAAAGAAGCAAAAGAAGAAGGATTTGATAAAATTGCTTATCTATTTGAAGCAGTTGGAAAAATAGAAAAAGAACATGAAGAAAGATATAAAAAATTATTAGAAAACGTAGATGGTGATTTAGTATTTAGTAAAGATGGAGATAGAATTTGGAAATGTAGAAATTGTGGACATATTTGTGTTGGACAAAAAGCTCCAGAAGTTTGTCCAGTTTGTAATCATCCAAAAGCTTTCTTTGAAATAAAAGCTGAAAACTATTAATATTTAACTACAATTTAGATAATTTTCAAAAAATATACCACATATTATTGCAAAAGTACCTACAAATAGTCCAGTTCTAAAAATTATAATACTAGACTCTAATAGATATATTGATGCATAATATGTATTATAAGTCCAAAGCATTATAATTGCTAAAAGGCAAATAATAAAAGAGATTAGTAAATTTATACCTACTAATCTTTTTATTTTTTTACTCTTAATTGTTATTTTTAAATTATCCATAAGAAAACTCTCCCCAAAAAATATGTATTAACTTAAATTAATAGTAACACCTTAAAAAAGTAAAAACAATTGTAATTTTTGGAAAAAGAATTTTTTATGGCAAAAAAATAATCGTATTTTATACGATTATTTTACTGTATTTAATTTTTTTGCTAAATTTGATTTTTTTCTAGAAGCTGTATTAGCTTTTATAACACCTTTTGTGCAAGCTTGATCAACTTTTTTAACTGCTTCTTTAAAAGCTTTTTCTGCTTTTGATTTATCTCCTTCTGCTACTGCAGCTTCAAATGTTTTAACAGCTGTTTTGTAAGCAGATTTTACCATATTATTTTGTAGTGTTTTTGTTTCTATAACACTAACTCTTTTTATAGCTGATTTAATGTTTGGCATTTATTTAGCACCTCCTCTTAATTCATAAAGTAAATTTTACTTCAAATATTTTAACATGAATATATTTAAAAATCAAGCAATTTTTTAAAAAACGTAAATTATGTGAATTTTAGACGTTTAAAAACAAAATAAATTATAACAAATTCACACAAAATTCACATTTATTGGTTAGAATATTCTTGTATTATAAAGAATTCTGTGATATATTATGGGCAAAATAGAACTAAGGAGGAGTAGCAATGATAGCTTTAGGAGCAGATCATGGTGGTTTTAAATTAAAAGAAGAAATAAAAAAATATTTAGAAGAATTAAACATCGAGTATAAAGATTTTGGAACTTACAGTGAAGAAAGAACAGATCATCCAATATATGCTAAAAGAGTTGCTGAAGCAGTTCAAAGTAAAGAATGTGAAAGAGGAATCTTAATTTGTACAACAGCATCTGGAATGGTAATAGATGCTAATAAATTTAAAGGAATAAGATGTGCGCCATGTTTTGATGAAAATACAGCTAAACAAGCAAAAGAACATTTAGATGCAAATATAATTGCTTTACCAGGCAGTTATTTAAATATTAGTAAAGCTGTTCAAATGATTAGAGCATGGATTGGTGCAGAATTTTTACAAGGAAGATATTTAGAAAGACTACAAATGATAGAAAAAATAGAAGAAGAGAATATGAAATAAAAGGGGACACACATTATGTGGGGAGATATAGCGATAGCGTTTTTAATAGCGTTTTTAACAGCTTTTATGGCAACGCCACATACAATTAATTTGGCAAAAAAATTAGGGGCTATGGATACACCAAAGGATGAAAGAAGAATAAATAAAATTACTATGCCAAGACTTGGTGGACTAGCAGTTATTGCAGGTTTTTTTGTTTCAATAGTATACTTAATAATAATAATGACCATAGAAAATAAAATTAATTTATATGAAGAAAATTATATTAGAAAAATAATCGGCTTTATATTAGGAGCAATAATTATTGGAGTTATATGTTTTATAGATGATGTTAAAGGAGTAAAGGCTATTTGGAAGCTTATAGCTCAAATAATTGCATCATTAGTTGTAATAAAATTTGGAATAAAAATCGATAATCTTGATATACCATTTTTAAATTTAGAAAATGCTGGAGATACATTTTATATATTACTTACAGTAGGATGGATAGTTGGTATAACAAATGCCATGAATTTAATTGATGGATTAGATGGATTATCAACAGGAATATCCTTAATTTCTTGTTTATCATTACTTATAATATTTTCATTGAATGCTTCTCCAATAATATCTATTGTATTAATTACAGCATTAGGTGGAGCATTATGTGGATTCTTACCATATAACTTTAATCCAGCAAAAACATTTATTGGAGATACAGGTTCAAACTTTTTAGGATATTGTTTATCAATTATTTCAATTTTAGGTATTGCTAAAACTTATACAGCTATTGTAATAGTAGCACCAATATTAGTACTTGCTTTACCAATATTTGATACTTTATTTGCAATAGTTAGAAGAGCAATACATGGAAAATCTTTAAAATCAATTATTGAACCAGATGCCGAACACTTACATCATAAAATGCTAAAAAAAGGATTTACACAAAGACAAGCAGTTTTAATTTTGTATGGATTAAGTGCAATTTTTGGAATGTTTGCAATTATTCTTATGGATAGTGGTATATGGAAAGCTTTATCTTTTGCAATAATAATTATAATAATTATTGCATTAGGATATAAAGAATTTTTTAAACAAAGATTATTAGAAGATGTCTCAGAAGAAGAAAAAGAAGAGCACGTAAAAAGAGAAGATAAGTAAGTAAAAACAAAAATATAAAAGATGAAAACATTTGTGTTTTCATCTTTTTTTGTTTAATTAATATAATTTAAATTATATTTTAATTAAGATTTTTAAAAAGATTACATCAAAAAACGAAAAAAAAAGAGATTAAAAGAGAAAAATGGAAATAAATAGAAATAAAATATTTACTATTGATTTATTTTAAGTTTTATAGTATAATTTAAATGGTTATAAAAATAAGAGGAGAAAAAAATACTGTGAATAAAAACATGAGAAAAAATTTAAAGCAAAATAATATAACTTATAATAGTAATAGGGTCGCCCATATTACGCTTAATTTTTATATTCCAAATAATATTAGATTAAAAGGTAGGTATAAAATATAAAAGAAAATAGAAAATACTTTTAAATAAAATGATAATGCCTAAATTAATCTAAACGATATTTTAGGCGTTATTTTTTTGCACAGTTAAATTTTACATAAAAACGATTTAGAAAACATTATTGATAGGAGGTAAAATATGAAAAAAATAGGTATTATAACGATATTTGATGAAAATAATTATGGAAACAGATTACAAAATTATGCTGTACAAGAAGTACTAAAATCTTTGAATCTAAATCCAGAAACAATAAAAAACGTCAGAACAGTAAACAATAAAAATTGCCTAGAAGATGCTAAAAAGATTTTTCATGGTAGAAGAGAAAGATTTTTAGAATTTAATGAAGAAAACATGAATCTATCTAAAGACGTTATATATCATGATGATGTTCCAGAAAATTTTCATGAGCAATATGACTATTTTGTAATCGGAAGTGATCAAATATGGAATTATAAATTTACTGATAGATTTAGTGATTTTTCATTTGCAAGATTTGCACCAAAAGAAAAAAGAATATCTTTTTCTGCAAGTTTTGGAATAAGTGATATTCCTAATAATACCTATGAAAAATATGAAGCATTAAATGAAATGAAAGCTATTTCTGTTAGAGAAAATGCTGGAAAAGATATTGTAAAAGATATAACAGGAAGAGATGATTGCATTGTTTTGTTAGATCCTACAATGATGTTATCTGCAGAAAAGTGGTCTTCTGTTATGAAGAAGCCAATACAATTAAAAAGCAAAAAATATATTTTAAAATATTTTTTAGGAAATGTTTCAAGTGAAAAGAATAAAGAAATAGAAAGATTTGCTAAAGAAAATGGTTGTGATATTATAGACATATTAGATAGAGACTCTTTTTATGCTAGTGGACCAGCTGAATTCTTATATTTAATAAAGAACTCTTTTATGGTTCTTACAGATTCTTTCCATTCTTGCGTTTTTTCAATTATATTTGATAGACCATTTTTAATTTTTGATAGAGATGAAGATGGAATGAGAGATATGAACTCTAGAATAGAAACATTATTAAAAAAATTTCAACTTAAAAATAAAAAATTTGATAACAAAATATGTGACAAACATTTAGAAACAGATTATGAAAATGTATCTAGTATTCTAAAAAAAGAACAAGAGAAAGTAATAAACTTTTTAAAGAATGCATTAGACTTAAATAAAGATAATCTACAAGTAGAGGGATAAGGTATGTTAGAAGTAAACAACAAAACCAATTGTTGTGGTTGCTTTGCTTGTAAAAATATATGTCCTAGAAATGCAATTTCAATGATTGAAGATGAAAAGGGATTTAAATATCCAAAAATAAATTATAATTATTGCATAAATTGTGGTCTTTGTAAAAAAGTATGCCCAATAATTAATAATAAAAAAGAAAGTGATGTTTTACCAGTATCTTCTTATGCTGCTTTTAATAATAATGAAAAAGTTAGAATGAATAGCTCATCTGGTGGGCTATTTTCATTAATTGCAGAATATATCATAAAAAATAATGGAGTTGTTTTTGGTGCTATATTTGATGATGATTTTCTAGTAAAACATATTAAAGCAGAAGCTCTATCAGAAATTGAAAAAATTAGAGGTTCTAAATATATACAAAGTGATATTGGAAAAACATATAATGAAGCAAGACAAGCTTTAAATCAAGATAGATTAGTTTTATTTACAGGAACTCCTTGTCAAATAGAAGGTTTAAAAACTTATTTGATGAAAGATTATGAAAATCTTTATACACAAGATATAATTTGTCATGGTGTTCCTTCTAACAAAGTTTGGAAAAAATATTTAGAATACAGAAAATTAGATAATGATATTTTAGAAAATGTTTCTTTTAGAAATAAAGAAAA
>CANRPX010000018.1 GCA_947632605.1 uncultured Clostridia bacterium | reverse complement strand
CAAACTCTCTTGTTTATGGTATCTATATTTTTATAAATATAAATCTTTTTTGAGTTTGAGCTTTATAGCTCATTTTTTAAAATTTTTGGTAGTTTTAAACTACCGCTTGGTTTCTCTTAAAGGATATTTATTGTTTACTTTTCAATGTACTCTTTTTTACCTGTCCGCATTTCCTGTGAACATTCATTATTTTAACACTCTTAAAATTAAATGTCAACACTTTTTTAAAAAATATTTTAAGTTATTTTTTACCAATATTTTTTCTTTTAAAATTTTAAAATCTAATGCTCGTATTGCAAATAAAAATAAGAGCCTTATCGCAAATTTTTTTAAGTTTAATTTAGCTCTTATAAAATAATATTATTTAATTTTTATTTAATATCTATTCTTTCATATCTATATTATAGTATTTATTTCTACAATATTTTTTAGCAAGTCCTCCTTCACTAGTTTCTCTATAATGACTTTGCAAATCTTTTCCTGTTTCATACATTGTTTCTACTACTACATCAAAAGATATCTTTCTGTCATCAACTAACATCATTGCTAAACTTGCAGATTCTAAAGCTCTCATTGCACCAATTGCATTTCTTTCAATACATGGTATTTGAACATATCCATAAATTGGATCACAAGTTAAACCTAAATGATGTTCCATAGCAATTTCTGATGCATTTTCTATTTTTTTAATACTTCCATTTAATAAATATGTAGCTGCAGCTGCTGCCATTGAACATGCTGTTCCTATTTCAGCTTGGCAACCGCATTCTGCTCCACTTATTGAAGCATTTGTTTTTACAACATTTCCAATAACTCCTGCAACTGCTAATGCTTTTATTATTTTTTCATCATTTATATTATATTTTTCCTTCATATAATATAATACTGCTGGTAATACTCCTGAAGCGCCACATGTTGGAGCTGTAACTATAACTCCACCGCTTGCATTTTCTTCACTTGTTGCATAAGCATAAGCACTTACTAATCTATTTTGTTTAGTAACTTCATCTTCATTCTCCAATTTGCTTTCAAATAATTTTTTTGCTCTTTTATCTAAATTTAATTTTCCATGTATAATACCTTCTGCTTTTAAACCTTTTTTTATAGTATTTTGCATAGATTCCCAAACTTCATTTAGAAATTCATTTATTGAATCACCTTCTACTTTGCATACATAATCATATAAATCACAATTATTTTCCTCACAATATTTTTTTATTTCTCCAAAACTTTCTTCTTTATATACATCTAATACTTCATGTTCTTTTTTATTTTCTATTTGGAAAGTACCACCACCTACTGAATATACTCTCCATGTTGCTATCATTTTATTATCTTTTATAGCAAATATATCAAAAGTATTTGGATGAACTTCGCATTTATAATTTGTATCAAATACAATTTCTGTTTCGTAACCTTTTAAAGTTTCTTCTATTATATAGTCTGTTAAATGTCCTTTTCCTGTTAAAGCTAATGAACCATATAATATTACTTTAAACTTATCTGCATCTGGATATTTGCTTTTAAAAATTTCTACTGCTCTTTTAGGTCCCATAGTATGTGAACTTGATGGTCCGTTTCCTATTTTATATAATTCTTTTAAAGATTGCATAATTTCATTTTAAGAACATTTTCAAATGTTCTTTTCTCCTTTATTATAATTTTAAAGTAGATTCTAGTGCTAATTTTATCATTTCATTCATTGAATTTTGTCTTTGTTCTGATGTTAATTCTTCACTTGTGCATAAAGAATCTGAAACTGTTAATAAGCAAGTTGCATTTTTCCCTAAATGCTTAGCTGTGAAAAATAATGCAAAGCTTTCCATTTCTGAACCCATAAGATTATATTCTTTTGGAAGTCTATTTACAAATTGCATTGGATCATCTAAGTATGGATCAAAACATTCTGTACATGCCATATTTCCTTTAACATATTTCTGATTTAATTCTTTTGCTGTTTGTTCAATTACTTCATTTAAATATGAAGAAGATTGAACAATATGATTTTCTACACCAGTCATATTCTTTGCAAAATTTCCTTCTGTATAAGATTTATCAACTAAAACGATATCTAAAACTTTTAAATAATCAACATGTCCACCACAAGATCCTATTCTTATTATGTTTTCTACATTATAAAATTTATATAATTCATAACAATAAATTCCTATACTTGGCATTCCCATACCAGATGCCATTACTGTTATTTCTTTTCCTTTATATTTTCCTGTAAAAGCATACATTCCTCTTACAGTATTTACCAATTTATAGTCTTCTAAAAAGTTTTCTGCAATATATTTTGCTCTCATTGGGTCACCAGGCATTAATACTGTTTTTGCTATTTCTCCTATTTTCGCTTCATTATGAATTGCCATATTAAAAAACCTCCTAATATAAATTTCAACTTGATTATAACATTCAAATTATTGTATTGCAAATTAATTAATTATATAAAATTAAGCAAATAAAAAAGGAAGATATTTATGAAGAAATTACTTCATTAATATATTCCCATATTTCATTACACTTTTTTATTTATGCACTTTTTAAATCCAAACGTAATTTATCAGCAATCATTGCTATAAATTCTGAATTTGTTGGTTTTCCTTTATTGGAATTTACAGTATAGCCAAATATACTCTCTACTGTTTCTATTTGTCCTCTATTCCATGCTACTTCAATAGCATGTCTTATCGCACGTTCAACTCTTGAAGGAGTTGTTTTGTATTTTTTTGCTAAATCTGGATAAAGTTGTTTTGTTATTTGATTAATAACTTCAATATTATTCACTACCATCATTATTCCATCTCTTAAGTATTGATATCCTTTTATATGGGCTGGAACTCCAATCTCGTGGATGATATTTGTAACTTTTATTTCTAAAATTTCTTCTTTACTAGCTTGATTACTAATACTTATATAATTTGGTTTTACTTCTTTTGTAACTATTACTTTATTTGTTTGTTTTGGCTCTGGTGAATTGACTAATTCTCGTATTCTTTTCATTAAAACATCCATTTTGAAAGGTTTTAGGACATAATATTGAGCACCTAAATTTATAGCTTGTGCTGTAACAGCATCTTGTCCAACAGCTGATAGCATAACACAAATAGGTAATTCTATGTTTGATGAAACAAGTTTTTCTAAAACTCCAAGTCCATCTAGATGTGGCATTATTACGTCTAATAATACTACTTGTGGCCTTTCCATTATTATTTTGTTGTAAGCTTCTTGTCCATCTTTTGCTGTTGCAATTACTTCTACATCTTCTTGTGTCTTAAAGTATGTAACTAATGTAGAAACAAAATCTAAATTATCGTCAGCTATAAGTATTTTGATTTTCTCGTTCAAAAATATCCCTCCTTAAAAATTTCTGTAAATATTTACAAATGAGATTATATTACTTAAAAATTTTTAATGCAACGATTTTTGTTTATTTTTGAACACTTTCGAACTTCATCATTCTACAAAATTCGACATACAAGAAAATATATAATTTAAAATCTTACATTTATAAATAGTTTTTGATTTTACAAAAAGCGACAAACCTTTTTATTTTTTCTCTATATATTTTTCTTCTAATACAGATATTTTTATTATTTCAAAATTTAAATCTTTTATATTGCTTTTAAGTTCTTCTAATTTTTCTTTACTTATATCTATATAAACATTAATATTTTCTCCATATTCTGTTTCTACTAAACTTATATTTTTTTGTTTTAAATAATATTTAAGTTTTTCTAAATCTTGATATGTTGTTATTATTTGTGCTCTCATGCCAATATCTTTTTGAATCTCTTTACATGATTTTAAAGCTTCTTGAAATGCTGAAGTATATGCTCTAACTAATCCACCTGTTCCAAGAAGTATTCCGCCAAAATATCTTGTAACTATTACCAATATATTTGTTAATTTTTTTGAGTTAATTATATTAAGCATTGGTGCTCCAGCAGTTCCAGATGGTTCTCCATCATCACTAAAACGATTAATTACTCCATCTTCCGAAAAAATGCTATAAGCAAAACAATTATGTCTTGCATCATAATATTTCTTTTTCACTTCTTTTATTTTTTCTTCTGCTTCTTGAATACTTTCTACATAAAAAATATTTGCAATAAATTTAGATTTTTTTTCAACTATCTCAGCAGTACTGTTTTTAGCAATACTTTTAAACATATTTTTCTCCTTACATTACAATTATGCTATATTACTTATTTAATCCAGCAGTAAATCCAGTAGAATATGCTATTTGTAAATTAAATCCACCCGTATATGCATCTACATCAATAATTTCACCTGCAAAGTACAATCCACTTACAATTTTTGATTCCATTGTTTTTGGATTTATTTCTTTAATAGAAACTCCACCTGCTGTTACTATTGCCTCTTCAACTGGTCTAAAACCTTCTATATTAATTTCAAATTTTTTAAGTATTTTTATTAATTTTTGTCTTTCTTCTTTTGTTATTTCATTTACTCTCTTAAATTCATTTATTCCAGATAATCTAATAACTACATCTATCATCTTTTTTGGTAAAAGTTTGTCTAGACTATTCTTAAATTCTTTATTTTTAAATTCTTCAAAATCTCTTAATATTCTTTTATCTAATTCTTCTTCTGATAAAGCAGGTTTTAAATCTATAAATAGCTTAATTTTGTTTTGTGATAGAAGTCTATCAATATCTTTATATCTTAAAATATGTGCAGAACTACTTAAAACTGTTGGTCCACTTACTCCAAAATGTGTAAAAAGAAGTTCACCAAAATCTTCATAAATTTTTTTATTTTTTTCTATATCTTTAATCTCCATTTTTACATTTTTAAGAGATAATCCTTGCATACTTTGACACAAAAATTTATCTGCAACTAATGGAACTAAAGATCCTTTTATATTTTCTATACTATGTCCTAATTCTTCTGCCATTTTATAGCCTTCTCCATCAGAACCTGTCATTGGATAGCTTTTTCCACCTGTTGCAAGTATTATTTTGTCTGCATCAATAATTTTATTTGAAGATAATAAAATACCTTTTACTTTATTATCACTTGTGATTATTCTTTTTGCTTTCTCTCCAAATTTTATTTCAATATTTTTATATTTTTTTAATTCCTTTATAAAACAATTCAAAACATCTTGTGCATTATCTGTAACTGGAAATATTCTGTTTCCCCTTTCTTCTTTTACTTTAATGCCATTATTTTCAATAAGTTTAATAATATCTTTATTTGTAAAATTTTGAAAAGCACTATACAAAAACTTTCCATTACCAGGAATGTTTTTTATAAAATCTTCCATTTCTATTGAACTTGTAATATTACATCTTCCTTTTCCAGTAATCAAAAGCTTTTTACCAAGACTTTTATTTTTTTCTATTAAGATTATATTATTTTCTTTTTCTTTAGCAGCAGATATTGCTGACATTATTCCAGCTGGTCCGCCACCTATTATTACTATTTTCATTTACAAATTTCCTTTTAAAATTTTTAAAATTATACTATAATTTAGGCTTTTTTTCAAGTTTCGCACTTTTAAGTAAAAAAATAGCACTTAAAAAAGTACTATTTTTTAAATATATTTAATTTAATCATTTTCATCTATTTCTGTACAATATACTACTTCTAGTTCTTCTAATAAATACTTTCCAACAAAACTTGGTGAATAATAAGTTTCTAATTCATAAGAAGGTACTACTATTTCATTTCCTTTACTATCTATTACTCCCCATTTTCCTTCTTGATAAATTCCTGCAAATCCATATTCATTAAGTTCTGTTACAACATCATATTTAGCATTAACTACAATGTTTCCTTCTTTATTTTTAAATCCCCATTTTCCATCTTCTGCTTGATATGAATATAGTTCTAAGTCTTTAAATACATCTGTATTTTGTACTAGATTTCCTTTATTATCAATATATTTTAAATCTGTTTTTGAATATATTGATATATAATTTTCATTTATACTTTCAACAACTCCATCTACCATAGATAAAGTTTTTTCAAAATTTTCAGAATAGATGTCAACTTCATTTCCCTTTCTTGCTTCTAATGCTCTAGCATTTTCTAATAAAATTATGTTATCATATTCTGCTGGTATTTCATCTCCTGTATAAATGTTTAATACACCAGATTTTCCATCTTCATTAGTAAAAATGAAGAAATTATCGAATGCATAACTTATATAAGTATATTTATTATCAATTTGTATATCTTTACTTATAATACTATAATAACCTTGTTCATTTTGTGCTATAAAAAATGAAGGATTTCCTGTTTCTAAAATACTTACATAATTATTTGTGTTTACTAAATTTCCGTGTAAATCATATAATCTTGATTCATCAGATTTTTTTACTGAAATGTAATTTCCAGCAATTGAAAAACTTTCATACTCTGTTTTTAAAATTTCTTTTCCATTTTCATCTAAAAATCCATATTTTCCATTTTTATTTACAACAAAGACCTTTGAATTAGTATAGAAATTAATTGCCTGATATTTTGGTTTTACAATTATTTTATTATTTTTAATAATTCCCTTTTTTCCATTATCCATAAATATTAAATAAATATCATCTTCATAATCTACAACTCTATTTATTGATTCATATTTAGGATCTATTAACATTTTTCCTTTATAATCAATGTATCCATAAATAATTCCTGTTTTTGTTTTTTCTGAAACTATATATCCTTCTTTTTCATAAGAACCATTTTCAGAAGAATATTCATCTCCTTTAACAGAATTATATTTTACATCAACAATTGTTTTTCCTTCTGAATCTAATACTCCATATAAACCATCTTTTTTTACTAATATACAGCCTGGTTTATTTGCTAAACTATTAACTTCTTCATATATTGGATCTGTTAATTTTTTTTCTGAATAATCTACTAACCCATATTTTCCATTTTCTTCATAATAAAGAACATTTTTTTCCATTTCCATAGTACTATCAGATATATTTATAGGCATTACACTAGTAAAATTTTTAAATATATCATTACCATTTTTATCAAATATAGTATATTCTTGTTCATTTTTAAAGCAAAAGAAAACATCTTTTGACTGATTAGGAATATATATTTGTGAATATTCGTTTTTTATTATTTTTTCACCTTTTTTATTTATAACTCCTACTTTTCCATCAGGAGAATACACAGCAAAATACTCATACGGATCTTGCTTTATTGTTTCGACTGGTTTTTCTTTATTTAAATTTAAGAAAATTATTATACCAACTACTAAAACTATTAAGATTGAAATAATTAATATAATTTTGGCTTTACCAATTTCTTCATTAAATTTCATAAGATACCCTCTCTTAAATAAAATGGATTTAGGCTTTACGCATTTTCTGTCATTATTGGAACTACTTGTTTTTTACGAGAAACAACACCTTTTAATAATGCTGTGTTATTTTCTAATTTAACTCCATAAGCTTTTTCTACGATTGATGCTGAATTTCCTAAAGCAACTACTTGTGAATTACTATTTACTATATCTGTAATTAAAAACATAAATAAATCTAGACCTTGTTCTTCAATCATTTTATTCATTCCTGATTCTAGTTCTGATTTCATTTTCATAACATCAGGTATTGATGCTGTGTTAACTTGTGCAATTACTGATTTTTTATCTTTTAGAGTTATTGCTTTTGCATCTAATGATAAAATTTGTTCTATTGTAAATGAACTTAAATCTGTCCCAGCTTTTAACATATCCATTCCATAAGTTTCATAATCTAATTCAGCTATTTTAGATAATTCTTTAACTGCTTTTATATCTGTTTCTGTACAAGTTGGTGATTTAAATAAAAGTGTGTCTGAAATAATTGCTGATAACATTAATGTAGCTATCTTTTTATCAATTTCTATATTATATTCATTATACAATTTGTACATTATTGTCTCTGTGCATCCAACTGGCTCTGCTCTATAAAATACTGGATATGATGTATTTAATAGAACTTGATGATGATCTACTATTTTTTTAATTTTAACATTTGATAAATTTGGAATAAGTTCACTTGGATTTGCTGTATCTACTATAATTATTTCTTCTCCATCTGCTACATCTTCTATAAGCTCTGGCGCCTCTATTCCAACATAATTTAAAACATATTCAGTTTCTTTGTTTATTGCTCCTAATCTACATGCAACAGCATCAGTATTTCCTAATTTTTTTTCAAAGTTTGTCATAACTATACTTGAAACAATTGAATCTGTATCTGGATTTTTATGTCCAAAAATATAAGTTTTTCCCATTTTTATCTTCTCCATTTCTTTTTTAAAATTTGTAGTTATATTATAACAATTTATCTCAAAAATCAATATTTTTCACATAGTATTTACAAATTACTTTTTGCTTATTTAATTTTATTTTCATTTGTATTATAATATTATTGTAGCAAAATTATAAGAGGTTTTTATGAGTGATAGATACAATCATCTAAATAAATATTTAAAAGACAAATTTGGAGAGAGAACTTTAAAAATTTGTATTGATGCTGGTTTTACTTGTCCAAATCGAGATGGAACAAAATCAATTGGTGGTTGTATATTTTGTAGTAATCAAGGCTCTGGTGAACATATAAATCAATTTATTAAAAATAATTCTAATAAATCTCTTATCAATAATAATCTTTTAGAAAATCAAATTAAAAATATAAAACTTCAAATAAACACTTATTTTAATTCTTACAAAGCAAATAGAGCAAATAAATTTATTGCTTATTTTCAAAATTTCACAAATACTTATGATTCAATAGAAAATTTAAAATTAAAATATGATTCAGCTCTAATTAATAATAAAATTGTAGCTTTAGCAATAGCCACTCGTCCAGATTGTATAAATGAAGATGTATGTAAACTCATTTCTTCTTATAAAGAAAAAGTTAGTGTTTGGGTTGAAATAGGACTTCAAACTTCAAATGATAATACTGGTAAAATTATAAATAGATGTTATTCTTCTTCTGATTTTACAAATGCTGTAAAACTATTAAATAAATATAATATTGATGTTGTTACACATATAATGATTGGTCTTCCAAACGAAAATTTAGAAGATTTAAAAAATACTGTAACTTTTATAAATAGTCATAATATTCAAGGATTGAAAATTCATTCTACTTACATAACTAAAAACACTGTACTTGAAAAAATGTATAATGAAAATAAATATAATCCAATTACTTTAGATTATTATATTGAAAGTGCTTGTTATGTTTTAACACATATAAATCCAAATATTATTATTCATAAAATTTCTGGAGATGCGCCTAAAGATTTGTTAGTAGCACCAGAATGGAATAAACATAAAAAATGGATTATAAATGGAATTGATAAATATATGAAAGACAATAATTTGTATCAGGGAAAATATTTTTAGGAGGTACTTTATGGAAATAATTGATAAATATGATAACAAAAAATTTCCTTTAAACAAAACAGCTGAAAGGCACGACAAAGTACTAGGTGAATACAGAATTTCTGTTCATGTTTGGATAATTAATAATAAAGGAGAATTATTAATTCAAAAAAGAAGCCCTCAAAAAAGAAAATATCCAAATATGTGGGCATGTCATGGTGGTGGCGTTGATGCTGGTGAAAATTCTTTAGAAGCTGCTATAAGAGAATGTAAAGAAGAAATTGGAGTAAATCTAGATAAAGAAAATATTGAATTTGTTTTATCTTATAAATATTCAAATTCAACTTTTTTAGACATTTATTTAGCCAGAGCAGATATTAATTTAGAAGACTTAGTTTTTCAAGAAGAAGAGGTTTGTGATGCTAAATGGGTTACTTTAGATGAGTTTGATAATATGATAAAAAATAATGAAGTACCATCTGTTGTACTTCATTACTTCGATTTCTTTAAAAAAATAATAAATAAAGAAAATAATTTATAATTTCTTTATTTTTGCTATAAAAAAACCTTCATATAATTCGTTAGGACAAACACATAAACATCCTTTAATACTAGTTGGCAAGGTTGGTAATTCTTCTATTCCTTGAAAAGTTATTGGAATAATTTCTAGATTTGTTTCTTTCATAACTCTTGAAATTATTTCTTCATTTTCTTGAAACAAAATAGAACAAGTCGAATATACCATTTCTTGTCCTTTTTTTAGTATTTTTATAGCTTTCTTTAAAAGAGTATATTGTGATTTAACAGATTTTTCTATAAGCTTTTCTGTAAAATATTTTTCTAAATTTTCACTATTTATATTTAAGGTTCCACTTCCACTACATGGTGCATCTAATAAAATTTGATCAAAAGAGAAAAAATCATCAATTTGTCTTGAATCTTTTTGCATAATATAAACGCATGATGCTCCTTGTTTTTCTACATTATATTTTAATTTTTCTATTCTTATATTATTCATTTCACAAGCTGTAATATGTGCTTTATTATTTGTTAGAGCTGCCATTTGTGTTGTTTTTCCTCCAGGAGCTGCTGCCATATCTAATAAATCTGCTCCTTCTTTAGGATTTAAAATTATAGGTGGTAACATTGAGGATAAGCTTTGAAGATATATTTCTCCATTTTTATAAATATCTAATTTTTTGATATCTTCTTCTTTTGCATCATTTAATATAAATGCTTCTTCACTCCATTTAACTTTTTCATATTTTATATTATTTTCTTTTAAAATCTTTTCTATTTTTGAAACATCAGATTTTAAAGTATTAACCCTAAAAGTAACTTTTCTTTTTTCAGTATATCCTTTAAGTATCTTTTCTACATTTTCATCACTATACTGTTTCTTTAAATATTCTACTAAAAAATTTGGTAAACTCATGCTTATTTCCTCTTTATTTTTAAAATTTTTTCAATTTTAATTATACCTTCTTATAATAAAATTTTAAATTTATTTCTTTTGCACCATAATAATTTAAAATTTTTTGCATTCTCTTGTTTTCATCACTTGTAGCACAAGATACTATTTTTATACTTTTATTTTCATTTCTCAAAGCGCTTATAAGTTTAAAAAATACTCCATATTTTCTATATTTTTCTTCAACAAACATTTGTGAAATCCATAATACTTCACCATCATTTGCCCAATAAAATTCAGAATACAAAATCATTCCAACAGGATTTCCGCTCATTTGTTTCTGCTACTAGACAATTAAATTTTGGTGAATTTGAAAAATAATCTTTATCTATATTTTTTTCCAAGTTATTTGTTTGATAAGTAGAATTAATATTATTTATGATATTATTCGCATACAATATAAAATCTTTATGCTTTTTCTTTAAAGGTAATATTTTAATATCCATATTTTATTCCTCTTCTATTTTGTAAATTATGTTATGTAAGTATCTAACTAAAATTCCAATTTCTCTATCAAATATTTCTTTTGAACATTCTAATTTTAAAATATCTTTTCTTATAGTTGGAAGTAAATCTAATATTTTTGTAAATTTACAATCATTCTCTATACAATTTTTCCATCTTGGAATTCCTACAAAATCTATTTTATCTGCATCTCTAATTACAATTCCTTCTAGTGTTTCTGGCATATCAACCCAACCATGATTTTCAATAGCTTTTACGCATTTTTCTATAAATTCTTTATCATAATTTTGATTTCTCAATTTTTCTTCTAACATTTCTGCACTTAATTTAGCATGTCCTTCTTTAGTTTTAATTCTACCTACATCATGCCAATAAGCACATAATATACAAACTTCTTTATCTACTTCTAAATCATAAGTTAATATTTCTTTCACATATTTTACAACTGACTCAACATGAGATGTAGAGTGTTTTGGGTCATCCACTTTTGACATATAATCTTTTGCAATATTTATTAGTTCTTTATACTTTGTTTCAATTTCTTCAAATTCTTTAACATATCTTTCTTCCATTTATTTCTCCTTACATATTATACTCTTTTGCAAGTTTCGAAAAAGATTCTTCTGATCTTTTTATCATTTCATAAGAAACACAATAAGCAATTCTTACATATCCAGGACATCCAAATGAAGTTGCTGGTACAAATAACAAATTATATTTTTTAGCAGTTCTGCAAAATTCTTTCTCATCTGGTATAGGAGATTTAACAAAAATATAAAATGCTCCTTGTGGTTTTATACATTCAAATTTATTTTCTATTAATATTTTGTAAAGTAAATTTCTATTTTTATTATAGCTTTCTATATCTACTTTTGAATTTAAACAATAAGGTATAACTCTTTGTATTAAAGATGGAGCATTAACTGAGCCTATAATTCTGTTTGCAATTGTAACAGCATCTATCATTTCATCACTATTTTCCAATTCATTTGGAATAACTACATATCCTATTCTTTCTCCTGGTAAAGATAATGATTTACTATATGAATAAACAATAATTGCATTATCATAATATTTAGTAATATATGGTACAGTAGTTATGTTATCATACACAAGTTCTCTATATGGTTCATCAGAAATTAAATAAATTTGCTTATTTAATTCTTTTTCTTTTTTCTTCATTATATCTGTAAGTTTTATTATGATTTCTTCTGAATAAACAACACCTGTTGGATTATTTGGAGTATTTATTAAAACTGCTTTTGTTTTTTCATTTATAGATTTTTCAAATTCTTCTAAATTTGGCATAAAATCTTTTAAATTAGGTTCTATTGGTTTTACTATTCCATCATAATTTTGAATATAATTATTATATTCTGAAAAATATGGTGCAAACACAATAACTTCATCTTTTGGATTTAAAATTGATTTTAAAACTATATTTAAACCACTTGCAGCTCCAACTGTCATAATTATATTTTTAAAACTAAAGTTTGTAGAAAATTTTTCATTTATAGAATTTGCTATTTTTTCTCTTACATCTTCATAACCGCTATTACTCATATATCCGTGAATAAAGTTTGAATCTTCTTCTTTTACTATTTTTATAATAGCTTCATTTACTTCTTTCGGAGCAGGAACACTTGGATTTCCTAAACTAAAATCAAATACATTATCTTTTCCATATATTTTTTCTAGTCTTTTCCCCTCTTCAAACATTTCTCTAATAACTGAATTATTTTTTAGTAACTCTTTCATTTTTTCAGATATCATATTTTACCTCTTATTTTAAATTACTTTAATCAAATCATTTTTAATTTTTAGTATTATATCAAAAAAAAGTTATATTTTAAACTATTTATAATATTTATTTAAAATGGAAAAGCCGAAGGCCCTAAAGCCTCCGACCGCTCCTTGGCATCACTTTACCAACTTTTCCTGCACTTGCCGATACAGATACGGATTTATGGGTTTGAGATCTTCAAACAGAGCTACAATCTCATCCACAGTTTTTCCTTCCTGTGCGGCAATCTCTTCGAGAGAGTAGTCCCTCAAGAAGAGTGCAGACATACGTCCCAACCGGCAAAACTTCTCCTGTTCTTCTTTGTCGTACTTCCGATTGTTACACATGTGCATACCTCCTAACTGAATTCTCATATTAGTGTCATATAGCAACACATAAGTAATTATAGCACGTTTTCTTACAAATTTCTAGTATTTACCTAATATTCTAACATATATTCCTTTTTCTCTTATTTCTTCTATTGCCTTTTCTTCATTACTATTACTTATAGTAACATCTATCCAAAAATAATACTCTCCAAGTATTGTTTTAGCTGGTCTTGATTCTATTTTTGTTAAATTAAGATTATATTTATTAAAAATTTCTAGAACATTATATAATGCTCCTGGTTTATCTTTAACAGAAAATATCATAGACATTTTGTTTTTTATATATTTATTAAATTCAGATTTACTCAATATCCAAAATTTAGTTTTATTAAATTCATTATCTTGAATATTCTTTTCTAGTAAATTTAAGTTATATACATCTAAACAAGCAATATTAGATATACAAGCACATAATTCATTTTCTTCACTTACTTTCTGAGCTGCATAAGAAGTACTCTCAACAGCTATTAACGTAGCATTAGGCAAATTTTTTTCTAAATAATTTCTACATTGTGCCAAAGCTTGTGGATGTGAATAAACTTTCTTAATCTCTTCTAATTTACATTTATTATTTGATAATAAATTTTGTTTTATATCTAATATCAATTCATCTTTTACTTTTATATCTTCTTTTTGAATTAGAGTATCAATTGCTTCTGTTACACAACCTTGTAAAGAATTTTCAATTGGAACAATTGCTTCATCTACCTTTCCTTCTTCTAATGCCAAAATTGTTTCATTTATTGTTCTATACTCTATTTGCTCTTCATGGTTTTTACAATAATTTTGACAAGCTTCATAAGAAAAAGTTCCTTTTGGTCCTAAATATGCTACTTTCATTTTTTCTCCTTAAAATTAAAAATATCAAAAATTACTATAACATAATTTTTGATATTTTTCCACTTTAATTTTTTATAATTATCTATGAGTCTTTTATTTATCAATTTTTAATTTACTTTCGTGTTTTTTATAGCAGGACCTTCTATTACATTTCCATATTCATCATATCTTGAACCATGACATGGACAATCCCATGTTTTTTCTAATTCATTCCAAGATAATTTACACCCTAAATGTGTACAAGTTGGAGTTTCTACACCTTTTATTCTTTTTATAACAATACTATTTGCTGCTTCTTTCATCATATTTAATTCTTCATCTTTATTTTTAATTATTTCTAATCTTGAACTTTTATATATATCTTCATATTCATTTTCTTTTTCTAAGATTTTATCTGTAATAATATTAGCAGAAATATTTGAACTAGTTATTCCCCATTTATTAAATCCTGTTGCAACATAAATATTCTTCATCATCTTTGAAAAATTACCAATGTAAGGAATTTTATCTAGACTAATACAATCTTCTGCCGTCCAAGATATAATTTCTTCTGCTAATGGAAAGATATTTGTAACATATTTTTTTAAATACTCAAAACAATTTCCAATCACTTCGGTTCCTGTTTTATAATCATATCCTACTACTAACAAAAGATTTTTATCTCCATCTTTTACTTTTCTAAAAGAAATCTTAGGCTCTTCTGAATTTATGAAAAAACCATCAGTTTCAAATTCTGTATGTGTATCAAAAAGAATTGCATAAGAAGTTGATTGATACATTTTTAAAAAATAATATCCCGGAAATGTTATTATTGGATATCTTGTAGCAATTACAACATCTTTTGCTATTACACATCCCTTTTCTGTTAATATTTTATAATATTCATCATTTTCTTCTATATCTGTTACTTTAGATTTTTCATATATTTTTCCATTGTTTTTAATTATTGCTGTTATTAAACCATAAGCATATTTTACTGGATGAAATTGTGCTTGATTTTCAAATTTTATTGCTCCTAAAATATCTAACGGTAAATCTATGTTTTTTACAAATTCAGATTCTATTCCAATTTGTTTTGTAGCTTTTACTTCTTCTTTTATTTTTTCCACATCTTTTTCAGATTTTGTGTATACATAGGCTTTCTTTTTTTCAAAATCACAATCAATATTTTCTTTTTTTATTATTTCTTCAATATTTTTTATAGCTTTTTCATTTGATTCAAAATATTCTTTTGCAGTTTCTTTTCCGTGTTCATCTTCTAAATATTTATATATTAACCCATGTTGACTTGTAACTTTTCCTGTTGTACCAGAGCTTGTTCTAGAGCATATTCTGTCCTTTTCTAACAAAACAGCTTTTTTTCCAGCTTTTGATAAATAATATGCAGTAGAAATTCCAGTTAGCCCACCTCCTACTATACATACATCAGCTTTAATATTATTTTTCAAATTTTCAAATTCTTTATGTTTTTCAATTTCTAATCCCCAAAAACTTTTCATATATACCTCTTATTAAAATAATTTTTATAATTATTTTAATCATATTTTAAGAAATTATACTTTTTATCATTAATGTATCAACAAGATATATAGATTGAAAAATATCTCAAAATATGGTATAATTAATGTATATTAATTTGAAAGGAAGGTTTACCACTATGGCATTTTTACGAGAGACTGAAAGCATCGGTTATAGGGATGAGATTTATCCCACTGGTATTTCTGCTGGATATCCCGGATACACTTTCGAGGAGGCACTTCGCCGGAAGCAACAGCAAGAAGACGACATGCGCCTTTCCTCCAAGACGGTGGAAATCATCGTTGATATTCTCCCGGTTCCTGGCAGGAAGAATGAGTTTTACGTCCACAACCGCTCTTCGTATCGGCGCGGATTCTAAGGCTCTCCTTCCAAAAAAAAGCTCATTTGCTTTTTCTGGCTCATTCGCCAGTTTTTTTCATTTTATTTATATTTTATTTTATATTTCTATTCTTAATTTTTCCCCTGTAAATATTAAATTTACATTTTGTATACTATTTAATTTAGCAATTTGCATAACAGTAGTTCTAAATTTTATTGCAAGTTCACTCAAAGTATTTCCTTTTTCAACTGTGTAAATTATATGATTAGAATCATATATATTTTCGTTTTTCGTATTTCCATTTATTGGTACAATTATTTTTTCATTTGGAAAAATAAGATTAGGATTTTTTATGTTATTTAAAGCTACTAATTCTTTTACAGTTGTATTATATTTTAAAGCAATTTGACTTAAAGTGTTCCCACTTTGAACAATATATGTAGTATCTTGATTATAATTTTCTTCATTTCCAGTTTCTGGAAGTTTATTAATATTGCTTAAAAAAATGTTTTCAGTAAAATTATCTCTATCTACAAAACCTTGAATTCCACTTACTTTTCCCTCACTTGTATATTGAAATCCTTCCCAAAATTCCCAATTAGTATTTTGTGGCACTTCTACTCCATATTCTGCAATCCAAAGTGGATATTTTTTAGAAAGTTCCACACCAAAAACATCTCTAGCATTTGATGCATCACTATATATTATAACTTCTTTATTAGTAAGCTCTGTTACTCTTTGTAAAAATGTTTCTGAAATATTATTAATTTCTTCAATACTTAAGTTTCCAAATTGTTCAAAATCCATTGCAAGTTTGCAATCTGGAATAGTATTAGATATTACAGATACAAAAAAATTTGCCTGTTCTATTGCTTCTTCTTCATTCCTTGCTGTTAAATAATGATAAAAACCTACTTTTATTCCATTTGCTTTTGCATTATTATAATTAATTCTAAAATATGCATCTACTATATTATTTCCTTGACTAGATTTTATATATACAACATCTATTCCATTTGATTTTACTTCACTATAATTAATATAACCTTGCCAATTACTAACATCTATACCATTATATATTGTACTGCTAGAAGCTATTGTTGCAAGTACACTTACTGGTAAAAACATTAGTATAAGCAAGGTTATACTTAAAATTTTTATTCTCATTTCAGCACCTCCAATCTTTATTTATAGTATGATTGAAGGTTTTTTTATGAAACTTGTTCAATTATTTTGTTCCAAATATTCTATCTCCAGCATCTCCTAAACCTGGAACTATGTATCCAATATCATTTAATTTTTCATCAATTGCTGCTGTATAGATATCTACATCTGGATGAATTTCTTGCATTTTTTTAATTCCTTCAGGAGCTGCTATTATGCATAAGAATTTTAATTTTTTTGCTCCACTTTCTTTAAGCATTGTAATTGCATCTATTCCTGAGCCACCTGTTGCAAGCATTGGATCTAATACTATTACTTCTCTTTTATCTAAGTCTTTTGGTGTTTTATAATAATATTTTACTGGTTTTAAAGTTTCTTCGTTTCTATACATACCAATATGTCCAATTTTAGCATTTGGCATAACTTTTATAAGTCCATCTAACATTCCTGTTCCTGCTCTTAATATTGGAATAAAAGCATATTTGTCTTCATCTAATTTTTTTCCAACTGTTTTGCAAATAGGTGTTTCAATCTCTTTACTTTCAAGAACAGCATCTTTCATTGCCTCATAACAAAGTATAGTAGATAATTCTCCTATAATTTCTCTAAATTCTTTTGTACCTGTTTTTTTGTCTCTTAGAATTGTTAATTTGTGATCAACTAGTGGATGATTTAATTTGTTAACTCCCATGTTTTTTTACCTTGTCTATATAAAATATAGACCCTTTCTTTTATAAAATTTAAATTTAAAATCCTATTCTTTTCTTTGACTCTTCTGCTTTTATTTCTGAAACATCTTCTTCTTCAAATGTAAGTAATCTTTCCATATCAGTAACTTCTCTAGTATTTCTTGCATGTTCAACAATTATTTTTTGAACTATGTTTTCAACAAATCTACCATTTCCAAAGTTTTCAACATCTTTTGCTTTTCTTAAAATATTTTCTACTTTTTTTCTAGCTTCTTTGCTTGATTTAAATCCTCTTTCCTTAACTTTTTTATCATATATTTCTAATAATTCTTCAATAGAGTAATCTTCAAAATCTATTTCATATCCTACTCTTGATTTCAAACCTGGATTTAAATCTCTAAATTTTCTCATTTCTTCTGTATATCCTGCAAAAATTATTATAAGTCTTCCTTTATAATCTTCCATTGCTTTTAAAAGTGTTGCTACACACTCTGCAGAATAACTAGCATTTGTTCCATTATGCTCCATTATAGCATAAGCTTCATCTATAAATAATACTCCATCTACGGCACTATCTATAACTGCTTGTGTTTTTGGTCCTGTTTGTCCTAAAAATTCTCCAATTAAATCTTGTGATTGAACTTCCACTAATTTATTATTTTTTATATATCCCAAATTATAATATATCTCTGCTAAAAGTCTTGCTACTGTTGTTTTTCCAGTACCTGCATTTCCTTTAAATATCATGTGCATATTAAATGTTGGAACTCTATTTAACTTTTTGTTTAATTCTATAACTGAAACAAAACCATCAATTGTTTCTTTGACTTTCTTTAATCCAATTAGTGAATTTAATTCTTTTAAAATTTCATTAACTGTACGTGATTTATCTTTTTTAGTTTCATTATATGCATCAACATCTTTATTAGTTATAGTTTTAAGCTCATTGTCATCTGTACAATTTGCTGCATGTGTTACAACTAATCTATCAAATAAATTAATAACAAACCTAGCATTTCCAAAATTTCTACCTATTTTATTTTTAGTTATTATTTCTTCTATTTTTGTTATAACTCCATCTTCTAAAGTAAATTCATTTCCTTTTACTTCATCTTCAAAAATTTGAATTAATTCTTTTTGAGAAAAATCTGGAAATTCTAATTCATATCCAATTCTAGACATTAGCCCTTGGTTTGCATTTATAAAGTCATTCATTTCTCTTGTGTAGCCTGCAAAAATTATTACTAGTCTATCTTTATATAAGTCAATTGCTTTACAAATAGTTGCCATACATTCTGCTGGATAATTTGAATTTGAACCACCTCTACTTGCCATTATTGCATAAGCTTCATCTATGAATAATACACCATCTAGTGCACTATCTATAACAGCTTGTGTTTTTGGTGCTGTTTCTCCTAAATGTGTTCCAATTAAATCTTTACTACTAACTTCTATTATTTTATTTTCTCTAACAAATCCTAATTTATATAGAAGTTCTGCTAAAAGTCTTGCTATTGTTGTTTTTCCTGTACCGGAATTTCCTTTAAACACCATATTAAGATTAACAAATCCATCTGTATCAATTTTTTTACTATATTCTAAATATTTCAAAAGTTCATTAATATTTGCTTTTACTTCACTTATACCTACCAAAGAATTAATATCTTTCATTATTTCATCTATTTCTCTTGCATCATCTTTTTTAGGCAAGTTTGATTTATCAAATGAATTAGTAACATTTAAGATTTTGAATTTGTTAAATACTATTTCATTATATAATTTATCTATGTAAGTATATTCATCCATTGTGTCTGGATTATATGTGCTTTGAATATATTTTTCTAAATCTTCTATGAACTCTTTGTTAGGTTTCATTATGTTTTGTAATTTTTGAATTACTTTTTCTTTTATAAGTTGAACATTAAATCCATCAATATATATTTTCTTATTTATAACTGAAGATTCTATTGTTGGATGTTTTTGAGTTACTTCTTTAAAAATGTCTTCACATTCTACAAATATACTAATTGATTTTTGATTTCTAGAATTAAATTTTTCTATTGCAGTTAGTAGACCTTCTAATCTGTATTCATTTAAATTTTTAGTTTTTCCAAGATTTTCAAAAATTAAAAGATCGTTTTTAGCATACATAGATTCTACTTGCATAATCATATCACTTGAATCTTTAGTTCTTTTTACAAGCATTTCTGTATCTACCCATAAAGTAGGTTTATTAGTAATATAATTAAAAGCTCTTGCATATTTATTTATGATATTTATTACTTTGTCTGAAATTATATTATTTTTAGTATATAAAGCAATATTAAAATGAATATAAGGTAAATCTTCATTAAAATAGTAATTTCTAATATAAGTAAGTATTGATATTATTTCTTCTTTTTCTCTATCTGAACAATCTAATTCTTGAACTTCATGAACATATTGATTATAATATGAAATTCTAAATTCACTTTCTTTAAAATTTCTTTTATCAAGAATTTTATTTAATACATCTTGTTCTGATAAATTATTCTGCATACATAAATATTTTATATAAACTGCAATTTCAATTGGTGATTTATCAAATATATAAGAATCATTTTCTTTAAATTTTATTTCTTTTAAATCAAAAGTATCTTCTATTCCTTTATTGCTAAAATAATCATTTAAATTATTAAAGAAAGAATTGTTTTTAACATTAAAATCTAAATATTTATATGATATTTTTTCATTAGAAACATTTTCAATTGTAACACAATTTGAGAATAACATCATTTCTGCTCCTACAATATCAACAGAATTAGTAATGTGCTCATTTACTGTATTTGCAACTGAATCGATTAAATGTTCATTCTTTTCATAAACTCTTTCTTTTTCATCAACTAACATATCATATAATTGTCTGTGATTAAATTTATTGTCATTAGCACATTTATTTATATATGCAGCTAACTTAAATGGACATGAATTACATTGTACACTACAATATGTGCATTTTGCTTTTAAACTTGTTTCTAAATTATTTAAATTTAATCTCCAAGTATTTCTATACTCATTTAATGTATATCCTATATATGTTAAAAATATTTTTTCTAGTAAATTATCTGAATCTTCAAAATTCTTAGCACACAATTTTAAATAAGACAAATCTAATACATTAGTTGGTCTCGTAATTTCTTTATCATTTTCTACAATGGTTTCATTAATCATAGAATATGTTAATAAATTTGTGTCATAAATGAATTTTACTAGATTAATTTCTTTTTTTGTAAGTTTTCCTTTTAGAAATAATACGAATTTCTCTATTTCGTCCATTAATACCTCTTTTCTTTAATCTTTTGATTATTAAAAATTATTTTTTATTGCTTCGGTAATTCCTCTAATATAAGCATCTTTCTCATTTAGTATAATGTTTAAATCATTTTTTATATATCCAAGTTCTATTTGATAACATTCAATTCCTTGATTTGAATTATAATACTCATTTTTAGAATAAAGTTTGTTTCTTCCATCAACATAAGCTCCTGTTGCAATTCCACCAACTTCTCGTATTGTATACAAATATGGTGTATCTAAAGTTATATTGTATGGTTCATATCCTTTTTTATTTGCTGTGTTTTCAAATTCTTTTATTACTGATTTTGTAAAATTTCTTACATATACTCCATCTGCTTCTTTAAAAGAATTATTATTTGAATAATTAATACTTGAATATTCTTTTATTTTACTAGCCATCTCTTTTGCAAAATTTAAGTTTGACTTACAAGGTGAATAAATTTCTAAACCATTCAAGTTTTTTACTCCATTATTTATATGAAATGAAATCATCAGTTTTGCTTTTGATTTACATGCTACTGTTATTCTTCCATCTTCATCATACATATTTGTGTCTGTATAATTTTCACTGTTATTTTCATCTCTAGTTAATTTAACTTTATACCCTAAAGAGTCTAAACTTTGTTTTAATGTTTTTGCATAATCTAGAGCTACATCTGCTTCTGTAACAGCACCTGCATTTTCACCTTTGTCTTTTCCACCATGTCCTGCATCTATAATTATATCATATATTTCTTCTGGTAAGTCTATATCTTCTAAACTTATTTTTAAAAGATTATATTCATTATCTTTTGATTTATTTTTTATAAACTCTATTCTGGCTTTTCTGTTTTTTTCTTCTTTAGTTACTGTATAATATTCAATATTTTCATTTCCTGATGAATTTATAAATGAATAATATTTTGGTTCTGCACTATTATTTAATTTAAGTCTTAACATACAATAATAATTTTTATTTTCTAATTCATCTAAAATAATTCCAGAATTTATTTCTATATCTGAAGAAAATTCTAATTTATTATCTTCTAAATTAGAGTTTAGATTATATGTTTTTTCATACTCTCCGCCATCTGTTATTACTAATTTTACACCTTCGAAATTATCTTTATTAATATTATTTATTTCTCCAGCTATATTAAATGCTCTACCATAAGTATAAAATTCTTTTATATCTGCTGATTTTACTTGAATTTTATTAATAATATTTGCCATATTTTCTTCTTGTCTTTTTTTAGGTAATTCTTTTTTTATTGTTATTGAAACTCCTAAACAAATTCCTATAATCATAAGTATTATTACAATAAGTTTAAAGATTCTATTTAACATATCTTTAATCCCACCTGTTTTATTCTTCTATAATTTTTCCTATTAAGTCATAATTTCTAACAGCTGTTATTTGACATTTTATAAAGCTTCCAGGATTTATTTTTCCATTATTTTTTATAAAAATTGTTCCATCTTCATTTGGAATATCCATATAACTTCTTGCACATATATATTTATTATCATCTGATAATCCATCAACAACTGCTTCATAGGTTCTTCCTATTTTTTCTTCTAATTTTATTTTTGAAATTTTTTCTTGCATTTTCATTATTTTATCATATCTTGCTTGTTTTGTCTTATAATGAACTTGATTTTTCATTTTTGCTGCTGGTGTTCCATCTTCTTTTGAATATTTAAACACTCCTAATTTTTCAAATTTAGTTTCATTTATAAATTCATATAATTCAAAAAAATCCTCTTCAGTTTCGCCAGGGAATCCAACAATCATTGTAGTTCTTAGTATTACATCTGGAATTTCTTTTCTTATTTTTTCTATTACTGTTTTAATAGATTTGCTATCACTTTTTCTATTCATTTTTTTCAAAATTGTATTTGAAAAATGTTGAAGAGGTATATCAAAATATTTGCAAATTTTGTCATTATTTTTTACTGTATTAATAAGTTCATCTGTAATACTTTCTGGATATGCATATAAAAATCTAATCCATTTTAGTCCATCTATTTTGCATATTTTTTCAAGAAGTTCAGCAAGCTTTGGCTCTCCATAAATATCTATTCCATATTTAGTTGTATCTTGTGCTATTATAATAAGCTCTTTAATTCCACTTTTTGCAAGCGTTTTTGCTTCTTCTAAAATGTCTTCCATTTTTCTACTAATAAATGGTCCTCTTATATATGGAATCGCACAATATGTACATCTGTTATTACATCCTTCTGCAATTTTTAAATATGCAGTTGTATTTCCTGTTGATACAACTCTATCTAAATAATCTAAAGTATTCACAGATTTTGTTTCTTTTTTTATAAGTTTTGAAATTTTTTCCCATAAATTTTCATATTCATCTATACTCAAAAACAAATCTACTTCTGGAATTGCTTTTTCTAATTCTTTTTTATATCTTTGAACTAAACATCCCATAGCTATTAGAAATTTGCAATTAGCTGTTTTTTTATATTCTGCCATTTCTAATATGCAGTTTATAGCTTCTTGTTTTGCAGACTCTATAAAACCGCAAGTATTTACTATAATTATTTCAGCATCTTTAGGATCATTTACTATTTCAAATTTTTCTTTTTTGAATATTCCTATACACATTTCCGTATCAACTAAATTTTTGCTACAACCGAAGTGATACAAATCCTACTTTCATTAGCTATGTATTTCCTTTCTAAAAATATCATAATTTAAGTTTCTTTTTTGCTATTTATATGCTTTCTTGTCAATTCCATTAAATTTAATTTTGTAAACTCTTCTACTTGAACTTTTGATCTATCTTTTTTAGAATCTTTTATAATTTCATTAATAACTAATTTTTTATTTTTTTCTTCATGCATATCTATAAAATCTATTATAATAATTCCACTTATATCACGAAGTCTAATTTGTTTACAAATTTCTTTGGCTGCTTCTAAATTTACAGTTAAAATTGTTTCTTCTACATCTTTTTTTCCAATAAATTTCCCGGAATTAACATCAATTGCAATTAAAGCTTCTGTTTTATCTATTGTTATAAATCCACCACTTTTAAGCCAAACTTTATTGCTTTCTAAAATTTTTAATTGTTTTTTTAAAGAATATTTTTCTAATATTTCAGGGTCTATTTCTATTTTTACATCTGCATTTATTTCATTTAAAATATTTTTTATTAATTCCAAATTGTCTTCTTCTCTTAAAACAATTTTATCAAGATTAGCATCTACTAAATCAATTAGTGTTTTCTTTAAAATTCCACCTTTATCATAAATTTTCTGTGGAATTTTATCTACATTTATTGATTGTATTTCTTCCCATCTTTTTATACATTTTTCTATATCTTCTTTTATTTCTTTTTCAGTACGATTTTCAGAAACGGTTCTTATTATTGCTCCTGTATTTTCTGGTAAATATTTTTTAGCAATATTTTTAAGACGTTCTCTTTCTTTTTCATTTTCTATTTTTTGTGAAACTGTTATAAAAGTTGCATTTGGCATAAAAACTATAAATCTACTAGTTAAGCTAATATGTGTTGAAAGTCTAGGTCCTTTTTTATCAACTGCTTCTCTTTTAACTTCTACTATAATTGGGTCACCTGGTTTTATTAACTCATTTATAGGTTTTTCTTTTTCGACTTTTTCTTTTGTTATATCTATTTTAGGCAAAATATCTTTTGCATGAATAAATGCTGTTCTTTTTTCACCAATATTGACAAATGCAGATTGCAACCCTACTAACACATTTTGAACTTTTCCAACATATATGTTTCCTTCAATAGTTTTAACATTTTCGTCTTCTTCATATTTTTCTACTAATTCTTCATCTTCTAATAAAGCTATTTCTTTTTTATTATTTTCATTAAAAATTACTAATTCTCTCATATAAAACTTTCTTTTAATTAAATTTATTCATTGCTGAATCAACATTATTTTTAATAATTTCGATAACAGCCTCTTTTGCAATTTCTACCCCTTTATTTAGATTTTCTATATCTTCTTCTTGAATATGACCAATAACATAAGAAATCATATCCATATTTTCTTTTGGTTTTCCAATTCCCACTCTTATTCTTGTGAATTCTTCTGTATTTAAAATATTAATTACTGATTTCATTCCATTGTGAGTACCAGCAGAGCCATTTTTTCTAATTCTAATGTTTCCAGGTTCAATATCTATATCATCATAAATAACAATAAGATTTTCTAACGTTATTTTATAAAAATTTACAGCTTCAATTATAGATTCACCACTTAAGTTCATAAAAGTTTGTGGTTTTAATAAAATTACTTTTTCGTTTTCTATAATTCCGCTTCCAACTAAGCCTTTAAATTTTGATTTATTTACTTCAATGCCATATTTTTCAGATAATTTATTTATAACATTAAATCCCATATTATGTCTTGTTTTTGAATAATCACTTTCAGGATTTCCCAGACCTACTATTAAATACATATTTTTTATCTCCTTTAAACTTCTTTTATTATAAAGCAAAAAACATAAAAAAACAATATATATAAGAAATTCAGGCACTAATATTTTCTTTTATTTTTAAATAAATTTAGAATTATTTGTATGTTTTTTATAAAAAAATAAATGTAATTAAAATTACATTTATTTTTTGTTTTAATTATTTTTATTATTATTTTTCTTTAATAGTGTTAAATTTATCTCCAGAAATTAAATGACTTTTATCATTTAACACTTTAATTTCAAATTTTCCTTCTTCATCATCATATTCTACAATATTAAGAGATGTATTTTTTTGGCTATATTCTTCTCTTGATTCTGAAAACGGAATCTTTGTTATTTGTCTTAAAAATGCTTCTATTGCTACTCCATGAGAACAAATTAATACTGTTTTTCCAAGATTTTCTTGCGCATTCTCTAACATTTTTCTATAAACTCTTTTTGTCACATTTTCCATACTCTCTTGTTCTGGTATATTTCTTATTTCATTTGTTTCATTTTGTGTTTGTTTTATTTTAGGATTAATTTTGTTTACTTCTTCCCATGTCTTTCCATCATATATTCCAAAAGACATTTCACATAAATCTTCATCTTCTATAATCTTTAAGTTATTTAAATCCGCTAATTTTTGAATAGTTTTGTGAGTTCTTGGAGATGTACTACTATAAGCAACATCAAATTTTACTTTACTTAATTTTTCAGTTAATCTATTTGCAAATTCTTGTCCTTCTTCAGTTAAATCAAAATCTGTTCTTCCTGTTAATCTGTTTTCTACATTACCAACTGTTTGCGTATGTCTTACTATATACATCTTTGTTTTCATATAAATTCTCCTTTTATTATCTTTACCATACGAAATTTAAAAAAAGTTGCATTTTATAAATGCAACTTTTTTTTACTAATTGTCGAACTTAAATAAATCTTTTTTGTCTTTATCAATGCTTAAAGTTGCAATGTTTAGTTCTTCTGGTTGAATATTAACTTTTTTTATCAGTACCTGCTCCTGAAGAAGCTTCTTCAGGGTCAACTGAAATTACTTTGGGATTGCTATCATTTAAAATAACATTTGGTTCTCCTTCTGTAAAAACATATTGTCTCTTAGGTATTACTGGTGAAAAAGTTTTATCTTTCATTGATTTTAAGACAGCATCTAATCTCATAGGAATACTAAAAGTTTCGTTTTTTATAAAACTCATAAGATATGGTTGTAATTTTTCTGGTGTTTCTTCATATAGTTTCATAAGGTAATACATAACTAAATACATATCTGTACATCTTTTTAAATTAGGTGTAGACATTATACTACCTTCTCTGTTTCTATAATAAATATAAATAGGAAATTCACCATATTTTAATTTTTCTGCTAAAATAGCAGCTTTGATTGAATATACCATGTCTTCATAGTACATTCCACCAATAAATTTTATATCATTTTTATTTAAAAACTCTCTTCTCCAAACTTTACTTGCAACAGGGAAATGCATATCACATACTATTCTAGCTTCTTTTGTTGAGTTTTCAGCTGTTGGTATATATGATTTGTTACTTCCTCCAACATATTGAACACCAAAATAGATTACATCTGCTCCATCTTTTCCTATTGTTTTGTCAACATTCTTTAAGGTTTCTTTATTGTATAAAGTATCGTCACCGTCTAGGTAAACTATGTATTCTCCGACAGCTTTCTCAACTGCAACATTTCTTGATATACTTGGACCTGAATTTTTCTTATTAGCTATAACTTTAACTCTTGGATCTTTTTTCTCAAATTTTCTTAAAACTTTTAAAGTATCATCTGTTGAACAATCATCTACAACGATTAATTCAAAATTTTTATAAGTTTGCATTAATATACTTTCTATTGAAGTTGAAACTATTTTTTCTAAGTTATATGCACATACTATTACGCTAAATCTAATATTTTTCGATTCATCCATAAATTCCTCCTATAAATACCTTTTCGATATTTAATTATTTTTCAATATAATCATATTCACATGTTCTTAGCAATCTATTCATAATTGCTAAGCCAATGCCTTCCTTTTTTAAGCCTTCGATAAGTATTATTTCAGGTTCTATTTTATCTGCTTGTCTTAAAGCTGAAAAAATATTTTTTGCTATTTCTTCGTAATCATCTTTTGGACCTACACAAATGAATCTTTCTTTCGGTAATGAAAGTTTTTCTTCATGTTCGTTAAATCCAATAACAACTACATTTCTTTTGTATTCGTTTACATACTTTTTTAAATAGAAAATTTGATCCAATTCGTCTTTACAGTATATAAGTTTGCATTTAGTATTTGGAGAATAATGTTTATATTTCATTCCTGGACTTTCTACTTTAGCATTGTAGTCAAGTCTTTTAAAAACATTACCATCAATTATAACATTGCCTATTACTTCATCGATTTCTTCTGGTGTAACTGCTCCTGGTCTTAAAATAACTGGAATTTCATTAACAACTTTTACAACAGTTGATTCTAAACCTATTTTGGTTTTTCCCCCATCTACAATAGCAGAAACTTTGCCTTCAAGCTCTTTTCTAATATCTTGGATATTTGTTCCACTTGGCTTTCCGGATATATTTGCACTTGGTGCAGCTACTGGAACTCCTGCATAAGTTATTATCCCTCTTGCTATTATATTATCTGGTATTCTAATTGCTACTGTATTTTGACCAGCAGTAACAATATCTGGAATAACATCTTTTTTTTCTAATATAAGAGTAAAAGGTCCTGGCATGAAATTGTCAATTAATTTTTGTTCAACTTCTGTAATATTTTGAGCAATGTCTTCAATTTTTCTCTTGTCTGCTAAATGAACTATCATTGGGTTATCTGATGGCCTACCTTTGGCTGCATAGATTTTTCCAACTGCATTTTCATCTAGTGCGTTTGCACCAATTCCATAAACTGTTTCTGTTGGAAATATCACTAGCTCCCCATTCTTTATTAAGTTACATACTACTTTTAGCTCATCAGTATTAGTTTTCTCTTCCCAATTATAATACATATAAATAACCTCAGACTATATTATACCATATTTTAGCAATAAATGTCAATTATATAGGTATACATAATTCTTAATGTTTTGTTTAAAGTAATAACAATCCACGGGTAGAACCCGTGGATTTTCATATAGGCCTATAAGGCCTTCTTACAAGCTACCGCTAAAGCGG
>CANRPX010000017.1 GCA_947632605.1 uncultured Clostridia bacterium | reverse complement strand
AAAAGAAGATAATAAAAAAATTGAGAATTTAATAAGAACTTGCTTAATAGAATTTGGTGCAAACCATGAAGGAACAGCATGGACAGATCCAAATTTAGGTAATTTTTCAGAAATATATAATACAGAAGGAAATAAATACTGGGTAGCAGTAGATGAAAACGATAATGTATTAGGTGGAGTTGGAATAGGAAAATTAGATATAATAAATGATGTTTGCGAATTACAAAAAATGTATTGCTCACCAGAAGTAAGAGGAACAGGAATATCTCATGAATTAATGGATATAGCACTAGATTATGCAAAGAAATATTATAGTAAATGTTATTTAGAAACATTAGAAAATATGATTGCAGCACAAAAATTTTATGAAAAGTATGGATTTAAAAGAATAGATAAACCGCTTATAAAGACAGAACATTTTGCTTGTGATGTAAGATATATTAAAGATTTAAATTAGTAAAAATATGATAAATAACTTATAAAAATTGAGGTGAAAGAAATGTTAAATATTGAATATCATGAAAGTTTAGATGAAAAATATTATAAAATAATAGATACAGAATTTAATAAATATGCTAATAAAAATGATGTTATCTGTAATTATACTCCATTTGCTTTTGTAGCTACGGAGGACAATAAATTTGTTGGTATAATAACAGGAAATTCGTATTATAGGGAAATACATATAAGTGACCTTATTGTTTTAGAAGAATATCGCAATAAAAAGATTGGAACTGAATTAGTAAAAGCTGTTGAAGATTTTTGTAAAGATAAAGGATTTGAAAATATTAATCTAACTACTTATGGTTTTCAAGCTCCTGAATTTTACAAAAAATTACGGATTTAAAGTTGAATTTATTAGAGAAAGCAAAGAAAATCCTAAACTTAATAAATATTTTTTAGCAAAATATTTTTAAGATATAAATAACAAATTGTAAACTGTGTTAGTAATTTATAAAGCTAAATTAATCGTTGTTCCTCACTCAACGATTAGTATGTTTACTTTTATATATTGTGATTTTACAATAATATCATAGGAGGACAAATTATGGATCAAGTAAAAATTGGCAAATTTATTGCAGAATGTAGAAAAAATAAAAACTTAACACAATTTCAATTAGCAGAAAAATTAAATATTACAGATAGAGCAATATCAAAGTGGGAAACTGGAAAAGGAATGCCAGACTCTTCTATAATGCTTGAATTATGTAATGAGCTCGGTATTAGTGTAAATGAATTATTAAGTGGGGAGATGATTGAAATGAATGATTATGATAAAATAGCAGAAGAAAATCTTTTGAAATTAAATAAAAGCAATGAACACAAGAAAAAAACATTAATAAAATTTGGAATAGTAATTATAGTATTAGTTTTAGTAATTATAATAGGAATAATGGCATATATACTTAACAATATGATAAAAATATCAAAAAATAATTTAAATCATGTATTAAATGGTGCACAAGAAATATATGAAATGAATAGAGCTATTCATAATGCTGGTTTTGAACTTGAAAAACAAGAAGATGATTCATATTTATTGGTTAAAAAAGTAGATATATAATTACAATTTATAGAGGAGATAATATATATGAAAATTCAAAAAGTTAATAAATACTTTAATATTTTTTTTGTAATATCATTAATTTGTATATTTATATCCAGTGTTTTAATTGTATATTCATCTTTGTTTGGAAAAATGTATCTTGCTGTAAATAATAAAAATAGAGATACTATAATAAAAATGTTAGAAGAAAGCGAGGAAATATCAAAGTCTAGTGAAATTATAATAAATGATGACATAGTTAGAATAGGCAAAATGCAAGGATTAGGGGATTGGTATTTATATATAAAATATAACAATGGAGAAGAAAAAAATATAATATTAGATGATGGAGAATTAGGAGAGCTATATGAATATATTGGTAGTAATGGTAGTACATTAGGTATATTAACAAATTTTTTAAAAACAACTTCAATTATTGCAATTATTTTTATACCAATATATATTACTTTTAAAATTTGCTATGCTATAAATAGAACAACGGAAAGAATAATTCAACAAGATAAAGAATAATACAAATTAAAAATTTTATTTGACAAAATAAATGATTAATATAATAATTATTAATGAATATAGTAATTAAAATAACTTTGGAGGTATAAAGATGCAAAGTAATTTATTAAATAAATATATAAAAATATCAAGAATTATTATAACTTTTTTTGTATTTATATTTTTAAATGTTTGGCTTTTATATGAAAACAATCCAAATTTTATTTTTTCAATTATAATTTCTGTGTTAACATTTGTTGTTAGTTTTCCAAGTTCAAAAATATGCAAAATTCTAATAGATAAAGGAGATAAAATAGAGAGCAAAATATTAAAGGTATTATATTACGTTTTTGCTTTACCAATTGCTTTCATATTGTTTCTTTTGATAGTAAGGATATTTTTGGCTTTTACAGTGGGCTCATCATCAAGTTTAGGTGTACTTATTTTGTTTGCATACATAGGAATTGTAATTTTTGTTTGCGCTTTAGTTCCATATTTTCAAACATTGATTATACTAATTCTTAGAAAATTTTTAAAGGTTAAGGATGATTTAAAATAAATATAGATAAAATAACGAAGTTTTTGTTTTAAAGAAAATGAGCTATAATATTAAAATATTGAGGAATGAAAAGATGTTTTATTATTTAGAGTATAAATCTCCAATTGGGAATTTGATAATTATAAGTGATAAAGAAAATATTGTAGGACTTTGGATAGAAGGACAAAAACATTTTAAAAGTACAATATCATCTGAAATTGAAAAAGCAGAGGATTTACCAATTTTAAATCAAGCTAAAGAATGGTTAGATAGGTATTTTAAAAAACAAAAACCATCTCCAAAAGAATTAAAGTTAAAACCAGAAGGTAATAATTTTAGAAAATTAGTATGGAAATATCTTTTAGAAATTCCCTATGGAGAGACTACTACTTATGGAGAAATTGCTAAAAAAGTTGCTATGAATTTAAAAAAAGAAAGAATGTCTGCACAAGCAGTAGGCGGTGCAATAGGACATAATCCAATTTCAATAATTATTCCATGTCATAGAGTTATAGGTGCAAATGGAAATTTAACAGGATATGATGGTGGAATAGATATAAAGAAAAAATTATTAGAATTAGAAGAAACAAATATAAACCAGTCAAAGCAAGCGTAAGCTTGCTTTTTTCTACTTTAATATGATATAATATTAATCGATATTTTATAATTTGTATAAATTTTAGAACTTTGAAAATACTAATATCTGGAGGATAAAATTATGAAAGAAGATATTAGTAATGAAAAAGATAATGTTACTCTATATGGAGAACAAGTATGTTCGGAATTTGCTTGGCTTCCATTAGATAAACAAAAAGAAAATGCCAATAGATTTGATAAAATCACAAAAAAGAATAAAAAGAATAAATAAAATTTTATAAGGAGCAAAAATGGATTTATATATCAATGGTAGTAATAGAAAGAAAAATTGTTATAAAATATTAAATGATTTGAAGAAAAATGATGATAAATTAATATCATTATCAGATAAGAATATTAAATATTGTTTAGGGTGTAATAGCTGTATTAATAAATTAGAAAATTATTGTGTTATAAAAGATGATATGCAAGAAATATATGAAAGCATGTTATTAGCAGATAAAATAATTATTGCTTCTCCAATATATATGAATCATATAACAGGTATACTAAAAAATGTTATTGATAGATTAAATCCATTTTCATGTCATTTAAATCTAAAAGGTAAAAAGATTTATTTAATAACAATAGGACAAATGGATGAAAATGAAAACAAAGAAATATCAGAAAGTATAGAAAAATATTTTGAATCATTAAGTGAATTTATGGAATTTGAATTTCATTTTATAAGAAATCTGAGCTCTGGAGATGTAGAACAAATAGATGATGTTACTAAAATATATGAAAATTATGATGAAATAATAAAAGAAATAAAAGAAAAAGTAGATGGTATTTAATATGTATAGTGATTATTTAAAGTATAGTAGATACATAGGAAAAATAACTCATGAATTGAGACAAGCATATTATAAAACAGGAACTGAGGAAGAAAAAAGAGAAATTCCATTAGAACCAAGTCAGTTAAATGCAAAACAAGGTTTAGGAAATTTTCCTGCTTTTTATCTTCAAGGTCAACATTGTGAAAAAAGTGATTGTGGATCTTGCACAAATTGTTTTTATTCTGAATTTCACTATGATAGTCCAACCGCTAAGCAAATTCAAGCACAATGTGATTATGTTATTAATAATTTTGAAAGATTAGTTTTAGCAGAACAATATGGAACAAATGAGTTTGATGAAAGTGAACTTAAGTTCCCAAATGCTAAGCCTATATTCATGACTTTTAGTCCAACTGGTTCATTCTTTTCAAGTAAAGAATTTCCAGAAGAAGTTAGACTAGACTTTTTGAAAAAATTAGAAAGAAAATCTGAAGAACTTAAAAGAGATATTGTTTTACATATTGAAGCACATTCTTTAGATGTAATAAAGCATAAAGATTATATTAGAAGTAGTGAAGAAACAGAAATTTTAAGAAGATTACACGCAAAGTGTATTCTTGGATTTGAATCATCAAATGAGTGGTCTAGAAATGTTTTATATAATAAACACTTACCATTAAATTGTTTTGATGAAGCAGTTGAAGTTTTGCAAGAAGCAGGAATTGAGCCAGGAGCTTTTGTTTTTTCTGGTTTTATAACTCATACTGATACAGAAGCAAAAGAAGATATGTTAAGTTCTATAAGATATTTGAAAAGAAGAGATGTTTTTCCAGTTTTAATGTTTGCTAATAGCCAAGCATGGACTCTACCAGACTTATTAAGATGGAAAGGCAAACACACTTTGCAAGAACCTTTTACAGTTCTTGATACAGTATATGATGCTCTTGATATTTTAACAAATGGAGGAAAAGAGTTTCCAGGATATTATCTAATACCAGAACCAGTAGAAGGACCACCATATCCAGAAGGAAATATTTTTTATGATAGAGCAGATATACCAGATTTTTCTAAAACTTCTAGTATACAAGCACATCAAATATTAAAAAATTTAAGAGCAAATAGAAACATTGCACGTTTTGTAACAGATTGGCAAAGATTGAGAAGAGAAAACCCAGACTATGCTAAATATATTGAAAGAATAAAACAAAAAGAAGCAAATAAAACAAGCAAAGAAGAAAGATTAACAATGGCATTAAAATATGGTGTAGATAATATGCCTGATTACATTGCTTATCGTACACAAAGAGATTTAGATGAAAAAGGTGCAGAAGAAGATAGATATAAGATATAATAAAAGAAATAATAGGAGTAACAAAATGGAAAAAATAGAAGAAATGGCAAATTATTGCCTAAATTGTAAATTAAAACCTTGTAGTGAGAAAGGTTGTCCAATTAAAACACAAATACCAGAATTTATAACAGAAATCAAAAATCAAAATTTTAAAAAAGCTTATGATATTTTGCAAGAAAATAATATTTGTTCACATATTTGTAGTATAGTTTGTCCACAAGAAGAACAGTGTGAAGGAAGTTGCGTAAGAGGAATAAAATCAAATCCAACTCATATTGGGCTTTTAGAAAAATATGTTAATGAATGGGCAGAAAAAGAAGGTTATAGTTATAAAATAAATAAAAAAGAAAATAATGGCAAAAAAGTTGCAGTTATTGGTTCAGGACCTGCAGGACTTGAATGTAGTTTTGAATTATTAAAAAACGGATATATGGTTGATGTTTATGAAAAAGATAGTATACCAGGAGGAATTCTAGTTTATGGAATTCCAGATTTTAGATTATCAAAGGATTATGTTGAAAAAATTATAAATAAACTTAAAGAGCTTGGTGCAAAATTTATAACAAATAAAGAACTTGGAAAAGACTTTTCATTAGAAGAAATCTCTAAAAAATATGATGCAGTATTTTTAGGAATTGGTGCTCCAAAATCTTCAAGATATTCTTTATCTCAAAATGAATTAAAAAATGTTTATGATTCAGATGTGTTTTTAAAAGCATATAATGAAAATAAATATATTAAAAATTTAGGAACAGTTGTAGTTATTGGTGGTGGAAATGTTGCAATGGATTCTGCTAGAGTTGCAGTAAAAATGGGAGCAAAGAAAGTAAAAATTCTATATCGTAGAGATAGAAAGTATATGCCAGCAAGAGAAATTGAATTAGATGATGCAATAAAGGATGGAGTAGAATTTAAAGAATTAATAAGAGTTGTTTCTGCAAATGAAAAAGATGAAAATATAGAATCTGTTAATTGTGTAAAAACTCAAATTGTAGATGGAAAAGCAGTAGATATAGAAGATGCAAAAGAATTTGAAGAAGAGGCAAATACTGTTGTTTTTGCAATAGGTTTGAAACCTGATAAAACCTTAATTCAAAATGAAGGAATAGAACTTGATGAATGGGGATATATAAAGATTGATGAAAATGGAAAAACAAATTTAAATAATGTATATGCTGGAGGAGATAATACTGAAAGTAAAGCAACAGTTTGTAGAGCTTTAGCAGCAGGAAAAAAAGCAGCTCTTGGAATTATAAAAAATATTTAATAATGAAAAGAAAGACCCCGATTTCTGTAAGTGCAGAAATCGGGGTTTTGACATGTTACTCCAAACTAATTTCAAAGATAGGAAATGCAGATGAGTGAAATGTGATAGATTGATTTGTAACTTCGCGAGTTAACTCAACTTGATGTGTTACAAAGAACACAATCCGTGCTTCATCCTTTTGGCAGTAATCTGCCATAAACTTAAGGACTGATTTTGCTGTTTCATTATCCAAGGCATTTGTGGCCTCATCGAAAACGACAACTTTATGGTTGTAACTTAAATTGTAAAGAACTTTGACAATTGCAAGCCTTTGCTTCTGTCCAGATGAGTATTGAACTATGGATGTGGTTTTTAGATATTCTAACACTTTGTCATCATCTGGCTCTGTAAGTCCAAGGTTACGCATTACATCATTGTAGATTCTTGTACCATGTAGAATTTCAAGCATTTTAGAACGATTTAATGTAGAGAAATCCTTACTAAAGATCAGTTCTTCAAGAATGGGATTACTTCCAAGTCGGCCATTGCTCTCATGCATTATTGATGCAAGATAAGCTCTTACATTACTTCCTTCTTTACTACTGTAAGACATTGGTGATTCTTCTAATTTTATTTTTCCGGTAAGCAAATGCATAAGAGTAGATTTTCCACAACCGGTGTGACCATAGACAAGATAAGATTTGCCCTTTTCAATAAGGATAGGACTTGTATTCTGCAATTGGTACACAGAATTTTTTCTCGTATAAGAAAATTGAAATGGACTGATATAGATGTGGTTCACTAATTCCTCAGAAGAAAATTTGGCCATTTGCTCAGCATCATTGACAGCCATAATGTTATCAAAATCCGGCTTCACAGCTTCAGCATCCTTAACCAGATTAGCCATTTCCTCGAAATTGCGAAGGATAGAGTCTACTTTGTTCAGTATGGTAGAATAAACTGTTGAGATTGCTAAAATATCTGCTATAACATTAATAGACAAATTATTTATCCCACCAACATAGTAAAGCTTAATAAGAATGATTCCAATCATAAAAATTGACAAAATGCATGTCCGAAGAATTTGCATAATGTTTAGCTTGAAATATTCTTTTTTCTCTGTTGCCCTCTGATTCCGAATGTTTTCAACTAATAAACTGACTCTGTAACTGAATTCTTCAGTAATTAAAGGCTCAATGTTTTTTACATCATTAAAAAGTACTTCGTTTTCTTTTCTAAGCTTCCGATTTTTATCTCTGTACCTTTTGCGAATTCTGAATCTTATTGAATAGACTATCGCAAAAATAATGATGCATGCAAGTAAAATAGCGCAAAGACAAATAGTAAGATGAATGTCGTTTGTTTGCAAAAACTCTGTGACCAAGATTCCAACTGATAAAACAAATGCTGTTATAATATTAGAAATTGCTGTTGGAATTCTGATAATGAATTGCCAGATGTAACCAATGAACTCTTTCATCACTAAGATTACTTCAGAATTGGTCATGATTTTGGAAAATCCATTATCTTGCGAGAAAACTTTTCCTCGAACAGTATTAGATATTGTACCAACATTTTCTATAATGAAGGAATCTTGCTGTTCATTGAATCGGTTTTTCATCGCATCAGTAAGGGTTTGTACAGTTGCTTGCAGAACATCTCTTAGAAAATATAGCAGAATGAAGATGAATGCAAGTACTTTAAGGTTGGTGTTAATAGCATATTGAGCACCCTTTACAGAGAAACTTAAGATGTCCAATAGGCCAGTGGAAATGATCTCAATTGAGAGAATCATATTTTTCCGGTGTGTTACTTCTTTAGGCATTTTCACAACGGGGTTGCAGTGGATGAGATTGCGAATTTTGCTCATATAGATACTTCCTCTCTTTTAATATTTAATTTAGATTTCAATGTTCAAAACTATATCTTTCATAGTAATGGTAAAATATTACCTCAAACGATATAAAATATAGTTAACATAATTATATCAAAGAAATCATATTTTGTAAATCTTGATAAAATAAATATTGACAAAGTTATGTAAATAATGTATCATATTAATATTAAAAAGAAAAAACTTTGAAAAGGACACGATAAATAGATTAAAAGCCTTAAAGAGAGCTAACAGTTGGTGGAAGTTAGTAGGAAAATTTATTTATTATCACCTTGGAGTTAATTATTTGAACTAAAAGTAAAATAATTCGTATATCTTGCGTTAAAAGATTTTTGAGAGAATTAATATATTATTATTAATTAAATTAGGTGGTACCGCGGAATATAAGTCATTTCGTCCTATTTTGGATGAAATGACTTTTTTGTATTTAGATAAAAGGTAGGATTATATGGAAGAAGTATTAGAAAGATTGCACGAATTAAATATTGATTTTAAAAAGATAGAACATCCTCCTGTTTATACTATTGATGAAATGAATGCTTTAGGAAATATTTTCGAAGGAGCAAAAATTTGTAAAAATCTATTTGTTAGAGATCAAAAGGGAACAAGACATTTCTTAATAGTAGTTCCGGAAGAAAAAAGAGTTCCTTTAGTAGAATTAGCAAATAAGATAGAAAGTACAAAATTGAGTTTTGCATCAAATGAAAGATTAATGAAATATTTAAAATTATTGCCTGGTGCAGTAACTCCACTTGCTGTTATTAATGATGAAAATTCAGAAGTAGAAGTTATATTAGATGAAGAACTTAAAAGTGAAAATTTATTAGGTGTTCATCCATGTATTAATACAGCAACAATTTTATTAACACCAATTGATTTGGAAAAATATATAAAGTCAAATAATAATAAAATTAAATATATAAAAATTTAAAAGGAGAAATAAAAAATGTGTGAAGAAAAAAAAGATTATGGAAAAACTTTAAATTTGCCAAAAACAGATTTTCCAATGAGAGCAAATTTACCAGAAAATGAACCTAAAATACAAGAAAAAGTATTTGAAAAAGACTTGTATGAAAAAATGTTAAAGAAAAATGAAGGAAAGACACCATTTGTTTTACATGATGGACCTCCTTATGCAAATGGAGAAATTCATATAGGCCATGCTTTAAATAAAGTTTTAAAAGATACTATTGTAAGATATAAAAATTTACAAGGTTTTTATACTCCTTATATACCAGGATATGATACACATGGTATGCCAACAGAGAAAAAAGCTATTGAAAAATTAGGATTAAATAGAGATGAAATTCCTGTAAATAAATTTAGAGATACTTGTAAAGAATTTACAATGACATACAAAGATAAACAAACAGAAGGTTTTAAACGTCTTGGTGTTCTTGGAGATTGGAAAAATCCTTATATTACTTATCAACCACAAATGGAAGCAAAACAAATTGGTGTATTTGCCGATATGTATAAAAAAGGTTATATTTATAAAGGATTAAAACCAGTTTATTGGTGTACAGACTGCGAGACAGCACTAGCAGAGGCTGAAATAGAATATAAAGATGTAAATTCTAATACCGCCTATGTTAAATTCCCAGTAAAAGATTCTAAAGGTTTATTTGATGCAAAGAATGCTTATGTAGTAATTTGGACAACAACTCCTTGGACTTTACCAGGAAATACAATGATAGCAGTTGGAGCTGATTTTACTTATGCTGTTGTAGAAGTAGATGGAGAAAAATTAGTTTTTGCAAAAGAACTTGTAGAACCAGTTATGAAACTTGCTGGAAAAGAAAATTATAAAATTGTTCAAGAATTTGAAGGAGATAAATTAAGAGGTGTTATTTGTAAACATCCATTCTTAGATAGAGATTCAAAAGTAGTAACTGGAAGTGAAGATACTGTAAATGTAGAATTAGGAACAGGAACTGGTTGTGTTCATATTGCACCAAGTTATGGTAAAGAAGACTATTTATTAGGATTAAAAGAAGAAAGTGATATAATTGTTTTAGTAGATAGTAAAGGTGTTCAAAGAGGAGAAGGCGCTGGACCATTTAAAGATATGTATTATGCAAAATCTGATAAGGAAATTATAAAATGGTTAGATGAACATAATTTACTTTTAACAAGTCAAGTTGTAAATCACTCTTATCCACATTGTTGGAGATGTAAAAAACCAGTTATCTTCAGAGCTACAAGTCAATGGTTTGCATCAGTTGATGGATTTAGAAAAGAAACATTAGATGCAATAAAAACTGTTAAATGGTATCCTTCTTGGGGAGAAGAAAGAATTTCTAAAATGGTTGAAGATAGAAATGATTGGTGTATTTCTCGTCAAAGAACATGGGGAGTTCCAATTCCAATATTCTATTGTAAAAATTGTGAAAAAGAATATGTTAATGAAGAAAGCTTGAAAAAAGTTCAAGAAATAGTAAAAGAAAAAGGTACAAATGCTTGGTTTGATTTATCTGAAAAAGAACTAATGCCAGAAGGTGCAAAATGTTCTTGTGGATGTACAGAATTCAAAAAAGAAACAGATATAATGGATGTTTGGTTTGATTCTGGTTCAACACATGAATCTGTTTTAGCAGAACGTGGATTACCACCTGCAGATATGTATCTTGAAGGATCTGATCAATATAGAGGATGGTTTCAATCTTCACTTTTAACATCTGTTGCTGTAAATGGTAAAGCTCCTTATAAAGAAGTTTTAACACATGGATATACAGTAGATGAGCAAGGAAGAAAAATGTCAAAATCAATTGGAAATGTTGTTGCACCACAAGAAATAATTAAAGAATCAGGTGCAGATGTTTTAAGACTTTGGGTTTTATCTTCTGACTATAAATCAGATGTAAGTGTATCTAAAAACATTATAAAACAAGTAACAGAAGTTTATAGAAAAATAAGAAATACAGCAAGATATATTTTAGGAAACACTTTTGATTTTGATGTAAATAATCCAGTTCCTTATGAAGATTTGAAAGAAATAGATAAATGGGCTTTAACAAGATTAAATAGATTAATAAAAACTTGTACAAAAGCTTATGATACTTATGAATTCCATGAAGCATATCAAGCTATAAATCAATTCTGTGTTGTAGATATGAGCCAATTTTATTTAGATATAATAAAAGATAGATTATATACTTCAAAACCACAATCTTTAGAAAGAAGAGCTGCTCAAACTACAATGTATGAAATATTATCAAGTTTGGTTAGAATTTTAGCTCCAATGACATGTTTTACAGCAGAAGAAATTTGGGAATATATGCCACATAAAAAAGGTGAAAATCTTGAAAGTGTTATGTTAGAATATTATCCAAAGCCAAATGATAAATATGATGATGAAGTTTTATCTTTAAAATGGGAGAAATTAATAAAAGTTAAAGATGAAGTTGCTAAAAAATTAGAAATAGCAAGAGCAAATAAAGATATAGGTCTTTCATTAGAAGCAAAAGTTACATTATTTGCTGAAAATGATGAATATGAATTTTTAAAAGGAAAAGAAGAACTTTTAAAAGAAATCTTTATAGTATCAGATGTTGAAATACATGAAAATAGAAGAAATGAAGATTTAGAAGTTCCAATAGGAATAAAAGTTGAAAAAGCAAAAGGTGAAAAATGTGAAAGATGCTGGATGCATTCAGAAACAGTTGGAGAAAGTGCTGAATATCCTACTTTATGTGAAAGATGTAGAGATAATTTGTCATAAAAATATAAAAATAAAAAGCTACTATTTTTAAGTAGCTTTTTATTTTTTAAGAATGCTATAAAAAAATAATATCTAATCTAAATTTAAGTTATTTGAAATCAAAGTAATAATAGTTTTAGGAGTAGGTTTTTCTGGATATTTTATATTAAAATAATTTTCAACAAATATGTAACTTTCTTTTGTATGTCTAGAGTACATATAATTGATAGAACGTGCAATTGCCCATTTTACTATATCACCATCAATATTATTTGCTTTTCCAACTTCTGAATAAATATCTTTAATAACTCTTTCAAATCCAAAAGACTTGTTATAGTTTATTGTAGACATAATTGAATCTAATAAATAATTTGTTCCAGAAAGCTTAAAATCAAATCCAAATTTTATAAGAAGATCAATAACTTTTTCTCTTTTTGTTTTAATAATTTTTGTACTTATGAAAAGTGAAATCATTTTTGAAATTTCCAAAAAACTCAAATTATTATTAATTACTAAAGTATTTTTTGGATATGATGATATAATTTTTGATTTTGAAAAAATGATTACTTTAGGTTTATATGAAAAAAAATTATTCTTTATGAAAGTATGAATATTTGCCTCGGTTGTAATAATTAAATCCACTGTAAATTTTGGTATTAAATTTTTTGCTTCTTCAAAAGTATTAGCTATTCCCATAACTTTGATGTCATCAATACTTATTAAGATATTATTAATTATTTTTTTCGCAATCTCAGTTCGATTAGTAATTATTAATATTTTTAACATAAAAACACACCCTTTCATATATAAAACAATTTAGAAAGGCAAAAAGTGACAAAAATCGACAAAATAAAATTGACTTATTAATAATTTTTATAATTATCAATAAGTCAATCATATATTTTAAAAACTACATACCTTGTTCACCAGGCATAATATAATCAATTACACCATAAATTAAGGCACCAATTATAGCAGCCATCCATGATATAGAATATCCTGATACGAAAAATTGTGTTGCATATAAAATTACTACTGCAAGTACAAATCCTACAAATCCTTTTCCGAATGCCATAGCATGTAAACCAGTAAATTTTATTATAAGATAATCCATAACAGTTAAAACGATTGCAGATATTGCTAATGCCCAAATATTATTTATAGAAAAACCAGGTGTGAAAAAAGCAGTGATTCCTAAAATAATTGCGGCAACTATAAATCTTCCAATTATTTGACCAACAGTTCCCATTGTGCTATTAGATTGTGCATTTGAGTTATTGTTATCCATCGTGCCAACCTCCTTGCTTTAAAAAAGTATATTTATTTATAAAATTAAAAATAAATTTAAATTTATAAATAAATATAAGTATATTTTGATAATTTTTGCGAAAAATATTCATATAAAATTTGTATTTTTGAGGTTTTAAATGATACTTATATTTGTTAGAACTGTAATTATATATATTCTGGTATTATTTGTTATGAGATTTATGGGAAAAAGAGAGATTGGACAAATGCAACCATTTGAACTTGTTATTTCAATAATGATTGCAGATTTAGCTGCAACTCCAATGGCCGAAACTGGAATACCAATATTATATGGAATAATTCCAATTTTTGGTTTGTTAACTATGCATATAATTATTTCATTATTAAATTTGAAAAGTATTAGAATAAGAGAGATTATTTGTGGAAAACCAAGAATTTTAATTTATAGAGGAAAAATAGATGAGAAAGCCTTAATTAAAGAAAATTTTACTATAAATGAATTACAAGAAAGATTGAGAGTTAATAATATAAATAATATTGGTGATGTTGAATTCGCAATTTTGGAAACAAGTGGACAAATTAGTGTAGTGCAAAAACCAGAAAAAAGAGCATTGAAACCTGAAGATTTTAATATGCAAGTGCCTTATGAAGGAATTGCTTATGATTTAGTTATTGATGGAAAGGTTATGAGAGACAATTTAGATAAGTTAGGAAAAGATTATAATTGGTTAGAACAAGAAATTGGTAAATTTAACATGAAACCAGAAGAGGCTTTGATTGCTGTTTTAAATGGCGATCAAAGTATATTTTGCCAAAAGAAAGAAGAAAAATAGATGAAATTTAAAAAAGAAATTATTTTATTAATATCAATTATTATAGGAATAGGAATTCTAGAGATTACAATAACTTATTTTTCTAAAGAAAGTGTAAATACAATTTCTCATAAAATAGATTATGTTAAAAATAATTTATATAAAATAGCAGAAATGAAAAAAAATAATAATTTGGATGATAATACTAAAGAACAATTAATAAAAGAAGTAGAAGACCTAAAAAATTATTGGTATGAAGAAGAGAAAAAGCTTTCTATGTTTGCTGAGCATGATGAATTAGAAAAAGTCACTAAGGCAATAGTTGTTCTAGAAGAAAATACGAAAAATGAGGAATATGAAATTGCTTTAGAAAATGCTAGTGAATTTGAATATTGGTTAAATCATTTTGCAGAAAAAGAGAGATTGAATTTAAAAAATATTTTATAATATTTAAGATTTATACAAAATTAATTAATAATAAAAAAAGTAGAATATAAAATTCTACTTTTTATTGTTTATTTACTTTTTTCTTTTACAATATAAATTGGTCTTTGTTTAACTTCTAGATAAGTTTTTGATAAATATTGTCCAATAATTCCAAGAGAGAAAAGTTGTATACCACTTACCATAAAAATTATACAAACCATTGAAGGCCAACCACTTGTTGGATCTCCTAATATTAAAGTTTTAAATATAATAGCTATTATTAAAAGAAAAGATACTACACAAAATATTAACCCAATAATAGAAGATAATATTAATGGTGCAGTTGAAAAAGCTGTGATTCCTTCTAAAGCATATTGTGTTAATTTCCAGAAAGACCATTTTGTTTTTCCAGCTACTCTAGGAATGTTTTTATATTCAATCCATTTTACATTAAATCCAACAAAACTAAATAATCCTTTTGAATATCTATTATATTCTTTTAAAGAGATAATTGCATCTAAAACATTTCTTTTCATAAAAACAAAATCTCTTGCACCATCAACCATTTCAAAGGCTGTCATTTTATTAATTAATCTATAAAATATTTTAGAAAAGAAACTTCTTACAATAGGTTCACCTTTTCTATTAACACGTTTAGTTCCAACAGCATCATAATTTTCTTTTGATACATAGTTGTACATTTCTAATAAAAGAGAAGGTGGGTCTTGAAGATCAGCATCCATAAGTGTTACATAATCACCACTTGCATTTTCAAGGCCAGCAAAAATTGCTGCTTCTTTTCCAAAGTTTCTAGAAAAAGAGATATATTGAATTCTATCATCTTTGCTTTTTAATTCTTTGATTACATTTAAAGTATTATCCTTAGAACCATCATTTATAAAAAGAATTTCAAAATCAACATTTTCTGGAAATTTTTTTATGTTTTTAATTAATTCTTCATAAAATAATGGTAATGCTTTATCTTCATTAAAACAAGGAACGATTATAGATATTTTTTCCATTTTTAAATTACACACTCCTTTTCTATCAATAGATTCATTATAGCATAGAGTAACTTTTATTACAATAATCTTTTAATAAAAATAAATTATATACATATAATAAAATATAAAATTAATTTATTATAAAATTTAAAGTTAAAAATACTATAATTTAATATAAAAGTCTTGATAAATATTTAAAGATGTAATATAATTGTAATGCAAATGTAATGTTACTAAGGTTGATTTTGCTATATTTTTTTAAGGAGAGAGTGTTAATGTTTGGACAAGATATCGGAATTGATTTAGGAACTGCTACTGTAATTGCTTATGTAAAAGGTAAAGGTATCGTTTTAAGAGAACCTTCAGTAGTAGCTGTTAATAATCTAACAGGTGAAGTTTTAGCAGTTGGACACGAAGCTAGAAGAATGTTAGGTAGAACTCCTGGTAATATTGTAGCAATAAGACCTTTAAGAGATGGAGTAATTTCAGATTACACAGTTACAGAAAAAATGCTTAAATATTTTATAGGAAAAATTGGTGGAAGATTTTTCTTTTCTCCTAGAATTATGATTTGCATTCCTTCACAAATTACAGAAGTTGAGAAAAAAGCTGTTATAGATGCAGCTTCTAATGCAGGCGCAAGAAAAGTTTATTTAATAGAAGAACCAATTGCAGCAGCAATTGGTGCAGGAATAGATATTTCAAAGCCTTGTGGAAATATGATAGTTGATATTGGTGGAGGAACTACAGATATTGCTGTTATTTCATTAGGTGGTTCTGTTGTTAGCTCATCTATAAAAATAGCAGGAGATAAATTCGATGAATACATTGTTAAATATATAAAAAAGAGACATAATGTTATGATAGGAGAAAGAACAGCAGAAGAATTAAAATTGCAAATAGGTTGTGTTTTTCCTAAAATACAAGATATGGAAATGGATGTTAGAGGAAGAGATTTAATAACTGGTCTTCCAAAGACAATAACAATTTTTTCTAGTGAAATGATGGAAGCTTTAGAAGAACCAGCTATGCTTATTGTTGATGCAGTACATTCAGTATTAGAAAAAACTCCTCCAGAACTTGCTGCTGATATTAGTGACAAAGGAATTTATATGACAGGTGGAGGATGTTTAATTGATGGTTTAGATAGACTATTACAAGAAAAAACAGGAATTAATGTTATGATTGCTGAAGATGCAATTTCTTGTGTAGCTAAAGGAACAGGAAAAGCATTAGACAATTTAGATAGTATGGATAGAATGAGAAAGTAATTTTATCATAATAAAATCCTAAATACTTACATTAAAATACTCACATAAATCAATATGTGAGTATTTTAATGTAAAAAAAGAAAGTAGTTAAGAAAATATGAATGATGTAAAAAAAGTAGCATTTTATACTCTAGGTTGTAAAGTAAATCAATATGAAACAAATGGAATGATACAAATATTTAAAAATGCAGGGTATAAAATAGTAGAATTTGAAGAAAAAGCAGATATTTATATAATTAATACTTGTACAGTAACAAATATGTCAGATAGGAAATCAAGACAAATTTTAAGACAAGCTAAGAAAAATAATCCTAAGTCATTAGTTGTTGCTGTTGGATGTTATGTGCAAGTTGCAAGAGAAGAAGTAGAAAAAATTGATGAAATAGATTTATGCTTAGGAACAAATGAAAAAAATGATATATTAAATTATGTTGAAGAAAAAATTAATTCTATTCAAGATATAGATACAGAAATAGAAGATGTTATGAAAAGCAAAGATTATGATGACTTCGGAAGTGTTACATATACGGAAAAAACAAGAGCTGTTATAAAAGTTCAAGATGGCTGTGATAGATTCTGTTCATATTGTATTATTCCTTATGCAAGAGGAAGAGTGAGAAGCAGAAATCTTGAAAATGTCATAAAAGAAATTAAAGAAATTGCAAAAAATAATATTAAAGAAGTAGTAATAACAGGTATACATTTAGCATCTTATGGAAAAGATTTTAAGAAAAAATATGAACTTATAGACTTACTTGAAGAAATTAATAAGATTGATGGTATAAAAAGAATAAGACTTCGGATCATTAGAACCACTTTTAATATCAGAAGAATTTGTGACAAGACTTACAAAGTTAGACAAAATATGTCATCATTTTCACTTATCTCTTCAAAGTGGATCAACAGAAACTTTAAAGAGAATGAACAGAAGATATACTGCTGAAGAATTTGAAACAATAGTAAATAGATTAAGAAAATCATATAATGATGTAATTTTGACAACAGATATTATAGTTGGATTTCCAAATGAAACAAATGAAGAATTTTCAGAAACTTATAATTTTTTGAAAAAAATAAATTTCTATAAAATGCATATTTTTAAATATTCTCCTAGAAAAGGAACAAAGGCAGCAATAATGAAAAATCAAATATCAGGAGATATAAAAGAAATTAGAAGTAAGAAATTATTAGATTTGTCAGATGAAAATGAAAAAAGATATTTAAATTCATATATTGATAAAGAAGTAGAAGTTTTATTTGAAGAATTTGATGGAAAATTTTATAAAGGGCATACTTCTAATTACATAATGGTAAAAATGGAATCAAATGAAGATTTATGTGGCAAAATTGTAAAAGTAAAAACATTAAAAAGAGATGAATTAAGCTTAATAGCAGAAAAAAATGTAATATTTTAGTAATTAAAATTTAATATAAACTTAATTCAAAAAATATTGATAAATAAGCCTCTTTGTAGTATAAGTATAGTAAGTATTGTAATATACTAAGGAGGAAAAATAATAATGAAGGAATATAAATTGACAGAAACATCTGAAACAGGTAATTTGCCTGCAGTAGTTAGTATGTGGAGTAAAATAAAAGGATTACTTTTTAGAGAAATCGATTGGAATAAACCAATTGTTTTAGAATTAACTGCACATGAAGAAAAAGTTCTAACAGAAGTTCATGATTTTTTATTTCAAGAAGTCAAATTTCCTGAATTACATGATTTCTTTTTCAAAGAAATTAATATATTTGCAAAATTTAAAAAGAATAAAGAAGAATAATTTATTATTTAAATTTGCTCGCTAATATTTTTTAGCGAGCTTTTTTATTTCATTAATAAATAAAATTTTTTATGATTACTATTTTTTAAATATTAAATTTTATTACAATAAAGCTTTAATTACAGTAATAGTAGCAAAATAAAAATATATTAAAAAAAGCTATATTATAGCTAAAAATAAAACTTAAAAAAATACTTGAAAAAACATTAGAAATGTTGTAGAATATCTTTGGTCAAATAGACTAAAATATATGAAGTGATACTTAAAACTAATAAAAGTATATAGAAGTATCGAGATAGGAGGAATTTATATTATGTCAGTTAAAGTAGCCATAAATGGGTTTGGACGTATAGGACGTCTTGCATTTAGACAAATGTTTGGAGCAGAGGGATATGAAATTGTTGCAATAAATGATTTAACAAGTCCTAAAATGTTAGCACATTTGTTAAAATATGATTCAGCACAAGGAAGATATGCAAAAGCAGATACAGTTGTTGCTGGAGAAGATTCAATTACAGTTGATGGAAAAACAATAAAAATATATGCAATGGCAAATGCAGAAGAACTTCCATGGGGAGAAATCGGTGTTGATGTTGTTTTAGAATGTACAGGTTTTTATACTTCTAAAGAAAAAGCTTCAGCACATATTAAAGCAGGAGCTAGAAAAGTTGTTATTTCAGCACCAGCTGGAAATGATTTACCAACAATAGTTTATGGTGTTAACGAAGGAACACTAACAAAGGAAGATAATATTATTTCTGCAGCTTCATGCACAACAAACTGTTTAGCACCAATGGCTAAAACATTAAATGAATATGCACCAATTTTATCAGGAATAATGACTACTGTACATGCTTATACAGGAGATCAAATGTTACTTGATGGACCACATAGAAAAGGAGATTTAAGAAGAGCTAGAGCAGCTGCTGTAAACATAGTTCCTAACTCAACAGGAGCAGCAAAAGCAATAGGACTAGTTATTCCAGAATTAAATGGAAAATTAATTGGTTCTGCACAAAGAGTTCCAGTTCCAACAGGTTCAAGTACAATTTTAGTAGCTACTGTTAAAGGTGATAATGTAACAGCTGAAGGAATAAATGCAGCTATGAAAGCAGCTTCAAATCCTTCTTTCGGATATACAGAAGAACCATTAGTTTCTTCAGATATTATAGGAATTACTGAAGGTTCATTATTTGATGCTACACAAACAATGGTTACAAAAGTAGAAGAAGGATTATATCAAGTTCAAGTTGTAAGCTGGTATGATAATGAAAATTCTTATACTAGTCAAATGGTAAGAACAATAAAATATTTTGCTGAATTAAATTAATTATTATTGTATAAATAAAAGCGCTAGTGGTGGAGGTCGGACCTTTATTACTAGCTCTTTTTTTAAGTAAAATATATATTAAAAATAAGAAAGGAAAAAAATATGAATAAGAAAACAGTAAGAGATATTGATGTTAAAGGTAAAAAAGTGTTAGTTAGATGCGATTTCAATGTACCTTATGACGAAAGCAGAAAAATTACAGATAATAGAAGAATAGTAGCAGCTTTACCTACTATAAAATACTTAATTGAAAATGATTGTAAAGTAATATTATGTTCTCATTTAGGAAGACCAAAGGGAGAAGTAAAACCAGAATTTTCTCTAAATATTGTAGCAGATGAACTTACAAGATTATTAGGACAAGAAGTTAAACTTGCAAAAGATGTTGTAGGAGAAGATGCAAAAAGACTTGCTTCAGAGTTAAAACCAAGAGAAGTTATGCTTCTTGAAAATGTAAGATATGAAGCAGGAGAAGAAAAAAATGATGAAGAATTATCTAAAAAATTTGCTTCATTAGCAGAAATATTTGTAAATGATGCATTTGGAACAGCTCATAGAGCACATTGCTCAACAACAGGTGTCGCAAGCTTTTTACCAGCAGTTTCAGGATTTTTAATTGAAAAAGAATTAAATTTCTTAGGAACAGCATTAGAAAACCCTGAAAGACCATTTATGGCAATTTTAGGTGGTAAAAAAGTTTCAGATAAAATAGGAGTTATAGATAGCTTATTAGAAAAAGTAGATGTTTTAATGATAGGTGGAGCTATGGCTTATACTTTCTTTAAATCAATGGGATATGAAGTTGGAAATTCAATTTGCGAATTAGATAAATTAAATTTAGCTAGAGATATTATGGAAAAAGCTAAAGAAAAAGGTGTAAAATTAATGTTACCAGTTGATACAAAATTAGGTAAAGAATTTGATCCAAATACAGAAAGCAAAACTGTTCCATATACAGAAATTCCTGAAGGTTGGGAAGGATATGATATTGGAGAGAAAACAATAGAAATGTATGCAGAAGAATTAAAAAGTGCAAAAACTGTTGTATGGAATGGACCACTTGGACTATTTGAATTTGAACAATTTGCAGTTGGTACAAATAAAATAGCAGAAGCTCTAGCAAATATAGATGCTATCAAAATTATTGGTGGTGGTGATTCAGCATCAGCTATTGAAAAAGCAGGTTTAGCTGAAAAATTCACACACATTTCTACTGGTGGTGGTGCTTCACTTGAATTCTTAGAAGGAAAAAAATTACCAGGAATCGAAGCATTACAAGATAAATAATCTGGTTTTAAGATAGATTCTTAAAGTAAGACTAAAGATTACAGTATTAAGATTATTTCATAAAAGTAGGTATTAGTATGGCGGAAATGATAGATGTTTTTACAGAGCAAGGAGAAAAAATAGGCACTATTTCCAAGAGAGATTATTATTCTTGGAGTGGAGAAAATCTCCCTTGGATAAATTGTGTTACTTGTTTTGTAATAGATGATGAAAATAAAAAAATATTATTTGAAAAAAGAGGAAAAAGATTTTTAGATCCAGGTAAATTAGATTTATGTTCAGGACATGTAAGAAGTGGAGAAATTCCAATGCAAAGTATGATTCGTGAACTTAAAGAAGAATTATCAATAGATCAGCAAGATTCTAGTAATTTACATTATTTAGGAAAAATGAAAGTAGATTATACTACTCTTCAAGATGAGACAAATAGAAAAGCATTAAAATGCTTTGTAACAGTATATGCTCTTAGAATGAGAGATATAAATAAAATAAAAATTGATAATGTTGAAGCTATAAGTATGGGATTTTTAGATTTTGAAGATGCTGTTGGATTCATACAAAACAGTATGACACGTATGCCTTATGAAGAAGAATTAGAAAATCAATATTCTCCAATTTTTCAAAGATTACAAGAATATATGTTTTCAAGAAATAGAAGTCATGAACCAGAAGTTAAATAAGGAAGGAGTTTTTTATGAGAAGAAAAGTTATAGCAGGAAACTGGAAAATGAATATGCTTCCAAATGAAGCAATGGATTATATTCAAGCATTTGAACCAATGGTTAGAAATGCAAAAGCAGAAGTTATTTTATGTGTTCCTTATACAGATTTGTTTTATTGTATTACAAATGCACAAGGAACAAATATTAAAATAGGTGCACAAAATATGCATTTTGCAGAAAGTGGTGCTTACACAGGAGAAGTATCTCCACAAATGTTAAAATCAATTGGTGTAGAATATGTAATTATTGGACACTCTGAAAGAAGACAATATTATAATGAAACAGATGAATCTGTAAACAAAAAATTAAAAGCAGCTTTTGAAAATGGTTTAAAACCAATAGTTTGTGTTGGAGAAACATTAGAAGAAAGAGAAGAAGGAAAAACAGAAGAAATTATAACAACTCAAACAAGATTGGCTTTAGACGGACTTTCAAAAGAACAAGTAAAAAATACTATAATAGCTTATGAACCAATATGGGCTATTGGAACAGGTAAAACAGCTACTTCAGAAGATGCAAATAATTCAATAAAATCTATTAGAGAAGAAATAAAAAGAATTTATGGAGAAGAAGTATCTAGTGAAGTTATAATTCAATATGGTGGAAGTGTAAAATCTTCAAATGCAAAAGAACTATTTGAAACATCAGATATAGATGGTGGATTAGTTGGTGGAGCAAGTTTGAAACCAGAAGAATTTAGTAAAATAGTAAATTACGAAGAATAGAGAAAAGAGGGAAGTGTAAACAAAATGAGTAAAAAATTAACAATGCTTATGATATTAGATGGCTTTGGAATTAATGAACAAACAGAAGGAAATGCAGTTAAATTAGCAAATATTCCAAATTTGAATGAAATTTTAACTAAAAATCCAAATACAATAATTCATACTAGTGGTTTAGCGGTTGGATTACCTGAAGGACAAATGGGAAATTCTGAAGTTGGTCATACAAATATTGGCGCTGGTAGAATTGTTTACCAAGATTTAGCTAAAATAACTAAATCAATTGAAGATGGTGATTTCTTTAGTATACCAGAGTTTGTAAAAGCAATTGAAAACTGCAAAGCAAATAATTCTAAACTTCATATAATGGGATTATTATCTGATGGAGGTGTTCACAGTCATAATAGACATTTATATGGATTACTAGAACTTGCAAAAAGAAAAGATTTTGAGAATGTATATGTACATTGCTTTATGGATGGTAGAGATACTCCACCAGCTTCTGGTGAAGGATATATTGCTTCATTAGAAGAAAAGATGAGAGAAAAAGGTGTAGGAGAGATTGCTACAATTTCTGGAAGATTTTATAGTATGGATAGAGATAAAAGATGGGAAAGAGTAAAACTTGCCTATGATGCTTTAGTTAATGGTGAAGGTGAAAAATCTTTATCTCCTATTTCTGCAATAGAAGAATCTTATCAAAAAGAAGTTTTTGATGAATTTGTTAAACCAACAGTTATAACAAATAAAAATGGAGAACCAATTGCTAAAATTGAAAATGGAGACTCTGTAATTTTCTTCAATTTCAGACCAGATAGAGCAAGAGAAATTACAAGAAGTATTGTTGATAAAGATTTTGATGGATTTGAAACTAAAAAATTAAATACATACTTTGTATGTATGACACCTTATGATGAAACAATGCCAAATGTAGAAGTTGCTTTTAGAAAAGAGGAAATTAAAAATACTTTTGGAGAATATATAAGCAGTAAAGGATTAAAACAATTAAGAATAGCAGAAACAGAAAAATATGCACACGTAACATTTTTCTTTAATGGTGGAGAAGAGAAACAATATGAAGGTGAAGATAGAATTTTAGTTCCTTCACCAAAAGTTGAAACTTATGATTTAAAACCAGAAATGAGTGCTTATGAAGTATGTGATAAAGTAGTAGAAGCAATAAAATCTGAAAAATATGATTCAATAATATTAAACTTTGCAAATCCAGATATGGTAGGACATACTGGAAGTATAGAGGCAGCAATTAAAGCATTAGAAGCTATTGATGAATGTGTAGGAAGAGTTGAAAAAGCTATAAAAGAAGTAAATGGTGTTTTATTAATAACAGCAGATCATGGAAATTGTGAGCAAATGATAGATTATAAAACAGGAGAACCACATACTGCTCATACTACAAATCCTGTTCCATTAGCAATTGTTGGATTACCTGCAAATAAAAAAATAAAAGAAGGACGTTTAGCAGATTTAGCTCCTACAATGCTTGATATAATGGGATTAGAAAAACCTGAAGAAATGACTGGAGAAAGCTTGATTGAAAATTAACTTTAATTTATAATAATATAAATTAAATGTTTGATAATAATATTAAATATTAAAATTTGGGAGAAATTTATGCAAGGCTTGCCAGAAGAAAAAATTTTGTATTCTGAAATACAAAAAAAGCTATTTTATATTATCCCAGAAAAATGGGAAAGTATATATTTATATGCTTCTGTAATTGATAGACCACATCAAAAGCCAATAGGTGAAATGTATTTTTACTATCTTCCTAAAGGCATTATAAAAAAGAAATTTGTTAATGGATATGAAATTCCATCATTATTTAACATTGATGAAGAACAATATTCAAAATTAATTACAGATATATATAATACAATTAAGCGTTTAAGAGAATGCTCTATTAATCTTGGAAAAAGAGTTTGGAGTAATATAAGTATTAGTATAGAAAATTTTCAATTTAAAGTCGAATTTGATTATGAAAATTTAAAAAATGCACAATTTAATTCTTATGAACGACATGTTATTTGGAGATATAATTATTTATCAGAAGATATAGATTCTTTAAGTAAAAAGGACAGAAAAATTATTGAAGATTATCTACAATACTTATATTTACATCAACCCGCAAAAAAAGATACTTATGTAGAAGGAATATATAAATTACCAGTTAAAAATATTATTGATTTTGAAAAAACTTTATCTGTTGAAGAAGCAATAGCACAATCTAAAACAGAAATAAGTGAAAATTCAAAAGAAAAAAAGAAAATGGGATTGTTTAAAAAGAATAAAATAGATGACATTATTGAAGAAGATAATGAAAATCAAACTTATAATAACCAAATTTTAAATTGGAAAAAATAAAATTAATTTTAAATAATAATTTTAAATAAAAAGATAAAAGTCTTAAAAATTAGATTTTTATCTTTTTTTATTTACCAATTAATTTCCAAATTATATTAATAAAAATAGTTCTAAAAATTTTTTATATGAATATATATAATTTAAGAATATAAAGGAAAGTTAAAATGAATAGTATTTTAAAATATTTTCCAGATAAAATTAATATGATTTTAGAGCAAGAAACAAAAAATGAATCTGAATACTTAGAAGAAATTAGAATAAGAGTGGACAAACCAATAATTTTAAAATTTAATAATTCAGAAAAAATAATAAAATATAATGTTTCAAGAGATGAAATTTTAAATATTTTACAACTTATATGTGAAAATTCTATTTATTCATATCAACATCAAATAGCAAATGGGTTTATAACTGTAACAGGAGGACACAGAGTTGGAATAAGTGGTTCATGTGTTTTAGAAAATGATAAAGTAATAAATATAAATTATTTAAATGGATTAAACTTTAGAATTTCTAGACAAATATTAAATTGTAGTAAACACATTTTAAATCATATTTTAAATCTAAAATCTAACACAGTATATAATACTTTAATTGTTTCACCACCCGGATGTGGAAAAACTACACTCTTAAAAGATGTGATAAGACAAATTTCAAATGGAATAAAAGATTTAAAATTCACGGGAATAAATGTTGGTGTAGTTGATGAAAGAGGAGAAATTGCTTCATTATATAAAGGTTCACCACAAAATGATTTAGGAATAAAAACAGATGTACTAGAAAATGTTTCAAAAGATATTGGAATTAAAATGCTTGTAAGATCAATGGCTCCCAAAGTAATAGTAGCAGATGAAATAGGAAATTTTAATGATGTAGAAGCCATTAATTATGCAATGTGTTCAGGTTGTAAAGGAATTTTCACAGCACATGGTTTAAATTTTGAAGATATATATCTAAATTCTGTTTTAAAAAATTTAATAAATTCGCATATATTTGAGAGAATTATTTTTTTAAACCCAAAAGAAAAAGGAGAATATAAAGAAATATATTTATTAAATAAGAAGAATTCTCAATACGAAAAATTTAATGAAAAAGACTTTGAAACGAGAAATGGTATTACTAATATTAATTTTTCTAATAAGATGTTAGGAGAAAAAAATGATTTTAATTAAAGGTATAGTTTTAATAGAAATAATATTTATATCTTCATATATAGGAATATTAAAAGCGAAAACTTATGAAAACAGAGTAATTGAACTTAATAAATTTCAAAATGCATTAGTAATGTTTAAAAGTAAAATAGAATTTACTTATGAGCCATTAAACAATATTTTTGAAGATATTTCAAATGTTATTTATGAAAACGAAAACAATATTTTTAAAATGGCAATAAACAAAAATAAAAACATTTATGAAACATGGTCAAAAGCAGTTGATGAAAATAAAACCTCAATGACATTAGAAGATAAAGAAATAATTAAAATGATGGGAAAACTGTTAGGAAAAACAGATATAAAAGGACAAGTTAATGAGATTTCATTAACTGAAAACTTAATAAAAAAGCAAATAGAAAAAGCAGAATATGAGAAAAATAAAAATGTAAAATTATATAAAACAATGGGAATTATTTTAGGAATTGGAATTTGTATAATTTTAATTTAGGAGATTAACTTATGAATATTGATTTATTACTTAAAATTGCAGGTGTAGGAATTTTAGTTGCTGTCTTACATCAAATTTTAACAAAAGCTGGTAGAGATGACCAAGCTATGATGACAACTTTAGCTGGTATGGTAATTGTTCTTACAATAGTAGTAAAAGAAATAAGTTCACTATTTGAAACAGTTAGGACGGTGTTTAATTTATAGTGGAAATCATAAAAATTATAGGAATAGGTTTTTTAACTTTAATAATCACAATTATTTTAAAAGAATATAAGAAAGAATATGCAATTTATGCTGTTTTAATAGGTGGAGCTTTAATAATCTTATATTCAATAGACACTATTAAATCAATTATTTCTTTTTTAACAGAACTTTCTAATAATTCTAATTACAATAATTTGTTTATATCACTATTATTGAAAATTACTGGAATTTCAATACTTACAGAATATGCAGTAAGTATCTGCAAAGATGTTGGAGAAAATTCAATAGCAAATAAAATAGATTTTGGAGGAAAAATATTAGTTATTTCTTTATCAATTCCCGTAATATCTACAACATTAGAAACTCTTACAAAACTTTTACCATAAGGAGAAAGTTATGAATGAGATAATGAATTCACAAACTGAAACACTTGGAATTAATGATTTTTTAAATTCTGCAAAAAAATATACAGAAAATGTTTTTCCAGATTTAAATATTAATGAATTATTTAAATCTAGCTTAACTGGAAATATTGGAGATATTTTTAAAATTTCAAATATTGGAAATATTTTTCTACAAGAAATTCAAAATGTAATTAAATTAATGATTAGTGTTGTAATAATAATTATTATACATAGCATTTTTAAAGCTATTATAGAAAATTTGGGAAATTCTAGTTCAAGTAAAGTAGCATATTTTGTTCAATATTTAGTGATTGTAACTTTGATAACAAACACATTTATAACTATTTTAGATTTGACAAAAGAAAGTATAAATAACATTGTAGATTTTATGAATCTTTTAATTCCTTTATTAATAACACTAATGCTAACAACTGGTAGTTTGGTAACAACGAGTATAACTGAACCAATATTAATTTTCATGGTAAATTTTATTGGAAATTTTATTGTAAGTTTTTTAATTCCACTTTTATTAGTTGCTATAACAATTTCTATAATTTCAAATGTTTCAGATAAAATTCAAATAAATAGACTTTCTAAATTCTTAAAATCTTCAATTATTTGGATTTTAGGAATAATTTTAACGATTTTTTCTTGTACATTATCACTTGAAGGAACATTAAGTAGTTCAGTTGATGGATTAACAGGAAAAACAGCGAAAGCAGCAGTATCCAGTTTTATACCGGTTGTTGGAAAAATATTAGGAGATACTGTTGATAGTGTAATAGGATGTGGAAATGTTTTAAAAAATTCAGTTGGAATAATTGGAGTAATTATAATATTGGGAATATCTTTAGTACCAATTATTAAAATATTAATTTTTTGGATATCTTTTAAAATAACTTCTGCTGTTTGCGAAGTAGTAGCAGATGAAAAAATAATAAAACTGATTGATCAAATAGCAGATAGTTATAAAATTTTACTTGCAATTTTAATTTCTGTATCTGTAATGTTTATTATAGGAATAACAATAGTTCTTAAAATTACGAATACATCTTTAATGTATAGGTAGGAAAATGATAAAAATAATAAGAAATTGGTGTGAGGGAATAGTAGTTGCAATAATTTTATCAATAATTATTGAATTATTAGTTCCAGAAGGTAATAACAAAAAATATGTAAAAGTTGTAATAGGAGTATATATTATTTTTGTAGTTATAAATCCTATTTTAAAATTAGTTAATTATGAGTTTAAATTTGATTTTGTAAATAATATAAAAAGTCAAGAAACTTCTGCTAATTCTTTAAATTCAGAAGTAAAAGATATTTATATTATTAGTATGCAAGAAGAACTAAAAAATAAAATAGAAGAATTAGGATATTCAGTAAAAGATTTGAAAATAAAAGTAGACAAAAATTATGAAAATATTGAAAATATTGAAATGAAAATTAATAAAAAAACAGATGAAAATATGATTGAACCAGTTATTATTGGAGATAATAAAAAAGAAGAAAATTACGATGAAGTTATTGATTATTTAAAAGAAAATTATGAATTAGAAGAATCACAAATTTTAATTAAATAAATTATTATTTTAGGAGATAAATATGTTTGAAAAAATTAAAAAAATTTTTACAAATAAAGAAAAAAGAATAGAAAATTTAGTATCTTTTTTAGTAATTTTAGTAATAACATTAATTATTATTAATAAAATATTAGGTAGTAACAAAGAAAAAGAAGAAAATTATAAGAATGAAACAGGAGTTACACTTGCTACGCAAACATCTAGTGAAAGTGTAACTTCAGATAATTTAGAAAAAAGATTAGAAACAATTTTAAGTAAAATAAGTGGTGTAGGAAAAGTTTCAGTATTAATTACATATTCTGAAAGTAGTAGTTTAGTCCCAATATATAATGTAAGTTCTAGTGTAAGTACAGTTGAAGAAACAGATACATCTGGTGGAACAAGAAAAACAGAAACAGAAAATAATGAAAAAGGTGTAGTAACAGATTCAAGTTCAAATGTGATAACAGAAAAAATGACTATGCCAGTTATAGAAGGTGTAGTAATTACAGCTCAAGGTGCTAGTGATTCTAATATTAAGAGTAATATTATCTCAGCTGCAGAAGCTGCTACTGGAATTGCTACTCATAAAATACAAGTTTTCGAGATGGGAGATGAATAAAATTGAATAAAGAAAAACTAAAACAAATTTTTTTAGTGGGATTTGCATTTTTATTAATAATGGTTGGATATTGGAATTATAATACTGATAATAAAAAAAATATAGAAGTATCGGCAACAGAAGTTAATGATGTAAATATTGGAGATGTAGAACTTGTAAATAGCAAACCAGTAGAAAACGGTGATGTAGTACCAAATAATGAATTAGATGATAATGAAGAAAAAAGCGAGGAAAGTAGTGATACTAATTATTTTGAAGAAACTAAAATAGAAAGAGATAGAATGAATTCTGAAAGAATTGAGATATATCAAAAAATAATAGATTCAGATAAGACTCCAGAAGATCAAAAAGCAATTGCAGTACAGGAAATTTCAAATTTGACTAACAAAAAGAATGAAATAATGATTTCTGAAAATTTAATAAAAAATAAAGGATTTGAAGATGTAGTAATTCTTTTAAATAATGACGTTATAAATGTGGTAGTAAAATCTCCTACTACTTTAACTAAAGAGCAGATTTCTAAAATTCAAAATATAGTGTCAAGAGAACTAAATGCTGAAATTTCAAATATAAATATAACAAATAAAAAGTAATTTTTTTTCAAATATTGTTAGAATATTTTTTCCTATAAGATTAATAATAAGAATATATGAAAAAAATTTTTTCATATAACTTCGCTAAATAAAAGCGAAGTATTCTTTTTATTTAAGAGAGGAAAAAGACATGGCAAAGAAGAGTATTATATGTATTTTAGCTATAATTGTCCTTTCTCTATGTTGTGGAATGTGTTTTGCAGAAGAAAGTAGTAATTCAATTAATTTAGGAAATGAAATTATGCAATCAGTTGATAAAACAGGTGATAGTTTTCAAAATGTAGTTTCAGGAAATGTTATGGATAATGCATCTAATATGGTAAGAGATGGAGCAAATAATGTAAAAGATGGAATAAATAATGGAGAAACAAATGTAGGAGATTATAATGTAACAAGAACTGTTACAGAAGGAACTAACAATAATGAGTTTGGAGCAATGACAACAACAACTTGGATGTGGATTATTTTAGCAGTTGCTGCTGTTATAATAATTGCAGCTATATGGTATTATGCAACACAAAATAACAGCTAGTAAAAAAAGAAAGTATTATATAAGAAAAAATCTTATATAATACTTTTTTTATT
>CANRPX010000016.1 GCA_947632605.1 uncultured Clostridia bacterium | reverse complement strand
TGGGGCAAGTATAACAACAGAACAATTATTAAAGGAGATAGCAAAATGGTAATAAAATGGACACCGTTAGCAATAGAACAATTACAGAATTTTGTTGAGATATCAAAAGCAGAGCCTCATAATGTAAAAAAATATATTACTTCGCTAGTTGATTATTCAAATAGTTTATTATCAAATAATGAACTAGGAAAAGTCATGTTTATTTTAGATAATGTTAAATTTAGACAATTACTTTATAAAAAGCATAGAATTATATATTATATAAAAAAGGATGAAATACAAATTGTTTCAGTTATTCATACATCTCAAAACTTAGAAAGAGCAATAGCAATGTTGGAAAAGTTTTACGGTTAAAAATTTTACGGTATTTTACGGTTATAAATATAGTATATAAAATTTGAATGGTTGTGAACGGTATTGAACGGCTGGATATAATAATTCAAATTTGATTTCTGCAACACAAATATAAAAAATGCTTAAATTTAGGCAAAAACTCCCTATCTATCAGGGTAGGGGTCACCACTTTAGATGAAAAAGTTAACCTTTTTCATCTTTTTTTATTAACTTGAGCTATTTTAAGAATTTTATTTGACAAAATAAATAAATGACTATATAATAATTATAAGAAATGACAAATCCACAAACGTGGTTTTGCCGTCATATTTATGTAAAAACACATCTACAACGGTTAAATTACAGATGTGTTTTTATTTTTTATTTGCTCAAAATTATCACGAATATAATTAAGGCAAATACTATAATAGTTTCGGCAATTAAACCAAACAAAAGAAAGTATATTATTGCTAATAAACTAGCTTCTATCATAGTACCACCTCCTTTCAGTAGCATATACTACATTAAGTAAGTGGCAAAACCATATCTGCTTTTTGTCATTTCCTATGGAGATGGATTATAAATCAAAGATAAATAAAAATCAAGCGAATAAAACAAATTTTTTGATTAAAATAGTACTTTGATATTGAAATTTGTAAAAGAGTGTAGTATAGTCTTATAACATAGAAAGTAAGTATAAAGCAGGTGTGTGTGTTACCTCTAAACCTCGATTTTATTGAGAGTGAGGAGGTGATTATTATGGTAGAATTTTTACTTTTCCTTATTAAAGGATTTATGATTTCTTTAACCATAAATGTCGCCTTGTTGCGTATTATATACATAATTTGGACTGACAAACAAATATAAAAAAACACCACACGAAGCTTGACTGAAGCTATGTGGTGTTTACCAAAATATTTTAGGTAACGCACATTGTCTGTGGCTACTTACTTTCTATCCTTATTATATACGCATTTTTTATATTTGTCAATTTTTTTACTTTGTGATATTTTTATTTTCAAATCAACAAATTATAATTTTGTAGTTATAATAATTTCTTTAAATGATAGCAATAAATTACAATTATAACTAAAAGTTTAATTTGACAAAATAAATGACAAATTCACAAACGTGGTTTGCTAAAAATAGTTTTAATAAATCATTCTCTCAGCATAAGCAGAATGCTTTATTTTTTATTTATTGTTGAATAAAAAAATTATTTATGATAATATTTCTAAATGAAAAATAAAGATTATTGTATTAGGAGGTAAAAATGAAAATTCTTTATGGAACAGGAAATAAAGCGAAAGTTGATGCAATGAGAAAAATTATTAAATCACATAAATTTGATGCAGAATTATTTACAATAAAAGATATTGGTTTTGATAAAGAAATTATAGAAGATGGAAAAACTTTTGAAGAAAATTCAGAAATTAAAGCAAATGCAATTAGAGAGTTTTGTTTAGAAAATAATATAAAAGATAAAATAATAATTACAGATGATGCAGGACTTTGTGTTGATAAATTGAATGGTGAACCAGGAGTTTATACTGGAAGATATGCAGGAGAACACCCTACACAAGAAGAAAACTTAAATAAATTATTAAATAATATGAAACAATTTACAAATATGGAAGATAGAAAATGTAAATTTGTATGTGTATTAACAGCAATATTACCAAATGGAAAAAAAATAGTATCAAGAGGAGAATGCAAAGGAACTATTGCATTAAAACCAGGAAAACTTGGTGGATTAACGTATGGACCAGTATTTATACCAGATGGATTTGATAAACCAATGGGAGATATGGAAGAAAAAGAATATGCTTCTGTACATAATCATAGAGATTTAGCAATGAATGAATTAGTTTTAAAATTCAAAGAATTAGGATATTAAAAGTAAAAAAACGTATTTGAAGCTTCTCTTTGCAAATTATGTAAATTATGGTATAATATATCTGTACCCTTAATATAATATTCCTAGAGAGGAGCGACAATATGAGCACATACCCGATTATCGAAGATGATTTCGAAAGAGAAAAAGAAGAGAGAAAGCGGTTTTATGCACAGCAGAAATCACTAAAACCGGAATGCAATTTCGGAAATAAAAACTGTGATACCTGCGATAAACGTGCGAAGTGCGTTATCAGACAGTATGTGGAATAGGAGATTGAGGCCGAGGCAGTCGAAAGACTTGCGGATGGCCTCTTTATCTTTTTACAAAAAAGCGAACAAATGTATTGACATTTTTTTAAAAAGAGTTATAATAATTATACCGAACATATATTCGCAAAATATAAATAATCTTGTAAGATTAAATAAATATAATAAGAGGTGTTTTTTATGATAAATACTTTACACATTAAAAATATAGGAATTATAGATGATGTTACAATAAATTTAAATGAAGGTTTTAATGTTTTAACAGGAGAAACTGGAGCTGGAAAAACTCTTATAATAGAATCATTTCAAATATTATCTGGTGGAAGATTTTCTAAAGAGATGATTAGAAGCGGAGAAAAAAATTCTTTTGTTGAAGCTTGTTTTTACTTACCAAACCATAATTTTGAAGATGATATGGCAGTAGTTTCAAGAGAAATAAACATTAGTGGTAAAAACATTTGCAAAATAAATGGAAGATTGGTTACTGTTACAGAACTAAAAAACTTTATGTGTAATATTATAGATATTCATGGTCAAAATGAAAATCAATCTTTGCTAGATATTTCAACACATATAAGTCTATTAGATGACTATTCTGGAAATGAAATGAAAGAAATAAAAGAAAAATATAAAGATTTATTTAATGAATATCAAAAAATAAAAATTGAATTAAATAATAATTATGGTGATGAAAGAGAAAAACAGAGAAAATTAGATTTATTAAATTATCAAATAAATGAAATAGAAGAAGCAAAGTTAAAAGAAGGAGAAGAAGATGATTTAGAAACAAGAAGAAAAATTATGATGGCATCAGAAAAAATAAGTAATAATTTACAAGAATCAGAAATTCAAATAAATAATACAATTATAGATGCTATGAATTCTGTAATAAAGTCTTTAGGAAAAATTGAAGAATATAATGAAAATTATTCAAAAGCAGAACAAAGGTTAAAAGATGCATATTATGAAATACAAGAAGTTGGAAGAGATTTAGAAGAATATATAGAAGATGTATATTATGATGAAAAAGAACAATATGAAATAGAAGAAAGATTAGATTTAATTAATTCTTTGAAAAGAAAATATGGAAATAATATTTCTGAAATTTTAAAATATAAAGAAGAAATTAATAAAGAAATTTTTGAAATACAAAATTTAGATAGTTATATATCAGATTTAAAAAATAAATTAAATGAGACAGAAAATGAAATGTTTAATTTATCAAAAAAAATGCATGATATCAGAATTAAATTTTCAAAAGAATTAAGTACAAAAATTAATAATGAATTGAATGATTTAGAAATGAAGAATGCTAACTTTAGTATTAAAATACAATTTTCTGATAATAATAATTTTAACACAAATGGTTTAGATAAAGTGGAATTCTTGATATCTACAAATATTGGTGAAGAAGCAAAATCACTTATAAAAATTGCATCTGGAGGAGAAATGTCAAGAATAATGTTAGCAATTAAAAATGTATTAACAGAAGTAGATAAAATACCAGTAATAATATTTGATGAAATAGATACTGGAATAAGTGGGGTAGCTGCAAATTCTACTGGAGAAAAAATGAAACAAATTTCAAAAAATCATCAAGTATTATGTGTAACTCATTTGGCAAGTATAGCAGCTAAAGGTGATTATAATTATTATGTAAGTAAAGATGTTATTAATGGAAAAACAAAAACAAAAGTCAAATTATTAGATGAAGAAGAAGTTTTGAAAGAAATTGCTAGAATTTCAAGTGGTACTATAACAGAAATTTCTATAAATCATGCAAAAGAATTAAGAAAAATGGGATTAAAAGAAATAGTAGCATAAATTATTTTTTATAAGCCAGGCACTAATATAAAAAAGCAACATATACTAATTTATAAGTGTATTTGGGAGGTATCTTAAATGTTTGCTTTTTTAGAATTTTTAACTTTTGCTCAAGTAGCATTTGGTGTTGGCTATATACAAAGTAGCAATTTATTTCCTGAACCGCTTTCCCAAGAAGAGGAAAAAATTTATTTAGAAAGAATGAAAAAAGGAGATATAGATGCTAGAAATATTTTAATAGAAAGAAATTTAAGACTAGTTGCACATGTTTCTAAAAAATATGCTTCAACTAATGTTGATCAAGATGATTTAATTTCAATAGGCAGTATAGGACTAATAAAAGGAATAAATAGTTTTGATGTAGATAAAAACTTCAAATTGGCTACTTATGTAGCAAAATGTATAGAAAATGAAATCCTTATGTATTTAAGAACAAATAAAAAAAGAGCTTATGATGTATATTTAAATGAGCCTATTGGTAAAGATAAGGATGATAATGAAGTAACTCTTCAAGAAGTGCTAGAGAATAACGAAAGAAATGTAGAAGAGGAAGTTGATTTAAAATTTAAAATAAAAACTTTATATGAAAAAATGAAAAAAATACTTAAAGAACGAGAGAAAATTATTATCGAGTTAAGATTTGGATTAAATGGAAAAAAGCCTAAAACTCAAAAAGAAATTGCTAAAATGATGAATATAAGTCGTTCTTATGTGTCTAGAATAGAAACAAAAGCTATTGGAAAACTAGCTAGAGAGATTAAAGAGTAAATACATATTGATAATTTTGTTTTTTTGGTGTTATAATATTTTAAAATTTGCTTTTTAAAAATGAAATATTAAAGGTTATATATGGATTACAAAGAATTATTAAAAAAATGTGAATTATGTCCACATAATTGTAAAGTAAATAGAATAGAAGGAAAACTGGGAAGATGCAAGGCTGGTAGCAAAGTAAAAATAGCACTTACCAAATTACATTATTTTGAAGAACCTTGTATAAGTGGAAAAAATGGTTCTGGAACTGTTTTCTTTTCAGGATGTAATATGAGTTGCAAATATTGTCAAAATTATAAAATAAGTCAAGGATTACTTGGCGAAGAAATAACAGTTCAAGAGTTGGCAGATAATTTTATAAAATTACAAAATTTAAATGCAAATAATATTAATTTGATTACTGGTGTAATGTATGTTCCACAAATAATAGAAGCAATTAAAATTGCAAGAAAACATGGACTTAAAATTCCTATAATTTATAATTCTAGTGGATATGAAAAGGTTGAAACTATTAAACTTTTAGAAGGCTACATAGATGTATATTTGCCAGACATTAAATATTATTATAATGAACTTGGAAAAAAATTATCAGGAGTTTCAAATTATTTTGATATTGCAAAATTAGCAATATTAGAAATGTATAATCAAGTTGGAATTCCCAAATTTGATGAAAATGGAAATATAAAAAGTGGTTTAATCATACGTCACTTAATTTTACCAAATCACTTACAAAATACAAAAATGATTTTAAAGTGGATACATAAAAATATTAACAAAAATGTTTATGTAAGTATAATGTCACAATATTTTCCAACAAATAAAGCAAATGAAACAGAAGATATAAATAGAAAATTGACATTAGAAGAACATAAAGAAATAGAAAACTTTATTGATAAATTAAAATTAGAAAATGGATATATGCAAGATTTAGAAGAAAATGAAGAACAGTATGTTCCAGATTTTAGATAGTATATATTAGACAAAATAAAACAATAATAAAAATAAAAAAGAGGATTCTGTAAAAAATCCTCAACATATTCATTATAACATATAAAAAAATCATTAGCAAGCAATATCTTTATAAGAAAAAGATATGAAAAAATAAGATAGATAAAGATAAACATATAATGCATTTAATAATCAAATAAATTGGCAAAAATTAAATTTGAAACTAAAGTTACTATATGTTAATATAGAAATACAATAAAAACAATTTAATATTGATTTTTCCCTGCGTAGTGCGTATAGGCAGAATTTTTAGAACCTACAAAGTTTTGGATAAGGGAGCCTCATCTCTGAATATGGCGTGTATGCTTACATCTATTATAGTAAGAAACCCAGGAGTATTTAGGACGGCACCCACCTGTGTGAGTACAGGTCCATAAAAATTCTTTTCACTTACGGCTTGAACGTGGGGCTTTTTTATTTTCAAAATCATAGAAAATACACTATTCAAAATTTGAAAAATTATGTAAATTATGATATAATAAAAGTGGCGTAATCATAAAACAAAGGAGCAAAAAGCTCGCTCATCAATACTATGTAAAATAGGCGATGAGAATAAAAAAATGAATGGAGGTGCTTTTATGATTACTAGACAGCATGCTGCTTTGTTTGCGATGCAACTTGCTAGCAGACTTAGCTACGACAACGAGGGGTTCAAAAAGCAGTTCATTGATCGGATACCGTTTGTCCTTCTTCCAGATGCCATCAGGGGCTACGTTGGCCCTCGTCAGATGAGCCATTTTGAGAGGACACCCAATACCACCGGTGTTTCTTGGATGGAATTTCCTTCCGCCAAGACCTTGAAGGAACTGTCGAAAGAAACGGCCGGAGAAAGAATTCGCCACAATCTCGCATGGGGATATATGAAATGCGTTATCGGCGAGGATACTTCTCTGAACGAGTTCGATCGGCACAACTATGGGCATCGGCACTATCATGACCTTCGCATCCACATGCTTCAGGACATCTGCCTGGATCGTGTTCTGCGCGAGGAAATGGTGGATGTCACACATCGGTTTGATGACCGCTTTGTGGTTCATCACAATCGCAGCATTACCTTAGATGGTAGTCAGCTTCGTGAGCAAATCGCTCTGTTCGAAGAGATGGGATTTATCTATCTCTGCGGTAAAGTGCATGAGAGCACTGGATTGGTGCTTGACGGTGACTGGTTTGACCAGTATGTTCTGGAAGGCCTGAAAAAAGCATACCCGGAGGACTTGGCAGCAAATACCTACAAGTATATCAAGTTCTCTCCTGAGCTGGACCAGCGCATCAAGTCTTTGGACTTCGAGATTAGCAGCCAGGAACGTGAAAAGGTTATCATTGCAGAAGACCTTATCGCTACTCTGGATATGCTCTATTCCGAGGCGAGCTGGTATACCTATCAGGAACTCTAATCCGATCAGCTCCAACTACCAGAGCCAGCCTTTTTGGCTGGCTCTGGTGCTTTTTATATTAAATTTTGCTATTGACATATTGATTTTTTTTTTAATTTGGTTTATAATATTTCGAGTAACAAGAAAGGAAATATTATGAACGAATCAAACGGAAGAAAAACGCTAATATCAGTTAAGGTTTCAACTTTGTTATTAATTTTATTAGCTATAATAGTATTAATTGTAATAGGAATAGTTATTGCAAATAAACAAAAAGAGAATGAAGAAAATTTAAATAATGTACAAGCTCAAAATACACAAACAGAAAACGAAGTACAAAATATAGAAAATGAATCAAATTATTCAAACACTTCTACTAGAAATTCAACTATTAGTTCAAGATCTTCTGCACCAAGAGAAACAATACAAGTTATTCTTTCAGATAAACCTAATGTTGAAATAATACAAGAAAAACCAGAGCCTGCTCAAGAACCAGAGCCAGAAGTTGTTACAACACCAATTGAAGAAGTTACTATTTCAAAAGATATGGATTTAACTGTAAGGACAGGCTTGTCAAGAGAAGATTTTATAACATTAATTTCTGGAGTAGAAGAAGATACATCAAACTTCTTTGAAGAAAATGCTGGATTAATATATGATATATGTGAGAAATATAGCCTAAATGAAATTTTCTTTTGCGGATTAATTTCTGCTGAATCAGGATGGTCAATTGCTTCAAATCACAGAAATACACATAACTATATAAGTCTAATGTCTGGTAGTGGATTGATTAGATTTGAATCAGTAGAAAGTGGATTAGAAAAAGCAGCAGAAACATTACATAATAATTACTTATTTCCAGGTGGAAAATTTTATTATGGACCAACACTTGCAGATATGAAAACAAGATTCTGTCCAGCTTCATCTAATTGGGTAAATTTAGTTTACCAGAGAATGTCTCAAATCTTAAATTAATTTTTGATTAGTAAAAAAGAAGTATGTTTCTTTGTAAGCATACTTCTTATTGTTTTAAAGGAGAAAAAATGAATATAAAAGAAGCTTTAGAAATTGCAACACAAACTTTAAAAGAAAATAATATTGAAAATTATAAATTAAAAATAAAATTATTATTGTCAAGTATTTTGAATAAACCTAAAGAATATATTATGATTCATGAAGAAGGAAAATTAGATGAAACTTTAGAAAAAGAATTTTTTTCAAAAGTAGATAGATTAAAAAACAATGAACCAATACAATATATTATAAATTCACAAGAATTTATGGGATTAAACTTTTTTGTAGACAAGAACGTATTAATTCCACAGCCTGATACTGAAATCTTAGTTCAAGAAGTTATAGAAATCTCAAAAAAATTTGATATGAAAAAAATAAATATTTTAGATTTATGTACTGGAAGTGGTGCAATTATTATTTCTCTTGCTAAAGAAATTGACAATTGCAGTTTTTATGCATCAGATATAAGTAAAGAAGCTTTGAATATTGCTAAAAAGAATGCAAAAAATAATAATGTTAATATTTCTTTTTTAGAATCAAATCTTTTTGAAAACTTTTCAAATGAAGAGAAATTTGATATAATAACAAGCAATCCACCATACATAAAAAGGGACTGCATAGAAACATTATCTGAAGAAGTAAAAATGGAGCCAATAATTGCTTTAGATGGTGGAATAGATGGTTTGAATTTTTATAGAAAAATAATAAAAGAATCTAAAAATTATTTAAAAGATGAAGGATTTTTGTGTTTAGAAATCGGATATGACCAAAGAAAAGAAGTTCAAAATTTATTTGAAGAAAATGGATATATTAATGTCTATTCTAAAAAAGATTTAGGACAAAATGATAGAATTGTAGTAGGAAAATATAAAAAGGAATAAAGAAAATGTCTTTTTCATCAGAAATTAAAGAAGAATTAAGTAAAGTAAATAATTTAAAGAATAAAGAAATTCTAGAAGCAGAATTTTTAGGGTATATTTTGACTGGAAATACTTTAAATAGTGATGATAACTTAGAATTTATTACTGAAAATGAATTTAATATAGAAAGATTTTATAAAATATTATTCAATTTAGGAATAGATTATGAACCAGATACAAGAGGAAAAGTTTTTATTGCTAGAATAAAAAAGAATGATTTAGTAGAAAAATATATGCAAATAAAATTGAATGCAGATATTGAAATTCAAAAAGCAATAGTAAAAGGAGCCTTCTTAGGTTCTGGTTCAATTACAGATCCAAATAAACAATACCATTTAGAAGTTATTTTTCAAGAAAAAAATAATGCAGAATATGTCTTAAATATTTGCAATAGTTTTAATGTGCATTTAAAATTATTAGAGAATAAAGGAAAAACATATTTATATATAAAAGATGCAGAAGAAATTTCAAAATTTATGGCATTACTTGGAGCAAATAGAGCAGTGCTATCTTTTGAAGATGTTAGAGTTACTAAAGAAATAAAAAATAATGTAAATAGATTAGTAAATTGTGAAACAGCAAATTTAAATAAAATAGTAAATGCATCTGTAAATCAAGTAAATGATATTAAACTTATTCAAAATTTAAAAAAATTTGATGAATTACCAGATTATTTAAAAGAGATTGCAATTTTAAGATTAGAAAACCCAGATGCAAGTTTAAAAACACTTGGAGAAATGCTTGAAAATCCAATTGGAAAATCAGGAGTAAATCATAGATTACAAAAAATTCATGAAATAGCAGAAGAATTAAAAGAAAGGAAATATTAATGAATAGATTTGGAATTTATGTTCATATACCGTTTTGTAAAAAGAAATGTAAATATTGTGATTTCGTTTCTTTTTTTTGTGATGAAGAAAATCAAAAAAAATATATTTGTAAATTAATTGAAGAAATAAATAATAAAGATATAAATAAAAAAGTAACTACTATTTATATTGGTGGTGGAACACCATCTTTTATAGATTCAAAATATATTGTGCAGATATTAAATACTTTAAAAGAAAAGTTTGATATAGAAGAAAATGCTGAAATCACAATAGAAATAAATCCTGGAACTATAACAAGAGAAAAATTATTAGATTATAAAAATGCGGGAATAAATAGAATTAGTATAGGACTTCAAAGCACTGAGAATAGATTATTAGAATTAATAGGAAGAATACATACTTTTGAAGAATTTTTAAATACTTATAACTTAGTAAAAGAAATTGGATTTACAAATATAAATATAGACTTAATGCTTGCTCTTCCAACTCAAATTAAAGAAGAATTAATAGAAAGTATAACTAAAGTAATAGACTTAAAGCCAAATCATATTTCATTATATTCTCTAATTTTAGAAGAAGAAACGGAGCTTTATAGAAAAGTTGAAAATAAAGAATTAGAAATGCTAGATGAAGATGTAGAAAGAAAAATGTATTGGAAAGCTAAAAAAATATTAGAGAAAAATGGATATAATCATTACGAAATATCTAACTTTGCTAAAAAAGGTTTTGAATCTAAGCATAATTTAGATTGCTGGAATCAAGAAGAATATTTAGGATTAGGACTATCTGCACATTCTTATATTAATAATAAAAGATTTTCAAATACATCAGACTTTGATAAATACATAAACTCTAAGAATTTTGAAAGTATAATAGAAGTTCATGAAGAGCAAGAAAAAGAAGAAAAAGCAAAAGAGTTTATGATGTTAGGATTAAGAAAAATAGAAGGAATAAGTATTTCAGAATTTGAAAGAAGATTTAGAATTAATCCTTTATTTTATTTTAGATTTGAAATAAGTAAACTTACAGATGAAGGTTTAATAGAAGTTGATTTAGATAATATAAAATTAACAAAAAAAGGCTTGGATTTAGCTAATTTAGTATTTGAAGAATTTATATAAAAAATGTAAAATAACTATTGACAAATTGCTAATAACAGTATATTATATTAGCAGTCAAACATCAGGTTTGCTAAAAGAGGTGAAAGTGATGTCAGAAGATTTAGATAAAAGAAAAAGAAAAGTTTTACAAGCTATAATTGAAGAATACATAGAAACTGCTGAGCCAGTTAGTTCTAATAATCTAGTAAAAGAATTAGAATGTAGTAGTGCAACAATTAGAAATGAAATGGCAGAACTTGAAAAAATTGGTTATATTGAAAAAACTCATACATCAAGTGGTCGTGTTCCTTCTCAAAAAGGATATAGATACTATGTTGACGAATTAATTAGAGATGACAAATTAAGTAAAAAAGAAATGGAATTAATTCGTGATAGATTAGAAACAAAAGTAAACGACTTAGAAGATTTAACTAGAATTGCTACAACTACATTATCTGAAATAACTCATTATACTACTATTACAATTGGTCCAGATGTAAATAATCATACAATTGTAGATATAAAATTCGTTTTATTAGGCAGTAGAGTTCTAATGGCAGTAATTCTTACAGATTCAGGAATTATTAGAGAATCAATAATAAAATTTGATGAAGATATTACTCAAGATCAAGCAGAAGACTTAACTTATCTTTTTAGAAATAAATTAGTAGGAAAACCTCTTGAACAATTAAATGCACCTTTAGAAGAATTTATTATGGCTGAAATAAAAACTGGTGTTAATATTATAAAAAAAGTAATTGAGGAAATAAATAAAATAATAAGAGAATCACATCAAGTATACTTAGATGGAGCAAATAAAGTAATAGATATGCCAGAATTTAAAAAAGTAGATGTTGCTAAAGATTTCTTAAATGTACTTGATGCAAAAGATTTAGTTGCAGATGTTTTAAATACAGGTGTAGCTGAAGATATTAAAATATACATAGGCGAAGAAACAGAAAAAGAAGAACTTAAAAACTTTAGTATAGTAACATTTAATCATTTACTATCTGGAAAAGATATTGGAACAATTGGAATTATTGGTCCTACTAGAATGGATTATTCAAAAGTTATTTCAGTAATGAAATATATAAGCAAAAAGATAAATGATGATTTTAAAAATGGAAAAATATAGAAAGTGAGGAACTGTTTTGGAAAACGAAGAAAATAAAACAAATGAAGAAATTAAAGATTCAAATGTAACAGAAAATGTAGTAGAGGAAAATAAAGTTGATACTACAAATAATGAATCTGAAAAAGATAAATTAAAAGAAGAATATGATGAATTAGATGATAGATATAAAAGACTATTTGCTGAATTTGAAAACTACAAAAAAAGAAGTCAAAAAGAAAAAGAAAGTATTTATGGAATGATTACAGGTGATGTTGTAGCAACAATGCTTCCAATAATGGATAATTTGGAAAAAGCAGCTGAAGCTAAAACAGATGATGAAAAATATCAAGAAGGTGTTAGATTAGTTGCAAGACAATTTAGAGAAGCATTAAAATCTTTGGGACTAGAAGAAATTGAAACAATAGGTCAAAGATTTAATCCAGAATTTCATGAAGCAGTAAGTCATGTAGAAGATAGCACAAAAGGAGAACAAGAAATTGTTCAAGAATATAGAAAAGGTTATAAAATAGGAAATAAAGTTGTTAGACATTCTATGGTAATTGTAGCAAATTAATAAAATTTTAGTTTAATACAAATATATATTGTTATTAAATTTTTTATATAAATTAACTAAAGAAAAAAATAAGTTAAAATTAACTTAAAATATAAGGAAAACAATAATAAAGAAAATAAAGGGAGGAATTTTCAATATGGGAAAAATTATTGGTATTGACTTAGGAACAACAAACTCTTGCGTTTCTGTTATGGAAGGTGGAGAAGCAGTTGTAATACCTAATGCTGAAGGAAACAGAACAACACCTTCAGTTGTAGCTTTCTCAAAAAACGGAGAAAGATTAGTAGGACAGATTGCAAAACGTCAAGCTGTTACAAACCCAGACAACACAGTTATTTCTATTAAAAGAAAAATGGGAACAAATGAAAAAGTAAAAATAGAAGGAGATGAGTTTTCTCCACAAGAAATATCAGCAATGATATTACAAAAATTAAAAGCTGATGCTGAAAACTATTTAGGAACAACAGTTACACAAGCTGTTATTACAGTTCCTGCATACTTTAGTGATAGTCAAAGACAAGCAACAAAAGATGCTGGTAAAATAGCTGGTCTAGAAGTTTTAAGAATTATAAACGAACCAACTGCAGCAGCTTTAGCTTATGGAATGGATAAAGAAGACCAAGATCAAAAAATAATGATATATGACTTAGGTGGTGGAACATTTGATGTTTCTATACTAGATATAGGAGATGGAGTTTTCGAAGTTCTATCTACAAATGGTAACACACATTTAGGTGGAGATGATTTTGATGAAGCAATTATTAATTATTTAGTTAGTGAATTCAAAAAATCAGAAGGAATTGACTTAAAATCAGATAAAATGGCTATGCAAAGATTAAAAGAAGCTGCTGAAAAAGCTAAAATAGAGCTTTCAGGAATGCAACAAACACAAATTAACTTACCATTTATTACAGCAGATAGTGCTGGTCCAAAACATTTAGATGTTACTTTAACAAGAGCAAAATTTGAAGAATTAATTGGAAAATTAGTAGAAGATACAAAAGTTCCAGTTGAACAAGCAATGAAAGATGCTGGAATAACAGCAGCTGATATTCATAAAGTATTATTAGTTGGTGGATCTACAAGAGTTCCATTAGTTCAAGATATGGTTAAAAAGATAACAGGTAAAGAACCTGATAAAGGAATTAACCCTGATGAATGTGTTGCAATTGGTGCAGCTATTCAAGGTGGTGTTTTATCAGGAGATGTTAAAGATTTAGTATTATTAGATGTAACACCTTTATCATTAGGTATAGAAACTTATGGCGGTGTATTTACAAAATTAATCGAAAGAAACACAACAATACCAACTAAAAAATCACAAGTATTCTCTACTGCAGGAGATGGTCAAACATCTGTTGAAGTTCACGTTCTACAAGGTGAAAGAGAAATGGCAGCATATAACAAAACATTAGGAAGATTCCAATTAACAGGAATTCCACCAGCACCTAGAGGAGTTCCACAAATAGAAGTAACATTTGATATAGATGCTAATGGTATAGTTCACGTTTCTGCAAAAGATCAAGCTACTGGAAATGAACAAAAAGTTTCAATAACAGCTAGTACAAATCTTTCTGAAGAAGATATAAATCAAGCTATAAAAGATGCTGAAGCACATGCTGCTGAAGATAAAAAGAGAAAAGAAGAAATTGAAGTTAGAAATAATGCTGAGAGTTTAGTTTATAACAGTCAAAAAACTTTAGATGAATTAGGAGACAAAATAAGCGGAGAAGAAAAATCTAAAGTTGAAGCTGAAATGGAAAATGTAAGAAAAGCATTAGAAGGATCAAATGTTGATGCAATTAAAGAAGCAACAGAAAAATTAACAAAAGTATTCTATGATTTATCAGAAAAATTATATACAGCACAAGCTGCAGCAAATCAAGCTGGAACAGAAACTGCTGAAACAGCCACTGATAGCGGTGAAGCAAAAGAAGGAACAGTTTATGATGCTGATTATAAAGTAGAAGATGAAAATAACAATAATGATGATGATAATAAATAGTTTGAACATATAATGGTTATAAGAGAGGTCAGAATTATAAGCTGGCCTCTATATAGCTATTATAATATAGAATACATAAATCTTAGGAGGATTTTTTAAAAAATGGCACAAAAACGAGATTATTATGAAGTTTTAGGTGTAAGTAAATCTGCAACAGATGAAGAACTAAAAAAAGCTTATAGAAGATTAGCTAAAAAATATCATCCAGATGCAAATCCAGATAATAAAGCAGAAGCTGAAAGAAAATTTAAAGAAGTTAACGAAGCTTATGAAACTCTTTCAGATAAACAAAAAAGACAAATGTATGATCAATTTGGATTTGATGGACCACAAAACTTTGGCGGTTCTCAAGGTGGAGGATATTATTCTTATGGCTCTGGATTTAGTGGATTTGGTGGATTCTCTGATTTTGGCGACTTTGGAGATTTAGGAGATATTTTTTCATCTTTCTTTGGAGGATCTTCATCTAGAAGTAGAAGCTCAAATGGAGTTAGAAAAGGTGCAGATTTAAAAATAAATCTTGAAATAACTTTTGAAGAATCTTACCTTGGTGTTGAAAAAGAAATAAGTTTAAATAGAAATGAAACTTGTTCATCATGTAATGGAACTGGTGCTAAAAGAGGAACTGCACCAGAAAAATGTTCTATGTGTGGTGGAACAGGAAAAATAAAACAAGTTGTTACAACTCCTTTTGGTCAAATGGCAACACAAAAAGTATGTACACAATGTGGTGGTCAAGGAAAAATTATAAGAGAACCTTGTCCAGATTGTAGAGGAAAAGGCACAATAAAAAGAGGAATGAAACTTAAAGTAAAAATTCCAGAAGGTATTGATGATGGTCAAACAGTAGTATTAAAAGGAGAAGGCGAACCAGGTATAAATGGTGGACCTAAAGGAGATTTATATATTGTTGTTCATGTTAAAAGACATACTATTTATACAAGAAAGTCTGAGCATGTATTATGTGATATACCAATAACCATAACAGGAGCAACTTTAGGAGCAGATATTGAAATTCCTATGGTAGATGGAACAAAAGAGATTTACAGAATTCCAGAAGGAACTCAAACAGGAACCAAATTTACAATAAAAAATAAAGGTTTCAAAAGTGTTAATGGAAATTGGAGAGGTGATTTTGTATTTACAGTAATAGTTCAAACACCTAAAAGATTAACATCAGCGCAAAGGACATTATTACAAGAGCTTGCAAAAACAATGAATGAACAACCACCAATAAGAAAAAAAGGAATATTTGGATAAATTGGAATTAAAAGGTCAAATTGAAGAATTCATATATCAAAATGAATCAAATAGTTATAGTATAGCTGTATTTAGTACAGAAGATCAAGAGGTAGTAACAGTAGTAGGTTATCTACCTTTTATTGCTGTTGGAGATACTTTAAAACTTCAAGGAAAAATGGTAGTTCATCAAGAATATGGTGAACAATTCAAAATTGAAACTTTTGAAAAATTAATGCCAGAAAGTGCAGCAGCTTTAGAAAAATATTTAGCAAGTGGAACTATAAAAGGAATAGGACCAGCAACTGCTAGAAAAATTATAGATAAATTTGGAGAGGAAACTTTAACTGTTTTTAAATTTGAACCGATTAGACTTGCAGAAGTAAAAGGCATTACAAAAGATAGAGCTTATGAAATTAGTGAAGAATTTAATGAAAAGTGGGAAGTATGGCAAATTGTAAGCTTTTTAGAACAATTTGGAATAGGCGCAAATAATAGCAAAAGAGTTTATGATGCTCTAGGAGTAAATGCGGTTGAAAAAATACAAGAAAATCCTTACATATTAGTTGATATTGTTTATGGAGTTAATTTTTATAATATAGATAGAATAGCTATGCAAATTGGTATACCAATGGATAGCGATTATAGAATAAAAAGTGGTATAAAATATGCTTTATTAGTAGCAAGTTATAATGGACATACCTGTGTAGAAAAGGAAAATTTAATTAATTATGTTAAAGAAACTTTGGATGTTGATGAAGAACTAGTAAAGAATAACATTATAAACTTAAATGTATCATCAGAAATTCATTTAGTAGAAGATAAAAAAGATGAAAAAGAATATGTATTTTTAGAACAGCTTTATAAAGCTGAAAAAAATATAGCAGAGAGATTATGTGTATTAAGAGATTGTAAAAATACAAAATATATAAAAGACTTTAAAAAAGAGATAAAAAAACATGAAAACAAAATGGATATGGAATTATCAGAAAAACAATTTGAAGCAATCTCTCAAATAAATGAAAACAATGTATGTATAATTACAGGAGGGCCTGGTACAGGAAAAACTACTATTATAAAGTTTGTAATAGATATTTATAAAGAACAAAAAAAGAAAGTTGTTCTATGTGCTCCAACGGGAAGAGCTGCAAAACGTATGAGTGAAACAACAGGTGAAGAAGCAAAAACAATACATAGATTATTAGAAATAGGAAAATTTGAAGAAGATAAACTTGGTAGCATTGATACAGATGTTACACCTGTAGATAGTGATATTTTAGTTGTAGATGAAATGTCTATGGTAGATGTTTTTCTTATGAATTATTTAGTAAAAGCTGTCTTTTTAGGAACAAAAATTATTTTTGTTGGAGATCCAAATCAGTTACCTTCAGTTGGACCAGGAAGCATATTAAAAGACTTAATTGATTCAAAAGAATTTTCTACTGTTCATTTAGATAAGATTTTTAGACAAGCAGCTAAAAGCAAAATTATTGTAAATGCACATAATGTAAATAATGGTATAAATTTTATTGGTAAAAAAGATTATAGAGAAGATTCAGAAAATGATTTCTTTTATATAAATGAATCAAATCAAGATAAAATACTTTATCAAATATTATCTTTAAGTAAAGAACGTTTAAAAAACTATGGAGATTTTGAATTTTTTACTAATATACAAGTTTTAACTCCTACTAAGAAGGGAAAACTTGGAACAAAAGAATTAAATAAATATTTGCAAGCAGAACTTAATCCAAAAACAAATGATATTTTAGAAAAGACTTATGGAGATATCACTTTTAGAGAAGGTGATAGAGTTATGCAAATAAAAAACAATTATGATATTTACTGGGAAAAAGAAAACAGAAATAATTTAAAAACTTATGAAGCTGGAACAGGAGTATTTAATGGAGAAATTGGTAGAATTTCTAAAATAGATTATACAGATAAACAAATAGAAATAGAATTTGATGATGGAAAAGTAGCTTGGTATGCTTTTTCAGAATTAGATCAATTAGAACATGCTTATGCAATTACAATTCATAAAGCACAAGGAAGTGAATTTGATGTTGTAATTCTAGTTATTCCACCATCTTCAAATATGCTACTTACTCGAAATTTATTATATACAGGTATAACAAGAGCAAAAAAACTTTTAATTGTGATTGGAAATAAAAACTTAATTGAATTTATGATTAATAATTCAGAAGTTAAAAAGAGAAATACAGGTTTAAAATTAAAATTTAAAAATTAAAAATATTGTCGAAAAACTCTGAAAATACGACAAAACTAGTCCTTTTTTTATGAAGGGCTTTTTTTATTGTTTTAGAATATTTAATATATAAAATAAAAAGGAGGTTTTAAATTTTGAATGTTAAACATTTTATAGAGGACAAGCTATTAGTTTTTGAAATAAGTGAAGAGATAGATCATCATACATCTGAAAGAATTAGAAAAAGAGCAGATTATGAGATTCAACGTTTCATGCCTAGAAAAGTTATCTTTGATTTAGAAAAAGTAAATTTTATGGATAGTGCAGGAATTGGTTTAATAATTGGAAGATATAAAACAGCAAATGATTTTGGTGGAAATCTAGAACTTGCAAATGTAAATCATAAACTTAAAAGAATTTTTGAAATGTCGGGTATATTAAAAATAATTCCTATTATAGATAACTATTCAAATGAACAGACAGGTTAAACTTTAAATTAAAATATATATTAATAAGAAAAAAGGAGAGAAATTATGAAAAACATTAAAAATGAAATGAAAATGGAATTTTCTAGTAAATCTGCAAATGAGGCTTTTGCAAGAATTTCAGTGGCTGCTTTTGCATCACAATTAGATCCAACAATAGAAGAAATTGCAGATATTAAAACATCTGTATCAGAGGCTGTAACAAATGCAATTATTCATGCATACCCAAATAAAGATGGAATAGTAAAAGTAAAAGCTCTTTTATATGATGAAGAAATTGAGATTGAAATTTCTGATACAGGAGAAGGTATAGAAAATATAGAAGAGGCTAAAACACCATTATATACTACTAAGGGAAACTTAGAGCGCTCTGGAATGGGATTTACTATTATGGAAAATTTTATGGACGAGCTTAAAGTAGAATCAATAGTAGGATTAGGAACTAAAATTACAATGAATAAAAAAATAAATAAAAACAAAGCATTAGAAAATACATATTAGGAGGAAAAAATGCAAGAAAGAGAGAAAACTCTTATTGCACAAGCACAGCAAGGAGATAAGGAAAAATTGGCTGAAATTATAGAAAATAATAAACGGACTTATATGGAGTATTGTAAAAAGATTTTTAGGAAGAGGATATGAAACAGAAGATTTATATCAAATTGCATGTATAGGTTTTATTGAGGCAATACAGAGATTTAAGTTTGAATTTGAAGTGGAACTTTCCACATATTCAGTACAATATATGATAGGTGAAATAAAAAAGTTTTTAAGAGATGATGGTATTATAAGAATAAGTAGAAGTGTTAAAGAACTTGGAATAAAGATAAAAGAATTAGAACGAATATATATGGTAAAAACAGGAGAGTCTTTGTGTATAACAAAACTCTCTAAAATTTTAGAAATGCCAGAAGAAAATATTTATGTTGCAATTGAAGCTTCAAAGACTGTTGAATCAATAAATGAAAAAATAGATGAAGAAGGTAAAGAATTAATAGAAACTTTAGCAAAAGAAGATGATGAACAAAGTAAGATTATAGATAAAATAACAATTCTAGAACTCATAGAAAAACTTAATTCTAGAGATAAAGAGCTTATAAATTTAAGATATTTTAAAGATAAAACTCAAGCTCAAGTAGCAAATATTTTAGGAATTTCTCAAGTTCATGTTTCAAGAATAGAAAAAAGAATATTAAGAGATTTTAAAAGTAAGTTATTAGCTTATTGAAAGGAGCTTTGTTTTGAAAAAGATATTATTTTATTTAGCTTTTATTATTATTTTAGTAATTACTATGCCAGTTGTTTTTACAAATAAATTTAAAACAGAAGAAGTTGCATCTAATGAGATAGCAGATGAAAAATTCGATTATGGAAAATATAGTAATATAAAATTATTACACGAACAAACAGGAGAAATAGAAACCTTAAGTTTAGATGAATATTTATATGGAGTAGTTGCAAGTGAAATGCCTGCAACTTTTGAATTAGAAGCTCTTAAAGCACAAGCAGTTGCTGCAAGAACTTATACAATATATCAAATAAAAAATGGTAGCAAACACGAGGATTGTGATTTATGTGATAGTTCACTTCATTGTCAAGCATGGATATCAAAAGAAAATAGAATGGCAAGATGGGAAGAAAATTCAAGAGAAGAATTTTGGAATAAAATAGTTAAGGCAGTAAATGATACAAAAGGAAAAATAATTTTGTATGATAATCAACCAATTAATGCTTTATTTCATAGTAATAGTGGAGGAAGTACAGAATTATCATTAAATGTTTGGGGAGGAGATTTTCCATATTTTCAAGTTGTAGAAACTTCTGGAGAAGAGGCATACACATCTTATAATTCTGAAGTTAAAATTACAAAAGATGAATTAGTAACAATTATGTTAGAAAAATATTCTAATTTTCAAATTGATTTTACTAAAGAAGACTGTATAAAAATAATTGAAAATACAGATAGTGGAAGAGTTAAAAAAATGCAGATAGGAAATATTGAAATAAGTGGTGTTGATGCAAGAAATCTTTTTAATTTAAAATCTGCAAAATTTAATTTTGAAATAACAGAAAATGAAATAAAATTTTCTGTATTAGGATATGGACATGGAGTTGGATTAAGTCAATGTGGAAGTGATGTGTTAGCAAAACAAGGAAAAACTTATGAAGAAATTTTAAAATATTATTATAAAGATGTGGAAATAAGTGAATAATCTTATAAAAACTGTAAATACTAAAAATAATTAATTACTTATATGGAGGTTTTTATGGGAAAAAGAGAATATTATGAAGAAGAAAAATTAAAAAGGATAGCAGGAATTTTTAGTATAGTTTTGATTCTATCTGTGGTGATTTTTTTAACTATATTTGTTATGTATAATAAAAAATTAAGAGAAGAGGCTAATAGTAATATAGAAAGTTTAGGAAAATTAAATGAAATAGTTTCAAATGATGAACTAGAAGAAACAAGCTTTTCAACAGATTTAAGTGTCTCTAATGCTACATCTAAAAATACATCAAATACTACTAATACAACTACATCATCAAATACTACTAATAAAACAGTTAGCACAACACCTGTAAAAGCAACAGTTGAAAACGTAGCAGAAAATACAAATACAACATCAAGTGTTGAAGAAAAGAAAGAATTAAAATTTGAGGCTCCAGTCTCTGGAGAAATAATAAAAGATTTTGCAATAGATACTTTAGTTTATTCTAATACATTAGAAGAATGGACTACACATTCAGGAATAGATATTAAAGCAAATAAAACTTCTGTTGTTGCTGCAGCAGAAAAAGGAGTTGTTGAAAGTATAAAAAATGATCCAAGATATGGCTTGACAATAACATTAAAACATGATGATGGATTTAAAACAGTTTATTCTAATCTTTTAACAACAGAATTTGTTTCTGAAGGTGAAGAAGTTGAAAAAGGACAAACAATAGCAACAGTCGGAGAAACAGCAAGTTTTGAGGTTTCAGATGAAGAACATTTACATTTTGAAATGTATAAAGATGGTACAGCAGTAAATCCTACTATTTATTTAAAATAATTAGAAAAAGAGGTTTTTTATAAATTAAAAATTTATTAAAAAATCTCTTTTTTTATGCTAAATTCTTAACTTAAAAAACCAATATTTTGTATTGAAAAAATTTTTTTGTTATGTTATAAATATATATAGATTTATAAACAGAAAAGAGGAATCAAAAAATGGATAAAAGAAAATTAATTACTAAAATAATAGCAGGATTAGCATTACTTTTAATGGTATTTTCAGTATGTGGAACACTATTATTTTACTTATTAGCAGCTTAAATTAAAAATTATAGATTGGAGTTGTAATTAATGATAGGTCAAACTTTTGAAAACTTTTATGAAACGCAAATAATTGATAAAATTAATAATTTACATACAAGTCCCTTAACTGTAATTACTACTGTATTAGATTTAGTAATTGTTATATTCTTAATTTATAAAGCATTTAAAATGCTAAAGGAAACGAGAGCTTGGCAATTATTAAAAGGTATAGCAGTATTAATTGTTATAACTCTTTTAAGTGGATATTTAAAATTAACAATTTTAAATTATGTTTTAACATCAGTTATGTCTTATGGTGTAATAATGCTTATTATAGTATTTCAACCAGAACTTAGAAGAGCATTAGAGCAGTTAGGAACTACAAATAAATTTAGTAGATTTTTAGGAATAGATCAAGATTTAAATGCAAAAAAGAAAGAAAATATATATAAAATTGCAATTGCAGCAGTTGAATTGTCAAATCAAAAAAAAGGTGCTTTAATTGTTATTGAAAAAGAAATAAAAATACAAGATATAACTGCAACAGGAATATTAATGAATGCAGAAATTTCACCACAATTATTAGTTAATATATTCGAACCTAAAACACCACTTCATGATGGAGCTGTTGTAATTAGTGATAATAAAATTGCTGCTGCATCTTGTATGCTTCCATTAGCTGATGATAAAGATATAGCTAGAGAATTAGGAACAAGACATAGAGCTGCAATTGGTATCTCAAAAGAATCAGATGCAATAGTAGTTGTTGTTTCAGAAGAAACTGGAAAAATGTCAATAGCAAAAGATGGAACATTAATTGCAGATGTTAGAGAAGATGTTTTAAAGAAAATATTAATAAAAAATTTAATTACAGAACCAATTCACACTTCTAAAAACAAGAAAACAAATACTTCAAAAGAAACAAAATAAAATAAAAAAACCGTTTATAGACGGTTTTTTATTTTTTTATGATAATACGAATTTGTCAATTGCTTCAGCAAAAGCACCTTCAGAAGCTGTTGCTGATGTAACATAAGTTGCAACATTTTTTAAATCATCATAAGCTTCATGTACTGCAACACCAATTCCAGAGTTTTTAACCATTTCATAATCATTAATGTTGTCTCCAATTGCTAGCATATCTTTTTTAGAAATATTTAAATATTCAGAAAGAAAATTTAAAGCCTCATTTTTATTAATGTTTATAGGAGAAATATTTAAATATTCATAATCTTTATTAATTATATTATCTCTATACTTTCCACGCTTATTTATAAAAACTGATTCTATATTTTTATCTATTGATAATATTTTTTTGAAATCAACAAGTGTATTTTTTTCTGTTGTTATTACAATTGAAAAAGCTGTAACATCATTATTTTCTACATAAGTTAAAATATTATCAACAATATTAAAAGATAATGAATCATTAGCATTTTGATCCTTTAGCATAAAGTTTCTTAAATCCATATATTCTAATTTTTCAGATATAATTTCAGTGTCTGTGTAAATATGTATATGGAAATTATTTCTCTTTGCTAAGGTTATTATAAATAATAAATCATTTTTAGGAATTACTTTTCTTAGTAATTCTTTTCCAGTATGTAAATCAATTATTTGAGTTCCATTTCCAAAAATACCATAAGAAGCATTAAATTGGTCACAAATTTTTTTTGATACAGAATAAGCTTTTCCTGTACAAACAACAAAATTTATATTATCTTTATGTATTTTATTAACTGCTTCTATATTTTTTGAAGAAATTTGATTATGCTTATCTATAATAGTACCATCAAGATCACTTGCAATTAATTTTACACTCATAGTTTAAAAACCTAGTTATTCTCATCTTCTTCTACTGTTGATGTATCAATAAAATGTAAAGTATTATCTGGATAGAAGGATGTATTCTTTACCTTTAGTGATTTTATACAATACTTTTCATAAGTGTAGCTTTTATTTACAGTAAAATCAAAAGTTATTTCATAATTTGTAACTTCTTTGTCAATAGTTCTAGTTACATTTGCTTTAGCAGTGTAAGTACCATCATCAGATTCTCTTGTTATAGTAACATCAGAACATTCATATTTTTCTCTAGAAATTGTATTATAGTCTTTACCAAATATATATGAATTGCTATTACTTGCATAGCCAATATAATTTGAATAAGATTGAATATGGTCAGTATTTGTATAATCATGTCCTGTTAATTCTGTAAGATATTTATGTATGTTTTCAACACTTGCAGCATATTTTGTGTCTATATCTAAAGAAGATTTATTTGAGTTGCTATCAAAATATTTTTTTGCAATGAATAACAAAATAGTATTGCTTTCTAAGTTTTCTTCATCAAAAGATATTCTTTGAATTCCAACACAGTAATTTTCCATAAGTTCTTTTAATTCATCTGTTTGAACATCATCAGTTAAATTTACAATTACCGAGTTAGTATCAGAAGTATCTATAAAATTACCAGTGGTGTTATTATCTATTTCATTTTCTAATGTAACGTTTTTTGAAATATTTTTAGATGATGCTGAATTTTCATTTTGGCCTTGAGATTTTGTAGCAGAAGTATTTCTAAAAAATACTACATATATATTTACTACAACTAATAGTATTAAAATTATAAGTAAAAATATAAGTAAAATTATTTGTTTTTTTGATATTTTATTTTCCATAATATACCTCTTATCTGAACAATATAATTAATTCTACCATAATTTCAAAAATTAATCAATTGTTTATAAAGTAAAGTAAAATGCTTAGAAAAATAAGGTTTTGATGGACAAAACACTAAAAATGATATATAATTTTTAAGTATATTAAAAGTTAATGGAGAGTATGAATGCGAAATATAAAATTAATAATAGAATATGATGGAAAAGGATTTAATGGTTGGCAAAAGCAACCAAATAAATTAAATATTCAAGGAGAAATTGAAAAGGCAATAGAAGAAATAACAGGAGAAAAAAATGACTTAATAGCTTCTGGTAGAACAGATGCTGGTGTAAGTAGCTTAGGTCAAACTGCAAATTTTAAAACTAATAGTAATATAGAAGCTTCTAAACTTGCTTATGCAATTAATGCAAAATTAAAGAAAAGTATTAGAATAAAAAGTGCTGAAGAAGTTGATGAAAAATTTCATAGTAGATATTCCGTAAAATCTAAAAAATACAGATATACTATAAATAATTCTACACATGGAAGTGCAATTTATAGAGATTTAGAATATCATTTTCCACTTGAACTAGATGTAGAAAAAATGAAAAAAGCAGCTAAATATTTTGAAGGAGAACATGATTTTAAAGCATTTAAAGCAAGCGGTACAAGTAGCAAAAGCAGTGTTAGAACAATTTATAAAGCAGAAGTTTTAAAGAATGATGATAGAATTTATATAGAACTTACAGGAAGTGGTTTTCTATATAATATGGTTAGAATTATATCAGGAACATTATTAGATGTTGGAATTGGAAAAATTAAACCAGAAGAAATTTCAGATATTATTGATAGTAAAGAAAGAATAAGAGCAGGAAAAACTCTTCCAGCAAGAGGCTTATGCTTAGTAGAAGTAAATTATTAATCACATAAAAAAATTAGCAGAATATTATATATAAAATAGACAAAAATGGAGGTTTATTTATATGAATAATTTGCTAATTTTTTTTGCTATTCCAGTAGCAACAATAATTTTATCTGTAATATTTGAAACTTTGATAAGATGTCCATTTAAAATCGCAGGAATAGCTTTTTCAATATTTTTAATAACTGCTTTTTCTTTAGGTGGTACAGCAGAATTATTAGTACTTGCAATTGTATATACAATTATTTCTTTTATATCAGCATATTTAACAGCAATTTTTGAAAATAGAAACGATAATAATTGTACAAATCAAGCAAATAATATTGAAAACACAAATGGAATTAATAATATGCAAAACATATTAAATCAATCAAATAATACTTGCAGAAGATTTAGATAAAATTAAAACCTTGAAATGAAAAAATAATAATGATATAATTCGTCACGAGGTGATAAAAATCAAGATAGCAATTATTTCAGATATACATGGAAACAGTGTTGCATTAAAAGAAATTTTAAATGATGCTGAAAAAAATAAAGTAGATGAATATATTTTTTTAGGAGATCAAGTAAATGACTTGCCTTTTGGAAATGAAACATTAAGTTTAGTTAGAAAGTATAGTGATAAAGTGCTAAAAGGTAATAAAGAGCAGTATTTTATTGAATATGATGAAGAAAAATACGATTGGAAAAATATTCAATTTAAAAATACTATTTTTATGTATAATGAATTATCAAAAGATAATTTAGAATATATAAAAAAATTGCCTCATGCTATGAAGTTAGAGTATGATGGGGTAAAATTGTTAATAGCACATGGATCTCCAAAATCTGTTGAAGAACAGTTGCATCAAAGTAATAGGGAGCTTCTTAATAAATATACAGAAAACTTAGAAGAAGATGCATTAATTTTTGGACATACACATGAAAAAATTTGGCATGAAAAAATTAATAATAAACTAGTAATGAATTGCGGTTGTTCAGGTGTATCTCCATATTATATAGGACAAGCAGAATATGTTATTTTAGAGATTAATAATGGAAAAATAGATAATATAGATTATAGACTAGTTGATTTTGATATTGAGCTTATTAAAGAAAAAATAATCAAAAGTGGTATATTAAATGAAGATACAGTATTTATGAATTTAACTTATGGAGCAATTAGTGGTCATGGTATGATGAGATATAAATTTCTTCATGAAGCAAGACAAATCATGCTTGAAAAAAACGGAAAATTGTATAGAGATAATGCAAAAGGAATTTTTCAATATTTCAAACTATATGATGATGATATATGGTTAGGATTAGCTGAAAAATATAAAGATGAATTTACATTTAAAAAAGGAGAAATATGAGGTTAGATAAATTTTTAAAAGTTAGTAGAGTTATAAAAAGAAGAACAGTTGCAAATGATGCAGCAGATAATGGAAGAATAGCTGTAAATGGGAAAATAGTAAAACCAAGTTATGAAATAAAAGTAGGAGATATTGTAGAAATAAAATTTGGAGATAAAGTTTCCAAATTTGAAGTTTTAAAGATACCAACTGTACAAGTAAAAGATATTGGAGAATTAATAAAAATTATATAAAAAAAGGACTCTTCTGGTATATCCAGAAGAGGCTTTTTTTATTTACTATAAAGATATAATTATATAATTGATAAAAATGCTAAAATGTGATATATTGCAGTTAAATTAGATGAGTAAAAAGTTAGAAAAGGAGAAGAGTATGCCAGATTTTGTTCATTTACATGTCCATAGCGAATATAGCCTATTAGATGGAATGTGTAGAATTAAAGATTTACCTAAAAGAGCAAAAGAACTTGGAATGAAAGCTATTGCTATTACAGACCATGGAGTTATGTATGGTGTGGTAAATTTTTATAAAGAATGCATAAAAGAAGGTATAAAACCAATTATTGGTTGCGAAGTTTATGTTGCGCCAAGAAGTAGATTAGATAAAGAATCTGGAATTGATGATGACTATTCTCATCTTATTTTATTAGTTAAAAATAAAACTGGTTATCAAAATCTTATAAAACTTGTATCTTTAAGTTTTACAGAAGGTTATTACTACAAACCACGTATAGATACAGAAATGTTAGAAAAATATAGTGAAGGATTAATTTGTTTAAGTGCTTGTTTAGCAGGTAGTGTAAATAAAGCAATTTTAAGAGATGATTTAGAAAAAGCAAAAGAAATTGCTCTTTGGCATAAAAAAGTTTTTGGAGAAGATTATTATTTAGAAATACAAAATAATGGACTTCCAGAACAAGTAATGGCAAATCAAAAATTAATAGCACTTTCAAGAGAATTAAATATTCCTTTAGTTGGAACAAATGATGCACACTACTTAAAAAAAGAAGATAGCTATAATCATGAAATCTTACTTTGTATACAAACAGCTAAAAAAATTACTGATGAAGATAGAATGAAATTTGAAACAGATGAATTTTATATAAAATCACCTGAAGAGATGGCAGACTATTTTTCAGAAGTACCAGAGGCTGTTGAAAATACAGTAAAGATTGCAGAGAAATGTAATTTTGATTTTGAGTTTGGAGTTACTAAACTTCCAAATTATGATGTTCCATCTGAATTTAAAACACATGAAGAATATTTTAGGAAATTAACATGGGATGGAATAAAAGAAAGATATGGAGAAAACTTTGATTCTAAAGTCAAAGATAGAACAGAATATGAATTAAGTGTAATTACCAAAATGGGGTATGTAGATTATTATCTTATAGTTTGGGATTATATACATTTTGCAAAATCTGTTGGTATACCAGTAGGGCCAGGACGTGGTTCTGGAGCTGGCTCAATAGTTGCTTATGCTATTGGAATAACAGATATAGACCCATTAAAATATAATCTTCTTTTTGAGAGATTTTTAAATCCAGAAAGAATAAGTATGCCTGATTTTGATGTCGATTTTTCAGATGAAAGAAGACAAGAAGTTATAGATTATGTAAGTAGAAAATATGGTCAAGATCATGTTTCACAAATAATTACCTTTGGTACATTATCTGCTAAAAGTGTTATTCGTGATGTTGGTAGAGTATTAGATGTTCCATATTCAGAAGTAGATAAAATAGCTAAAATGATACCATTTGAAATTCATATTACTATTGACAAAGCTTTAGAACAAAATAGAGAATTAAGACAGCAATATGAAAATGATGAAACAACAAAAAGAATTATAGATATTGCAAAAGGTTTAGAAGGAATGCCTAGAAACGCATCTACTCATGCTTGTGGTGTTGTAATAACAAAAGACCCAGTAGATACTTATGTTCCATTATGTACAAATGATGGAAACGTTGTAGCACAATATACAATGGTTTTATTAGAAGAATTAGGACTTCTAAAAATGGACTTTTTAGGACTTAGAACTCTTAGTGTTATTGCAAATTGTTTAGAACTTGTCAAACAAAACAGAGGAATAGATGTAAAATTTGATGAAGAAATGAATGATCCAAAAGTATATAAATTATGGCAAGAAGGAAAAACTTTTGGAATCTTCCAATTTGAAAGTGCAGGAATGACAAACTTCATGAAAGAACTTAAAGCAGACTGCCTAGAAGATTTAATAGCAGGAGTTTCTTTATATAGACCAGGCCCAATGGACCAAATACCAAGATATATTAGAGGAAAATTAAATCCAGGACATAATGAATATACTCATCCAGCACTAGAGCCAATTTTAAATGTAACTTATGGATGTATGGTTTATCAAGAACAAGTAATGCAAATAGTAAGAGATTTAGCAGGGTATTCTTTAGGAAGAGCAGATCTTGTAAGACGTGCTATGGGTAAAAAGAAACTGGATGTTATGGAAAAAGAAAGAGAAGTTTTTATTAATGGACAAGTTGATGAAAACGGAAATATTGAAGTTCCAGGATGTGTACGAAATGGAATAGATGCTAAGTCAGCAAATAAAATTTTTGATGAGATGGCAGAGTTTGCAAAATATGCTTTTAATAAATCACATGCAGCAGCTTATGCAGTAGTAGCATATAGAACAGCTTACTTAAAAACATATTATAAAGAAGAATTAATGGCAGCTACATTAAATAGCTTTTTAGGAAATTTAGATAAAATTCCTGTATATATACAAGATTGCAAAGATATGGGAATTGAAGTTTTAAATCCAAGTATAAATAAAAGTAGAACTAAATTTACTGTTCAAGATAATAAAATAAGATTTGGACTTGGAAGCATTAAAAATGTTGGTGTAGCAGTTATAGATAGCATTGTTAAAGAAAGAGAATTAAATGGAGAATTTGAAAGCTTTACATCATTTTGTGAAAGAATAAAAAACGAATCTGTAAATAAAAAGTGTATAGAAAGTTTAATAAAAGCAGGTGCTTTTGATGAATTTGGAAAAACTAGAGCAACACTTTTAGCATCTTTTGAAACAATAGTAGATAGTATTAATAATGATAATAAGAATAAAATAGCAAATCAAGTTTCAATGTTTGATTTGATGAATGATTCAGAAGAAGAAATTGAAAATAAAAAATATACTTTTATAGAAAAAGAAGAAATGCCTAAGAAAGAATTATTAATATTAGAAAAAGAAATGTTAGGTGTTTATATATCAGGACACCCACTTGACAAATTAAAATCTGCAATTGAAAAACAAACTAATATTTCAACATTAGATATGATAAAAATGAATGAAGAAATTGAAGAATTTGGAACATCAAAAGATTTCAAAGATGGACAAACAGTAAAATTTGTTGGAGTTATTTCTAAAGTTACTAAAAAATTTACAAAGAAAAATACTACAATGGCATTTATATTTGTTGAAGATTTTTATGGAACAGCAGAAGTAATTGTTTTTGATAGTGTATTTGAAAAAACAAGTAATATTATTGTAAATGATAATATTATTATGGTAGAAGGTAGATTAAGTGTAAGAGAAGATGAACCTGTGAAAATTGTTGCTACAAGTATTAAAGAATTTACAGAAAAAGATATTGATAATTCAGAAACAAAATTAAATAAAGTTAGAACTTTAAATATTAATATTTCAAATCTAGATGAAGATAGAAAACAAAAATTAAGAGGAGCAATTAAATTTTTTAGTGGAGATAGATCAAATGTAAAATTAGAAATTACTGAAAATGATGTGGTAAAACCTTGTGGAGCAATATTTTTAACAGATAAAATTTTAGATGAATTTAAAGAAATTGTGTTAGAAGAAAATATTAAATTCTTTTAAAAAAATATTTTCTTATATAAATGGTAAAATTAAATTACCGTTTTTAAGAAAATAAAAAGACACATAATTAAAACTTATGATACAATGTTGG
>CANRPX010000015.1 GCA_947632605.1 uncultured Clostridia bacterium | reverse complement strand
AAACAAAGTATGCATGCAAAAAGAAACGGATATAGCTTTAGCTATAGGGAGGTCAACTTTTTTCGTAGTTCAATGGATTTACTGTTTCAGGAACTACAAGAAGCAATTAAAAGAGGAAAACAAACAGTAATTCTAGGCGGAAGCACGGAAAATTGTAGAAAATTATCTACATTATTATTAGAAAAAAATATACCAAATATATATGCAGATTTTTTAGAAGATGACTTAACTCTTGGTGTGGTAAACATCACACCAGGAGCTTTTTCTACGGGCTTTGAATTTTTTGATGCAAATCTTTTAGTAATTTCAACTGAAGATATATTTGAAGCAAAACCAGAAAAAAGATTAAAAGTTTCATCTACTTTTAAAAATGCTGAGGCTATTACAGTATTTTCAGATTTAAAAGAAGGAGATTATGTTGTTCATAAGGCACATGGTATAGGTCAATTTTTGGGTGTAAATACAATAAAAGCCGATGGAATTACAAAAGATTATATAAAAATAAAATACAAAGGTGATGATATTTTATATATTCCTACTAATTCTTTGGATAATATTAGAAAATATGTAGGTCCAGAAAAAATTGGTCCAAAACTAAATAAATTAGGCTCAAAAGATTGGGATAGAACAAAGGCAAAAGTAAAGAATAATTTAAGAGAAGTTGCTGAAGAATTAGTAGAACTATATGCTAAAAGACAAAAGATGGAAGGTTTTGCTTTTTCAAAAGATACACCTTGGCAACAAGAATTTGAAGATAGCTTTAAATATGTTGAAACAGATGACCAATTAAGATGTATAGAAGAAGTAAAAAAAGATATGGAAAAACCAAAGCCAATGGATAGATTGCTTTGTGGAGATGTTGGATATGGTAAAACTGAAGTTGCAATTCGTGCAGCTTTTAAAGCTGTAATGGATCAAAAACAAGTTGTTTATTTAGTTCCAACAACAGTTTTAGCAAGACAACAATATGAAGAATTTAAAAATAGAATGCAAGAATATCCAATAAGAATAGAACTATTAAATAGATTTAGAACAAAAAAAGAGCAAGAAGAAATTTTAAAAAAATTAGAGCTTGGAGAAATAGATATATTAATTGGAACACACAGAATTTTAAGTCAAGATGTAAAATATAAAAATCTAGGATTATTAATCATAGATGAAGAACATAGATTTGGAGTAAAAGCAAAAGAAAAGATTAAGGAACTTAAAAATAGTATAGATGTTCTTACAATGACAGCTACACCAATTCCAAGAACTTTGCACATGTCTATTGTAGGAATGAGAGATATGTCTGTTATATATGAACCACCACAAAATAGAAAACCTGTACAAACTTATGTATTAGAATATGATAAAGAAGTTGTGAAAGAAGCAATTACAAAAGAATTAGAAAGAGGAGGACAGGTATTTTATTTATATAATAATGTTGAAGGAATTGAGAAAAAAGCTTTAGAAATAAATGAATTAGTAAATGAAGCAAAAGTAGAATACGCACATGGTAAAATGAGTGGTACTGAACTTGAAAATATTATGCAAAATTTTGTTGATGAAAAATGTAATGTTTTAGTTTGTACAACTATTTTAGAATCAGGAATTGATATACCAAATGCAAATACTATAATCGTTGAAAATGCAGATAGATTAGGATTAGCACAACTTTATCAAATAAGAGGAAGAGTTGGACGTTCAGATAAACAAGCTTATGCATATATAACATATAGAAGAGATAAATCTTTAAGTGAAGTAGCAGATAAAAGGTTAAAAGCAATAAAAGAATTTACTGAATTTGGCTCAGGTTTTAAGATAGCAATGAGAGATTTAGAAATTCGTGGTGCAGGAAGTTTAATGGGTGAAATTCAGCATGGACACATGGAACAAATAGGATATGATATGTATTGCGAATTGTTAAATCAAGTTGTTAAAGAAATAAAAGGTGAAGAAGTAATAGAAGAAGTAGATGTTCAAATAGACCTTGATGTTACAAGTTATATACCAGAAGATTATATTGAAAATTCTTCTTTAAAAATTGAAGTTTATCAAAATATAGCTTTATGCAAAACAGAAGAAGATATACAAAACGTAACAGATGAAATCATTGATAGATATGGTGCAATGCCTTATGAAGTAGAAAATTTACTTGATATTGCTAGAATTAAAAATTTAGCAAGAGAAAAATATATTTTAAAGATTGCTCAAAAAAGGGAAAATATTGTATTTTATTTTGATAATAGTAAGTTTAATATAGATGTTGTTGATAAATTAATGAAAACATATAGAAATAGAATAAAATTTTCTCCTTCTAAAGAACCGTATATTACTTTTAAATTATCAAATTTGAAAAATATTTTAGGAGAATGTAAGGAATTTCTAGAAAAACTGTAAATATTGTTTACATTGATAAATGGAATAAAAAATATTAAAATATAAAATAATAATATAAGATTTTATATTTTGGAAAAGGTGAAATTTATGACAATTACAAGTAAAGATAATGAAACCATAAAGCATATTAAAAAGCTTAAAGAAAAAAAGTATAGAGAAGAATCTAAAGAATTCATTGTAGAAGGAATAAAAATGATAGAAGAAGCTTTAATAGAAAAAGCAAAAATAAAATCTATCATTATTTGTGATGATTGTAAAAATCAAGGAAACATTCCAAGTAGTTTAATGTATGAAATCGCAAAACTTGATTGTATATATGTTTCAGAAAAAGTATTTAATTCAATAACAGATGTTGTAAATCCTCAAGGAATAATGGCTATTTTAGAGAAACCAGAAAATAATGAAAAAGAAATTAATTATAAAGAAAATATATTTTTAGTTTTAGACAATATCCAAGATCCTGGTAATATGGGAACAATATTAAGAACAGCAGATAGCTTGAATATTAAACAAATTATAGTTTCTAAAGGTTCTGCAGATATTTATAATCCTAAAGTTGTAAGATCTACAATGGGTGCAATTTATAGAGTTAAAATAGTAGAAGTAGAAGATTTATCAAAAACAATAAAAGAATTTAAAAAACATAAAATAAAAGTTTATGCAACAGATTTAAAAACAGAAAAAAGTATATATGATGTAAATTATTCAAAATCAGCTATTGTAATTGGAAACGAAGCAAATGGTGTTTCAGAAAAAATATTAAATGATGCAACAGATAGAATAAAAATACCAATGATTGGTAAAACAGAAAGTTTAAATGCAGCAGTTGCAACAAGTATAATCCTTTATGAAGCTTTTAGAAGTACTGGAAAAATAAAATAAAATATGATGTAAAACCATAATGATGAGCTTTTGCTTAAAATTGTGGTTTTATTTGTTTACAATAAATTAGCCTAAAATTCACAAAAAAAACACTAATAAAAATATGATTAATGGTATAATTCAATCACAAAATAAAATTACTTATTAAAAAGAAAGGTACAAGAGGTGATTTTATTATGAATGAAAATAATGATGAAAAATTTGAAAATATGATGAAAAATATCATTATTTTTGCTGATACAAGTGATTCATATTTTGATGACTAATTAATAAATTTAAAAAGCTCCAGATTGCTAATGGATATTAGCTTTTTTCTGGAGCTTTTTTTTATTCATTTGTTAAATCTTCTAATATTTTAGGATAAATTTCAGTTGCATTTGAATTCCAATTTTCAACTATTCTTTTTGCTTCTTCTTTAGAACCAGCATGAGTTTGTAAATCAAAAATTGTAGTATTATTTTCTATAACTTTGCATCTTACTAAAAATTCTTTTTCAGAAATATGATTATATTCTGCTGAGATTGAATATTTATCTTTAACACTATCTAAATTTTCTTTAAATTTGCTATCTACTTGTAATTTCAAAATTCCGGGAACAATATCTATTGTAAGATTTACTGCTTTTATTCCTTCTTCAGTTACTTCATAGATTTCTACATCTTCTTGCATATATTTAGAAATATAGTTATCTTCTAATAAGTCTAATAAAAATTGCTCAAAATAAAAATAATTCATATCTACAATAGAAGAAACCAATTCTAGTAATTCATTATGAGATATGGGTTTACCAACTTTATTTAATATATATAAAAGTAAAATTTTACTTTCTGCTAATGACTGATTATCTGAATTTAATTTCAATTTTATTTCCTCCTTAAACAAGTACTGTTATTATATCACAGAAATTCAAAAAGTAAATAAATTTATTGCCGAATACTAATAAACTGTGATAAAATAGTGGTGTAAAATAAATTTAGAAAGGTAAATATATTTTATAATTTTTAATAATGAAAAGAATAGATATATTAAAAACCATAAAAAAAATAATACAAAATATAGAAAATGAAAATGTAAGAAGAGAAGTGGCAAAACGAATACCAGAGATTTCTTTGCTTTCCAAACCAGAAGAATTAAATGAATTACTTGATGTGTTTATGAGATATCCAGAAGGAATGGAAACAGCTAAAAATTTATGGCCAGTGATTTATAGTCATTCAGGAGATTCACCAAGTACAATAAAGTATTTATCTAGAAATCCTGAAGCAAAAGAAGATATATTAAAAAGCATAAAATTTTTAGTACGTTATGGGGTTTATAGTGATGCTTCTGATATTGTTAGAGAACTATCTATGTTAGAAGGAAGCAGACCATTTATTGCAGAAGAATTTGAAACTTTATTTGAAGAATGTAACAGAAATCAAGAATCTTTAGTGCTTTTATTACTAGATACAGATTTAGGAAGAGAAAAATTAAAAAAGAATTTTGAAGAAATAAAAGATAAATTCTTTCCAACTGGTTTTTCAGGCAGAGTAAATCCAAAAGGATTTTTTGATGTTATTAAAGCATTAAAAGATGTTCCAGGATTTGAAAAAGAGTATGAAGATTACTCATATTGGGCAAAATTATATGATGAAATAAGTATAGATAAACCTCCAAGAGTAAGCATGAGTCAAATTCCAAGATTGACTTATAGTGAGCAAAAAAGAATAATTGGACTAAATGATGCGATACATACTAAAGATGTAGAATTTGCAAATCTTATGCTTTCTGAAGACAGAGATGAAAAAAAGATAATATTACAAACAGTATCAAATGGACAAAAATATAATTATTTATCTTGTGGATCTTCAAGCTTTATTATACAAGCAGGAGACCAGATTGTTAAATTAGGTATAGGAAGAAGAAAATTTAATATTCCATATCATCCAAGAATAATGATGCCATATTTTAGAAAAAAATATAAAGATGGTAGTTGTTTGGAAGTATTTAACTTTGGTGTAGTAGATTCTGCTGAAATTACAGATGAAAAATTATTAGAAATATATAAAGAATTAGAATCAGCAGGAATAATATGGGGAGATGCTAGAAAAGATAATTTATTAGTTTTGACTAAAGATAATGAAGTGCCAGATTTTATTCAAAGTAGTGATTTTAATATATTTGGATTTTTAGAAGATGAAAGATATCCAACAAATAACCATGTAGCTTTGAAAAAAGGAGATATTGTAATTTGTGATTTAGATATGTTATATGTAAAAGGTGACCCAGATTATCAAGAAGGTTATTTAGATGATATTATTGAAGATTACAAAAGTAAAAAATCAACTGAAAAATTATTTGGCGAAGATTAAAAGAAAGGATAGAAAATGAATAATAATTTAGAATGGAATTTACAAGAAATTTTCAAAAATGAAGAAGAGTTAGAAAATGCTATTAATGAATTATATGAGTTAATAGAAAAAATAAAAGAAAGCAAAGGAAAATTATCATCTAGTGTTGATGAAATGTATAATTGCTATAAAAATTTAGAAAAAGCTTTAGAAATTCATGAAAAAATTTATGGATATGCTATGCTTAAATATCACAAAGATATGAGTAATCAAGATAGTATAAAATTATTTAAAAGGGCAGAAAGCATAACAACAGATTTTTCAGAAGCAGAAAGCTTTATTTCACCAGAAGTTAGTAAAATTAGTGATGAGAAATTAGAAGAATATTTAAAAGATTCTAGAATGAAAGAATTTGAAAAAACAATTAGAGATATTATGAAAGAAAAAAAACATATCTTAAGTGAAGAAGTAGAAGGTGTTTTAGCAAAATATTCAGAAATTTTTTCAACATCAGAAAACACTTATGACATTTTTACAAATACAGAATTTGATTTTCCAAGTATTAAAGATAAAAACGGAAATGAATTAAAAATGAATTCAGCTTTATTTTCTGAATATCTTATGAACAAAGATGAATCAATTAGAAAACAAGCTTTTGAGTCAATGTATTCTTTATATAAAAAACATATAAATACAATTACAGAATTATATTTATCAAGAGTTAAACAAAGAGTAATTTCAAGTAAATTAAGAAAATATGAATCTTCTTTAGATTCTGCAACAAATAATGATGATTCAAATGTAAAAGTATATGATACTTTATTAGAAGAAATGAATAAAAACTTATATTTAAATCATGAATATATTAAACTAAAAGCAGAACTTTTAGAAAAAGATAAAGTAAATATGTATGATGTATATGTAAATACTTTAGATGTTGAAAATAAAAAAATTGAATATGATGAGGCAAAACAAACTGTATTAGATGCTTTATCCCCAATGGGAGAAGAATATGTGGATATGTTAAAGCATGCTTTTGAAAATAATTGGCTAGATGTGTATACAAAAGAAAATAAAATGAGCGGAGCTTATAGTATGGGAATTCATAGTGTTCATCCATTTGCTTTATTAAACTATGTTAATTCATCAAGAGATGTTTCTACAATAGCACATGAGCTTGGACATTCAATGCACAGCTATTATGCAAGCAAAAATCAAAATATAATAAATGCAAATTATACAATAATGGTTGCAGAAGTTGCATCAACAGTAAATGAAATTCTTTTAGCAAATTATTTAATACAAAAAGAAAAAGATAAAAAAAGAAAAATGGCTTTAATAAATGAACAACTAGATACAATAAGAGCGACATTAGTAAGGCAGGCAATGTTTGCAGAATTTGAAAAAATAGTACATTCAAAAGTAGAAGCAGGTGAGAGCCTTACATCAGATAATTTAAATGAAATATATTTTAATTTAGTAAAAAAATATTTTGGAGATTATGCAATAATTAATGATGAAATTAAATATGAATGGGCTAGAATACCACATTTTTACAGTTGTTTTTATGTATATAAATATTCTACTGGTATAACTTCAGCAATAGTAATTGCAAGCAAAATATTATCTGGTGAGAAAGGATATGTTGAAAAATATATTAATATGTTAAGTCAGGGTGGTTCAAAAGATTCTTTAAGTTTATTAAAATCAGTTGAAGTAGACTTAGAGAACCCAAGTACTTATGAAATAGCTTTTGAATACTTTAAGAAAAACTTAGAAGAATTAAAAAAATTAATAAAAGATTAAATTTCACACAGAAAACATAAATATAGTATATAAGTTAATTGTAAATAAATTTAAAGTTCTAAAATAGGAGGAAATTTACTATGGCAGATGTAACAATATTAGTAGTAGATGATGAATCTAGAATGAGAAAATTAATAAAGGATTTTTTAATACAAAAGAATTACAATATAATAGAAGCAGAAGATGGAGAAAAAGCAATTTCAATTTATAATCAAAATAAAGAAAAAATTAGTTTAATTTTATTAGATGTTATGATGCCAAAACTTGATGGATGGTCTGTTTTAAGACAAATTCGTCAAGAAAATAAAAAAATTCCAATAATAATGCTTACAGCTAGAGCAGAAGAAAATGATGAATTATTTGGCTTTGAACTTGGAGTTGATGAATATATAACTAAACCATTTAGTCCTAAAATTTTAGTAGCAAGAGTTGAAGCAATACTTAAAAGATCAAAACCAGAAGAAAAAGAATTAAAAAGTTATGATGGAATTGTTATTGACAATGAAGGAAGAACAGTTACAGTAGATGGAAAACAAATTGAGTTAAGCTTTAGAGAATATGAACTTTTAAAATATTTATTAGATAATGAAAATATTGCTTTATCAAGAGATAAAATTTTAAATACTGTATGGAATTATGATTATTATGGAGATTCAAGAACTATTGATAGTCATATAAAAAAGATTAGACATAAATTAGGTAAAAAAGGAAAACATATTCAAACAATAAGAGGAATAGGATACAAATTTGAAATAAAATAGGGGAATTTTATGTTAAAACAAATATTAAACTCAGTCCGTGCCAAACTGTTTTTCACACTATGTATAGTTATTTTTATGATTATTGCTTTTTTTGTAATAATTAATAATGCTGTATTAGAAGCATTATATTATTACTCAAAAAATAATGTGTTACAAGATACATATAGCTATATTAATGAGAATTTGTCAAATATATTAAATCAAGACAGTAAAGCAAAGTATGAATTAGAATTAGAGAAAATTGCTGTTAATAATAGCTTTGAAATACTTATTTTAAATAATGAAGAATTAGTTTATGCTACTAATAAAAATTATCTATCTGAATTTGGAAAAATAGATGAAATTAAATATGATGTAAATTACAGTATTTTTAATAAATCAGATATTATGTATGCAAAAGAAAATATTAATATTAGAAAAATAAATGACATAAAAAATGGAGTAACTTATGTGCTTTTAAAAGCTACATTGGATAATAATTATAGCCTTTATATAAGAATGCCAATTACACCTATCCAAGATAGTGCAAGTATATCAAACAGATTCATTGTTGCTATGGGATTTGCAGCAATTATTATGGGTGGTATAGCAATTACTTTTATTACTCAAAGATTTACGAAACCAATAGAAGAATTAAATGATATAGCAAATGAAATGAGTAATTTAAATTTTAAAAGAAAATATAGAATAAATGATAGTGAAGATGAGATAAATGAACTTGGAAAAAGTATAAATACATTATCAGATAAATTAGAAGATACAATACAAAAATTAAAAATGAATAATACAGAACTAGAAAAAGATATAGAAGCAAAATCTAAAATTGATGAAATGAGAAAACAATTTATTTCAGATGTTTCTCATGAACTTAAGACACCAATTGCATTAATACAAGGATATGCAGAAGGATTAGTTGAAAATGTAAATACAGATGAAGAAAATAGAAAATTTTATGCTGATGTAATTTTAGATGAAGCAAACAAAATGGATAAATTAGTAAAACGACTTTTAGAATTAATGAAACTTGAATATGAAGATAGAAAATTTAATGATAAGAAATTTAATATAGTAGAACTTATAAATGAAGTAATTAAAAATTCAAGAGTTGTTTTATCTGAAAATAAAATAGAAGTAGAATTTGATGATAAAAATGTTGTAAATGTTTATGCAGATGATTTTTACATAGAACAAGTAGTAACAAATTATTTTACAAATGCTATTAAAAATGTAAAAGAAGTTGATGGAAAAAAGAAAATCAAAATAGGAATAAAAAAGGGAAAAGAAGAAGGCAAATTAAGAGTTACTGTATTTAATACAGGAAGTAAAATAGATGAAGAAAATTTAAATAGAATTTGGACTAGATTTTATAAAATTGATGAATCAAGAGATCGCTCTAAAGGTGGAACAGGAATAGGTTTAGCTTTAGTAAAAGCCATTATGGTAAAATATAAAAGTAAATATGGTGTAATAAATAAAAAAGATGGCGTAGAATTCTATTTTGAGATACAATCGGCAAAATAATTTTAAGATTATAAAAATAATACCTATAATGTAATAACAAATTATTATATTATAGGTATTAAATTTTTAATTTAATTTTAAAAAAGTACTTTACAAATCTAAAAAATGGTAGTAATATAGTACAAATTTATTTCAATAAATTTATAAATCTTAAGGCTATTTCTGGCCTAAAAAATTCAAACTTTAAAATTTAATAAAGAAAAGAGGTGAGAAACATTTTATTTTAAGCTTTTGAAAAACAAAATTAAAATAGTCTTTTTTTGCTTTATTACTGTTTCTATTTTAATTAATAATAAAGCAGTAAAAGATTATAAATATACAAATGAAATGACAAATTGTAATAAGGTAACAAATGATGTAATAATAAATGGCACAAATTACGAGAGTTTCATTAATAATACCTCAAATATAACAAATCAAAGTTTAAATAATGAAATTATATATATGTGGAGTTTAGAAATTCCTAAAATAAATTTATTAGCTGAAATCTCAGAAGGAACATCAAAAGAAGTTTTAGATCAGTATATAGGACATTTTGAAGAAAGCAATAAAATTTCTGGGAATATATGTTTAGCAGCACATAATAGAGGATATAATGTAAATTATTTTGGAAGACTAAAAGAATTAGAAATTGGTGATGAAATTTATTATACATATAATGAAAATAAAAAAACTTATATTGTTACTTCAAAAACAATTATAAAAGATACTGATTTAAATGTTTTAGAAAATACAAAAGATAATAGACTAACTCTTATAACTTGTGTAGAAAATCAGCCACAATATAGGAGATGTATACAAGCTTTAGAATATAAATAAAAAACGAAAGGAGAATTGCTTGTGGTTTCAAGCAAGAAAATTAGAATGAGAAAAATTGTAATTATAACTTTATTACTTATATTATTAATAAGTGCTTTTTATAATAGTTTTGCTTTTGAAATTGGTAGACATGAATTAAAATTATTAAAAATTACTGAACCTTATTTTAAATATTTAGGAACAGAGAGAACAGTTCCAATAGTAGTTTATCAGAAAGATGGAAAAAATTATCCAGCTTATTGCTTAGATCCAGAATATACAGGAATTGGAACAAATGGAATGCAAGAGTATAGTGTTGATTTTACTGGAAAAATAGAAAATGAAAATATGTGGAAAGCAATTATAAATGGGTATCCTTATAAAACTCCAGAAGAGTTAGGCGTAGCAAATACTGATGAAGCTTATGCTGCTACTAAATATGCTGCATATACTTTGAAAAAGAATGCAAACGTATCTATTTATGAACCAGTAGATAGTGAAGCAGGAAGAAGAATATATAAAGCATATTTAAAAATAGTTGAAGATGCTAGAAATTCAACAGAAACATTAAAAGATAATAATAAAATTACTATATTACCATATTTTGAAAAGTGGGAAGCAGATAACTTTGATTCAAATTATGTTAGTAAAATTTATAAAGTAAATACATTAATAACAAATGGAAATTATAATGTTGAAATTGATGGAGAACTTCCAGAAGGAAGTAAAATAACAGATGATCAAAATAATGAAAAAACATCTTTTAAAATAAACGAAAAATTTAAAATATTAATACCAATAGATGAATTAAAAGAAAATGTTAATTTTTCAATTAATGTTACAGCAGATTTAGAAACAAAACCAGTTATATATGGAAAAACAAGTATACCAAATACTCAAAATTATGGAATAGCAGGTTATATGAATGAAGAGTCAAAAACAGGTTATGAAGATAGTTGTTTAAAAAATATTACTAAAATAAAGATTACTAAAAAAGAATATGGAAGTGAGAAAAAATTAAAAAATGTAAAATTTAATTTATTAGATTCAGATAAAAATGTTATAAAAGAAAATCTGATAACTGATGAAAATGGAGAAATTATTATTGATGGTATTCACCCAGGCAGATATTATATTAAAGAAGTAGAAACTTTAGAAGGATATAATTTATATCAAGATTTAATAGCTGTTGATATATCATTTAATGAAGAAGTTGAAATTATAGTTAATAATACAGTAAAAACAACATCTGAAATAACAAATGAAAAAGAGACTGTACAAGTAGTTCAGAAAGAAAAAGTATCAAATAAAAAATTACCAGTAACAGGGTATTAAAAAAACTAATTTAAAAAATAAACTATTATAAGTAAAAAAGAGAGTATTATAGCATATTAGTTATAATTAAAAAACTAAATACCTAAAATACTCTCTGCTTTTTTTATTTCTTCTTGAGTTGGAGAAGAAACATCTTCAAGTTCATATTTTTCTCCACATTCTTCCCATTTAAATTTTCCTAAATTATGGTAAGGAAGAATTTCGACTTTTTCAACATTGCTTAACGAATCAATAAATTTTTTTAAGTTTTGTAAATCTGTTACATCATCTGTAAATCCAGGAATTAAAACTTGTCTAATCCATACAGGTATTTTTTCATTACTTAAGTACTTTGCAAATTCTAAATTGTTTTTGTTTGAAAGTCCAGTTAATTTTATGGCTTTTTCATTATTTATATGTTTTATATCTAAAATTACTAAATCAGTGTATTTAAGTAATTCTTTTATTTGATCATTAATACGAAAACTTCCAGAAGTATCAAGAGCAGTATGAATACCGATTTTCTTTAATTCTTTAAAAAGCTCTGTAACAAATTCTGCTTGAACTAAAGGCTCACCTCCAGAAATGGTAACGCCACCACCAGAATTTTCTATATAAGTTCTATATTTTTCAATTTCTTTTATTAGTTCAGGAACAGTGGCTGTTTTATCTGAAGTCATTTCCCAAGTATCTCTATTATGACAATACTTACATTTTAAAATACAACCTTGCATAAAAATTACAAATCTAATACCTGGTCCGTCCACTGTTCCAAATGTTTCTATTGAATGAATTTTTCCAACCATAATTATCTCCTGAAGGATTACTTAAATTCTTTCATGAATTGTTCTATTTATAACATCTAATTGTTGTTCTCTAGTTAATTTTATAAAGTTTACTGCATATCCTGAAACTCTAATAGTAAGTTGAGGATATTTTTCAGGATGTTCCATAGCATCTTCTAAAAGTGCTCTATCAAATACATTTACATTTATATGATGACTGAATTTAGCAAAATATCCATCAAGTAAAGATGTTAAGTTATTTATTCTAGTTTTTTCATCATGTCCTAATGCACTAGGAACAATTGCAAAAGTATAACTTATTCCATCTTCAGCATATTTATATGGTAGTTTTGCAATAGTATTTAATACAGCAAGAGCACCATGAGTATCTCTTCCGTGGATAGGGTTTGCTCCTGGGCCAAAAGGCTTTCCAGCTTCTCTACCATCTGGAGTTGCACCAGTTGCTTTTCCATATACAACATTTGAAGTAATAGTAAGAATAGACATTGTAGGTTTTGAATTTCTATAAGTTGGTTGTTTTTTTAGTTTATTCATAAACATTTTTACAATTTCTACTGCTATGCTATCAACTCTATCATCATCATTTCCATATTTTGGATAATCACCTTCAATTTTATAATCAACAGCAAGACCAGTTTCATCTCTAATAACTTTTACTTTAGCATATTTCATAGCAGAAAAAGAATCTGCAACAATTGAAAGACCAGCAATACCACAAGCCATAGTTCTTAAGATTTCTTGATCATGTAATGCCATTTCTAATTTTTCATAACAATATTTATCATGCATATAATGAATTATATTTAATGCATTTATATAAACTCTTGCAACCCAGTCACACATATTATCGAATTTTTCCCAAACTTCATCATAATCTAGATATTCTGAAGTAACAGGAACCATTTTGCTAGTAACTTGTTTGCCAGATTTTTCATCTCTACCACCATTGATAGCATATAATAATGTTTTAGCAAGATTTGCTCTAGCACCAAAGAATTGCATTTGTTTACCAATTCTCATAGCAGAAACGCAACAAGCTATTCCATAATCATCACCCCAGTATTTTCTCATTAAGTCATCATTTTCATATTGAATAGAACTTGTTTTTATTGATAATTTTGAGCAATAATCTTTAAATCCTTTTGGAAGTTTAGTAGACCATAAAACAGTTAAATTAGGCTCTGGAGCAGGTCCTAAAGTTTCTAGTGTGTGTAAAACTCTAAAAGAGTTTTTAGTAACTAAAGTTCTACCATCAATTCCCATACCGCCAATACTTTCAGTAACCCAAACAGGATCACCACTAAATAATTCATCATATTCTGGTGTTCTTAAAAATCTTACCATTCTTAATTTCATTACAAAGTGGTCCATTATTTCTTGAACTTCCTCTTCTGTTAAAATACCATTTTTAATATCTCTTTCAAAATATATATCTAAGAATGAAGAGGTTCTACCAATACTCATAGCAGCACCATTTTGTTCTTTTATAGCTCCTAAATAAGCAAAGTATGTCCATTGTACAGCTTCTTTAGCATTGCTAGCAGGTTTTGAAATATCAAAGCCATATTTTTGAGCCATAACTTTTAATTCTTCCAATGCTAAAATTTGATCAGAATGTTCTTCTCTTTCTCTAACTATTTCTTCATTTATATTTGAATGTTCTAGGTGAACAAGATCTTTTTTCTTTTCTTGAATTAAGAAATCAACTCCATAAAGAGCAACTCTTCTATAATCACCAATTATTCTTCCACGTCCATATCCATCAGGAAGTCCTGTTATTAAGTGTGAACTTCTTGCTGCTCTTATTTCTGGAGTATAAGCCATAAAAACGCCATCATTATGTGTTCTTCTATGATTATGATAGATAGTATCAATTTCATCTGAAACTTTTCTATTATAGGCTTCACATGATTTTTCTACAATTCTAATTCCTCCTGCTGGCATAATAGCTCTTTTTAAAGGAGCATCAGTTTGAAGTCCAACTATTTCTTCTAAATCTTTGTCTATATATCCTGCATCATGACTTGAAATAGTAGAAGCAATATCATCAGATATATCTAAAACACCTCCAGCATCTCTTTCTTTTTTGTATAAATCTAATACAATATTCCAAAGTTTTTTTGTTTTTTTGGTAGCATCAGATAAAAAAGAAGAGTCGCCTTCATAAGGTGTATAATTTTTTTGAATAAAATCTCTAACATCTACTTCTTGTTCCCAAGAACCAGATTTAAAACCTTCCCATTCTTTAAAGTTCATAATTTCCTCCTAATAATACAAAATTAAATACTAAATTAAATCTATACTTATCAACTAGAAATTTTAACATAGTAAATATAAATTTTCAATACTAGAATAACCATTTTTAAAAATAAAATTCTTAAGTTTATAAAAGAAATAATAGTATAAAAAATAAAACAATAATTATAAATTTTAAATTTAATTGACAGCTTTTTCTTATAAATATATAATGTTAGAAGTGAAAGGTGGTAGTGAGAATGAGAGTAATTTTAGCATCACAATCTCCAAGAAGATCTGCAATTTTATCTTTATCCAAAATAGATTTTGAAGTAATTGCAAGTAGTTATGAAAAAAGCTTTGAAAGTGGAGAAGATATAGAAGAACAATCTAAAGAAATTGCCTACGAAAAAGCATTAGATGTTTTTAATAATACGCAAGGTGATAGAACTATTATTGGAGCTGATACAATTGTTGTTAAAGATGGTAAATTATATGGAAAACCAAAAGATAGACAAGATGCAATTAGAATGCTTAAAGAACTAGAAGGAGATTCACATATTATCTATACAAGTTTTGCTATATTAATTGAAGATCACGGACAATACAAAGAATATAAGAGAATATCTAAATCAATAATAAGACTTTCACATATTTCTGATGAAGAAATAATAGATTATATTGATTCAGAAGAGCCATTTGACAAAGCAGGATCTTATGCTATTCAAAGTTCATTCTGTAAATTTGTTGAGAGAATAGATGGAAATTATATGAGTATTGTAGGATTGCCAATTAGTGAAATATATGCTATTTTAAAGGAAAATGAGATAATATAAAGGATTTTAAAAAAACATATAGAAATATAATTACTGGTATTTATAACAGAAAGGACAAAAAATGAAATTAAATATTGTATTAGTAGAACCTGAAATACCACAAAATACTGGAAATATAGCTAGAACTTGTGCTGCGATTGGAGCAAAACTTCATTTAGTATATCCATTGGGATTTTCAATTTCTGAAAAGCAAGTAAGAAGAGCAGGACTTGATTATTGGGATAAATTAGATATTGAAGAACATAAAACATTTAAAGATTTTTTAGAAAAATATACTCCAGAAGAAAATAATATGTTTTTTGTTACTACGAAAGGCAAAAAAGTTTATTCAGATGTAGATTATTCTAAAATGGAAGAAATATTTGTGTTATTTGGAAAAGAAACAAAAGGACTTCCAGAAGATATCTTAAAAAAATATCTAGATAAAACAATAAGAATTCCAATGAGAGAAACATTAAGATCACTTAATTTATCTAATGCAGTAGCAATAGTTGCTTATGATATTTTTAGACAATGTGATTTTTATGGTTTAGAAGAAATTAGTAAATATTTTGATAAATAATATAAAAAGAAAGGAGAGTATGATAAATAAATATCATACAAATGGAAAATGAAAAAAATGATATATGTTGGTTTAATAGTTGTTTTGATAATTTGTGCATTATTGATATTAACAGGATGTGCAAAAAAGACTGAAAATACAGAAAAAAAGACTACTTCTACAAACACATCAACTTCTACAAATACATCAAAAACAAACACAGTTTCAAACGAAACTACAACAAAATCTCAAGTAGTTAATTATAAAGAAGCTGCTGAAAAGCAAATGGCAATGCCAAAAGATGGTGAAACTATTGCAATAATTAAAGTAAAAAATTTTGGAGATATAAAAGTTAAATTTTTTAATGAAATAGCTCCAAAAGCTGTTGAAAATTTTGTTACACATTCAAAAGAAGGATATTATAATAATCTAACATTCCATAGAGTTATTGATGAATTTATGATTCAAGGTGGAGATCCAAAAGGAAATGGAACTGGCGGAGAAAGTATATGGGGAGAGGGCTTTGGAACAGAATTAGATGAAAGTCTAGTACCATATAGAGGTTCTCTTTGTATGGCAATGTCTAGCTTACCAAATAGCATAGGTAGCCAATTCTTTATTACACAAGCAAATTATTCATCAGGAATGGAATCTTATATGAAAAAAGGTGGATATCCAGAAGAGTTACTTGAACAATATAAAAATTATGGTGGATATTTAAGTTTATATATGCAATACACAGTATTTGGACAAGTTTTTGAGGGAATGGATGTAGTTGATAAGATTGCTAAAGTACAAACAGATAGTCAAAATGATAAACCACTTGAAGATGTTGTTATAGAAACAATTGAAGTTACAACTTATAAGGCAAAATAAAATTAAGAAGGTGTTGAATTATTTCAGCACTTTTTTATATGAATTTTAGACAAATTTTATAACTTGACATATTCACATAGTAGCAAAAAAATGTTATAATAATTAAGTTATAAAAATAAATTAATGGAGAGATATTATGTATAAAGAATTAGAAATTAGTGAAAAAATAATAGAAACAGCAAATATTGTTGAAAAAGAATTAGAACCAATTTTTGAAAAACTTGATGAAAATTCTTTAAAATGTAGTATTAAAGTATTAAAAGCTTTTCAAAAAAATAAAGTTTCAACAACAGATTTTAATGAAATAACAGGATATGGATATTATGATGCTGGAAGAGAAAAACTAGAAAAAATATATAGTGATATTTTTAAAACAGAAGATGCATTAGTAAGACCACAAATAATGTCTGGTACACATGCTTTAACAATATCATTGTTTGGATTATTAAAATATGGAGATACAATGATTAGTATTTCTGGTGAGCCTTATGATACTTTAAAAAGTGTTATAGGATTGTCTGGAAATAGTGAAAATTCATTAATTAAACATGGAATTAATTATGAGCAAATAGAACTTGTAAATGATGATTTTGATTATGAAAAAATAAAATCAAGAGTTAAAGAAGGAAATATAAAATTAATTGAAATACAACGTTCTAGAGGGTATTCACAAAGAAAAAGTCTTAATATTGACAAAATAGAAAAAGTAATAAAAATAATAAAAGAAATCAATTCAGAAATAATAATAATGGTCGATAATTGTTATGGAGAATTTGTTGAAGAAAAGGAACCAACAGAAGTTGGAGCAGACTTGTTTGTAAGTTCTTTAATGAAAAATTTGGGAGCAGGAATAGCTACAAGTGGTGGTTATGTTGTAGGAAGAAAAGACTTAATAAATATGGTTGCTGAAAGATTAACAGCACCTTGTGTAGGAAAAGATATGGGTGCTAATTTTAATCAATTGTTGTCTTACTATAAAGGAATTTTTATGGCTCCAAGTGTTGTAAAATCAGCTTTAAAATCTATGATTTTTGCAAGTAGAATGTTAGATAAATTTGGATTTGAAGGAGTAAGTCCAAAATTTGATGAAAAAAGAGCAGATATAATTCAAACAATAGAACTAAAATCAGAAGAAAAACTAGTTAAATTCTGTCAAGGACTTCAAAAAGCTTCACCAATTGAATCTTATGTTGTTCCAGTTCCAGATGATATGCCAGGATATGAATATAAAGAAGTTATGGCAGGTGGTAGTTTTACTCCAGGATCTACAATAGAATTAAGTTGTGACGGACCATTACATGAGCCATATACAGCATACATGCAAGGTGGATTAACTTATGAATACGGAAAATTAGGTGTTATGATGGCTATTGAAAATATGTTAAAATAACTAACCTAAAATATCTTACGGAAATAAAATATTTTATCAAATTTGGTTTGACAAAAATTTTTATTAAGATTAAAATTATTTTGAATAAAAATTAGAAAAAAATAGGAAAAAAATTAGAATTTACGGTTGATATTTTCTTAAGAATATTGTATTATATTATATGTAGTATAATATTAGAGAATTAACCTAAAGGAGGTTTTTTATAGATATGATAAAAAAAATACCAATAATGGCACTAATTTTTGTAATACTTTTTGGAACTTTTTTGTGTTTCACAAAAACTTATGCTGTTACGGGAGAAGAAGTTTTAGAATCAGAACAAGCAACAGAATTAGTAGAAATTAAAGAATCTGCAAAAGATAAATTAGAAGACTATATTGAAAAATATGGTTCAACGCCATTTGGAGTTGCAGCTTATGTTTTAAACATAATAAGAATATATAGTATACCTTTTTGTTTTGTAGGTATTGCGATAGGATCAATATATCAATATGTATTAGGTATAAGAAAATTGGATGTTAGAGACAGAGGCTTTATGCTTATAATAACATTTGTTACAATTTTATTGATATGTCAAGTATTACCATTAGTATTTGCAATTGTAGTAAATGGTTGGAGGGGTTAACGAATGAAAGTATTGTTTGCGGTTAGTAGTGAGAGTATTTCTGATGCAATTGTTAAGAAATACCAAAAGGAATATAAGGAGATTCTTTCTTATAAAAATGTATATTATTTTAACGCAATATTAAAAGAGATACAAAAAGATAAAAGCTATGATAGAATAGTTATAAGTGAAGATTTAGAGTCATTTTCAAACAATAATTATGAAGCAATAGATAAATTTATTTTTGAAAAACTAGATGATATTAGTGATGAAGCACAAGATATTGATGGTAATGAAACATCAATTATTTTAATATGTGGTGATAGGCATACAAAAGGAAGTGCATTTTTAGTAAAAATTTTCGGAATTGGAGTATACAATGCTCTTTTAGGTACAGACAGAAGCATGGACAATGTATGTAAATTAATAAATAAACCTAGAGTAAAAAAAGAAGCAAAAACATATTACAAAATAGATGCAGAAGATGTTAATTATAGCAATAAAAGTGACAATGAAGTTAGTGAATTAGAAATTCAAAATATATTAACACATTTTAAAAAATTAGGTAAAAATACAGAAAAATACGCAGAAAGCTTTAATAGTATAGCTGCACAATATACTGATGATCAGTTAAAAATAGTTATAAACTGTTTACCTATTAACGTAAAAGCTGTATTAGAAGAAGAATGCCAAAAGTATCAACAATTAATGTCTGTTAATGGTGTTGTTCAAAGAGTAAATAGTCAAGAATTAAAATCAAGAGAAGCTAGAAAACAAACAGGTATAAAAATAGACATTATCGAAAATAAAATGAATCAAAATAAAATTTCTGGTCCAATTGTTATTCCTTCATCTGTAAAAACTGCTGGTAAGAAAAAATCTTCTTCAGCAAAAACAGAAGTTAAAATTGCAGATGTAACTGAAGAAGTAAGAAAGGCACCTATTGTAAAAAAAGTGACTAAAAAACAACCAGAAGCTACTGAAACACCTAAAGTAGAAGAAAAACCAGTTTATAAGAAAAAAGTATTACCAGATGGAAGAGTAGTAAGAGTAAGACCTAAAAATCCAGCATTAGCACAAACTACTCCTACTAAAAAAGTAAAAGAAGTAGAAGAAGAAAAAGAAGAAGAAGTAAAAAAAATACTACCAGTTAAAAAAATTGGTGATGTTAAGAAAAAAGAAAAAATTGTAGAAGAAGATGATGATGACGATTCTTTCTTACCTGGATTAGATGATGATATAGAAAATGATGTAAAAGAAGATGCTTTACCAGGACTAGATGATAATTTAGATGATGAAGAAGATACACTACCAGGATTAGAAGACAATCTAGATGATGAAGAAGATGCACTACCAGGACTAGAAGATGATTCAGATGAAGAAGAAGATACATTACCAGGAATGGATGATGATTTAGATGATGAAGAAGATGCACTACTAGGACTAGATGATGATGATTCAGATGAAGAAGATGATGCATTACCAGGAATGGATGATGATTTAGATGACGATGAAGATGCATTACCAGGACTAGATGATGATGATTCAGATGAAGATACGTTGCCAGGAATGGATGATGATTTAGATGATGAAGAAGATACATTGCCAGAAATAGATGATGATGTAGAGGAAGTAGAAGAGGAAGAAGAAGACTCTTTACCAGAAATGGAAGAAGTTTCTGATGAAAACGAAGAAGAATATACTGATGAAGTAGAGCTTCCAGAATTAGATGATTTAGATGACTTAGAAGAAAATACTGAAAAAGCTAGTGATGAAGTAGATGAAATCTTGCCTGAATCAGATGAAGAAGAAACAGAAGATTTATTATTTGGTATAGATGATGAAGAACCATCAGTAGAAGAAAATAATTCAGACAAAGAAATAGAAAGTATAAAACCAAGAATTGATTATTCAATGTCTAGCTTAAATAGTTTACTTACTAAAGATAAAAAAATAGTAACATTTTTAGGAACAACTAAAAATGGGACATCTTTCTTAATAAACAATTTAGCTGCATTATTCTCATCTTTAGGAATAAGCACAGCTATATTAGATATGACAAAAAATAAAAATTCTTATTATATTTATACAAACAATGAAGAAGAGCTAAGAAATGTAGCATATAATTCAATTAGCAAATTACAAAAAGGATTTGCTGAAGGAATAAAAGTAAACAGAAACTTGAGTGTTTATACAGCTCTTCCAAATGATGGAAAAGATTATACAGATGCAGAACCAATTTTATCAACATTAGTTCAAAATCATTCTCTTATACTTATTGATTGCGATTTTGATACCGATCCATCATATTTTGCAAGTTGTCAAGAAATTTATTTAGTACAATCAATGGATATTTTAACAATACAACCTTTAACAGCATTTTTAAGAGATTTAAAATCAAAAGGTGTATTAGAATCAGAAAAAGTAAGAGTTGTAATAAATAAAGAATTGAAAGTTAGAAGTTTAACAACAAAAGCAATAATAGGTGGAATGTCTTTTTACAATGATCCATCAATGTCTTTTATGACAGAATTATTTAATAAAGATATGGTAAAAGCTTGTAGTATACCATTTGAAGAAAATGCATATTCAAAATATTTAGATTCAATGGTAAATTGTAATGTATCTATAAATGGATATTCAAAAGCATTCTTAAATAAATTGAAAAATTTAGGAGAAATGGTATATCCATTAGTTGGAAAACCAACTTATGGTTCAAAAGTACCTTCTTCACAATTGAATTATGAGAATACGAATTTCTCAGGAAATATGGGAAATACATTAAATAAGATGAAAAAAAATAACAGTAAAATGAAATTTTAAGAGTAAAAGTAAAATATAAATAGGGGTGTGATATCTTGGTAATAGTAGTTATAATAGTTTTGCTTGTTGCAATTGCTGTTCTTGTTGCATATAATCTTCATATTCAGAAAAAAATTGAAGCATATAATAACATAAACCAACAAATAAACAACTTATCAATATTGCAAGATTTTATGAAAGTAGTTGGAGAAGAAGAATCAGTCGATGCAAAAATCAATAAAATAAATGATATAATTATAGAAAAATATGATATAAAATATTCAACAATAGTAGTTTTTGATGGTGCTGAATATGTAATTAAAGCAACAAATGTTGATAAAATACATCATCAAACATTATCTAATTTGCATAATGAAGAAATATTCCAAGATAGTGTTTCAACAGCAACTCCTAAATATATAACAATAGACAATGAAAATGAAAAACTACCTTATCAAAAAGTTGAAATGGGTAGAGCAAAATCTGCAATGTTTTTTCCACTATATATAGATAATATCTATATAGGATATTGGATAATGGAAAGTGGAAGAATGCATGCATTCGATAAAACAGATACAGCTATTATAGAAGTTGTTAAAGACAATATTATATCAATTTTGTCAACTATGTCTTATCAAGATGCAATGGAAAAAATTGTTAGAGTAGATAAATTTACAGGATTATATTCAGCTGAATATTTATATGGAAAAGCTAAAAAGACTTTTGATAAATACCCAACTTCAGCTGTTTGTATGTTTAAAATTATAAATATAGAAGAAATAAATGAAAAAGCAAGTAGACAAATGGGAAATGAAGTTATTACAGAAATTAGCAACATAGTAAAAACAAAAATACCTTCACAATATGTATTTGTAAGATATATGGGGCCTAAATTTGTAATAGTTTTCTCAGGAGTTGAAGAGGGAAGTGTTGAAGAATTTCTAAAAACTCTTAAATCTGAAATTGAAGAATTAGAAATTGTTGAAGAAGCCGAAGAAATGGAAGTTAAGAAAGTAATTAACGGAAAAAGAGTAAAGGTAAGAGAGCTTAAAGAAGAGAAAACTGCTTCACCAAAGATTAACTTTGTAGTATCAACATATTATAAAGGAACAGGTATTGAACAATTAAACAAAAAATTAGAAGAATACCTAGATGCAGCAGATCCAAGTGAAAGTAAAATAAATTATATTTAGGAGGGATGAATTATGGCTATTGACAAAACAATGAGCTTTAAAGTAGACAAAGATAAAAGTATTAGAGCAAAAGAAATTTTAAAAGAAGTATACCAAGCTTTAGTTGAAAAAGGATATAACCCAATCAATCAAATAGTTGGTTATATATTGTCAGGAGACCCTACTTATATAACTAGCCACAATGATGCTAGAAATTTAATTAGATTAATTGAAAGAGATGAACTACTAGAAAAAATGGTAAAATACTATATTGGATTGGAAGACTAATTCCATGAGAATATTGGGAATAGACTATGGTGATAGTAGAGTTGGTGTAGCCATCACTGATGCACTAGGTATAACAGCACAAGGGTTAGAAACAATATCTTATAATGGAAATGATAAAATTTTATTAAAAAGATTAGATGAAATTTTTGAAAAGTATCCTGATGTAGAAACAATTGTTGTTGGAATGCCATTTAATATGAATGGTACAAAGACTGTGAGAGCTGAAATAACTGAAAAATTTATACATAAATTGAAATGTAAGTACAACAAAATGAAAATAGAAACAGTTGATGAAAGACTTACAACAGTTGCTGCTCATAAAACAATGAATTTTTTAGATGTAAATAAAACTAAAAAGAAAGGAATTGTTGATACAATTTCTGCTGTTTATATACTTGAAACATATATGAACAAAGCATAGTTTTTAATATATAAAGATTTTTTCAAAAATACAAAAAAAGTATTGCAAAAAAACAATCTTTAGTATATCATATTTTTAGATATTGAAAAAAATACAGAGGAAGGAGTAATTAAAAAGATGAGTGAGGAAAATAACGAATTAGACGATAACCTAAGTAATATTATAGTTTTAAATGATGAAAATGGTAATGAAGTACAATTTGAATTTTTAGATTTAATAGAATATGAATCAGAAGAATATGTAGTATTACTACCTGTTGTTGAAGAAGGAGAAGAGGATGACGGAGAAGTAGTAATATTAAAAGTTGACGATTCAGAAGAAAACAGTGAAGAAGAATCTTATGTTAGTGTTGATGATGAGGCTACTCTAACAGCTGTTTTTGATATTTTTAAAGAAAAATTTAAAGAAGAATTTAATTTTACAGATGGTGAATAAAATTATAATTTAGCGTGTGATTATCGCACGCTTTTTTTATATAACTTATAAATTTTATAAAGGAGGCTAAAAATGACATTATTTAGCTATTTACTTACTTTTTTAGGAGTGCTATTTTGGGTTTTTAGAGCAATTGCAACAGTACTATACCAATTAGATATGCCTTTTTTTGCACAACCAATAAATACAAATGTTGAAATTGCAGTTTTATTTGCTACTCTACCATGTATAATTTTAGTTATAAAAAGAAATATTGTTGGAGCAGCATGTTATTTTGGAATTTATGCAGCTTATTTTGGAACAGCATTATATGAAGCAATTGTGGCAGCTGGTGCAGGAGGTTTAGATATTGCAAGCAGTGCTAATATGTTGTGTATTTTTGTTGGTGTCATAATTCCAATGCTAACATTTTTTGATATATTGTTAAATAAAAATAGAACTTTAGGAAATGGAAAGAAAAAAGAAGATTGGTTTTATGCAAATAAAGATTATGATAGAGAATTTGATGAAAGAGCAGATAGAAATCAATATAAATTTTAAAAAATATAAAAACAACAATTTTTGGGGTAAATATCAAAATGATTTTGATATTTACTTTTTTTTATTTCAAAAAGCCTAAAAAACTAATAGAAATTTAACATAAATGTTATTGACTTTTCTTATATGTTGTTATAATTTGATATCATAGGAATTATAGTATTTAAAGATAAATAATAGCCTTTTATCAATAATTGGAGGAATATAAATTGAGTGCTAATAACAAAAGAAAAACAAACAAGAAAATAGATACAAATATAAAAGAAAAAAGTAAAGAAATAAAAAGAACGAATTTAATTATTTTAATAACAACAATTATTGCAGTTATTGTTATTTATAATGCATATCGTATATTTTCAGTGCTTATTACAGATAGATTAATAGATAATTCTATTAATAACATGAGAGAAATATCAAAACACGATGAAAAATCTATTCTTTCAGGATTAGAACATAGGTGGATGCATGTTGAAGGAATAGCAAAAGAAATAAAACAAAATAAACATACATCTACTTCAGATATGCTAAAGCAATTAAATATAAAATCTGAAACAGTAGAAATGGTAGAAATGCTTTTAATAACTGAAGATGGAAAAACATTTAGTAGTAATTATTCAGTAAAAGAAAATCCAGATTTATTAGAACTTTGCAAAAAATCTTCAAAAGATAGATTTGTATATAGAAAAGATAATACAGATAATATAGCAGTAGATACTAGAAGAGAAATGTTATTAATAGGATCAAAAATAGAACCTTTTACAATAGAAAATAATAAATTCATTTATGCAGTCGCTTATTATAAAATAGAAACACTAGCAGATGAACTTAGAATAGAAAGCTATGGAGGAAGAGGATATAGCAGTGTTATAGATCAAGACGGATACTATTTAGCATCTGTAAATACAAGTGGCAGTGCTTTTGAAAGAGAAGATTTTTATACAGTAATTGGAAAAGATTGGATTGATAATGATTTAACAATAGAAGACGTTAAAAATAAAATACAATTAGGAGAAAGTTTTTCCTTAAGATATAAACTAGAAGGTGAAGAGCGTATAATGGTTTGTACTCCGATGAAAGATGTTGATTGGTATTGTGTAATGTCTGTTCCAGTTTCTATATATCAAGAGCAAAGTAGTAGTATGCTTCGAATGTTAACAATATTAATTATTTCAGTGCTAGTTGCAATTTTTATAGTTATTATTTTAATATTTAGAAATCACTCACAGAAAAATTCAATGAACTTCGAAATAAAACATAGAGATGAACTAGAAAAGGCTTTAGCTTTGGCTGAACAAGCTAGTAGAGCAAAAACTACATTTTTGAATAATATGTCACATGATATTCGTACCCCTATGAATGCTATTATTGGATATACATCTTTAGTAAAAACACATATAGATAATAAAGAAAGAGTAAAAGATTATGTAGAAAAAATCACTCAATCATCAAATCATTTGCTTTCTTTAATTAATGATGTTTTAGATATGAGTAGAATAGAATCCGGAAAAGTAAATATAGAAGAAAAAGAAGAGAATTTAGCAGAAATACTTCATAGCATAAGAAATATTGTACAAGCTGATGTAAAAGCAAAACAAATGGAATTTGTTATAGATACTGTTGATGTAAAAGATGAAAATATTTATTGTGATAAACTAAGAATAAATCAAATTCTTATAAATCTTTTATCAAATGCTATTAAATTTACTGAACCAGGAGGAACAATAGCTATACGTATTACAGAAAAACCAGTAACTAAAAAAGGATATGGAACTTATGAATTTAGAGTCAAAGACAATGGAATTGGTATAAGTAAAGAATTCTTAAAAGAAATATTTGAACCATTTGCAAGAGAACGTAATACCACAGTAAGTGGAATTCAAGGAACTGGACTTGGAATGGCAATTACTAAAAACATTGTAGATATGATGGGTGGAACTATTGAAGTAGAAAGTGAAGTTGGAAAAGGAACAGAATTTATTGTAACATTGAAATTAAGGTTGCAAGAAGAACACAAAAAAATAGAAGAAATAGATTATTTAAAAAATGTGAGAGTTTTGGTTGTAGATGATGATATGGATTCTTGTCAAAGCATTTCACACATGTTAAGACAACTTGGATTAAAATCGGATTGGACAATGTATGGAAAAGAAGCAGTTGCTCGTGTAAAAGAAGCAGAACAAATGAAAGATACATATAAAATTTATATGATAGATTGGTTAATGCCTGATTTAAATGGAATTGAAACAACAAGAAGAATTCGTAAAATTGTAGGGCTAGATGCTCCAATCATTATGCTTTCAGCTTATGATTGGGGAGAGATTGAAACTGAAGCAAAAGAAGCAGGTGTTACAGATTTTATTAGTAAGCCATTATTCCCATCTGATTTAAAAAAATTACTATTAAAAATTTGCGGAAAAGAAAAAGAAGAAAAACAAGAAGAAAAAATTGATTTTTCTGGAAGAAGGATTCTTCTAGTTGAAGATAATATAATGAACAGAGAGATTGCTACTGAATATTTACAGGATTTTGGATTTTTAGTAGAAAATGCTGAAAATGGAAAAGAAGCTTGTGAAATATTATCAAATTCAAAATCAGGATATTTTGATCTTGTTTTAATGGATATACAAATGCCAATTATGAATGGATATGAAGCAACGAAAATAATTCGTAGTTTTGAAAATAAAGAAATATCAAATATTCCTATTTTAGCAATGACAGCTAATGCTTTTGAAGAAGATAAAAAAGCAGCTAAAGAAGCAGGAATGAATGGACATTTGGCAAAGCCAATAGATATACAAAAATTAATTGAGGCATTAAAAGAAATTTTAGGTTAAAAGGGGGAAAATATAATGGCAAAAAAAATAGTTATTATAATATTAATATTATTAATATTATTGGTACTAGGCTTTGGAGCATACTCTTTAATAAAGAAAAACTCTTTGAATAAAGAAAAAGAGCAGGAAATTTCAATAACTGTTAAAACACCAGTTTTACAAATGACAGCTTGTAAAGATGAAAGTTTAAATGATAGCTATACTTTTATAAAAAAACTTGCCAATATGTTTGAAGAACAATATAAAAAAGCAAATGTAAAAATAAATGTTGTTCAATTTGAAAAATCAGAAGAAGATAATCAAATAATAGGATGCTATAATACACCAGAAGCAACAGATGTTTTATATGAAGAGTATATGAACATGTCAACATACGTTCATACAGGTAAAGTAGTTCCGCTAGATGATATAATTACTGATGAAATAAGAGCAGATATTGATGAGAGATACTGGGAAAATAGTATACTTAATGGAAAAGTTTATATGATGCCATATTTAGGAATGCAAAATACGTTGTGCTATAATAAGGAAATGTTTAGGACAGCAGGACTTGAAAAATATATATCAGATGAAGATATTATCCAAAATTGGTCTTTAGATGATTGGGATAAAATTTTAAATGCCTTATACAAAAAATTACCAGAAAATGTATATCCAATGATGATGTATGCAAAAAATGAAATGGGAGATACACATATTATGACAATCCTTCGTAGTAGAGGATGTGAATTCTTTGATGATGAAGGAAAAATAAAATTAACTACTCCAGAAGGAATAGAGGCAGTACAATGGTTAATGGATTGCAATAAAAAATCATATTTTCCAAAAAATGCAGAAAATATTGAAATAAATGATTGTTATGAATTATTTATGAATGGACAACTAGCTATTTATATAAATAATGCTGTATTGAATGCTACAATAAAAAAATCTGGTATTGATTATGGATATGTTAATTTTCCTTCAATAGATGGAGATGGTTTTTGTTCAACATTCCTTACAGGATTTGAAGTTTTTGATAATGATGATGAAAAAAAATTAGAAGTAGCTAAAGACTTTGTTAAATTTGTTTATGAAAATGAGGATTGTTTAGATTATTCTGCAGGAGCAATACCTTGTAGTCATAAAGTTGCTGTAAAATATGCAGAAGAATTAAAAGAAATTCAAAAATACATAGATAATACTAAAAATGGTTGGAATTTTACAGGAAATGCACCTGCTTGGAGAAAAGTAAGATCTGTATTTTACAATGATATTAAAGAATTATTATATGGAGAAAAAACTGCAGAAGAGATTGCAAAATTAATAGAAGATGATTGCAATAAAGAAATAGAGGAAGGCTATGCTTCTAGTAAATTACATGAATAAAATAAATAAAAAATATAATCTATAAGTTAGTTATATATTTCAAAAGCAAGCAATTGGTTGAAAATTGCTTGCTTTTATGTTAGAATTAAAAAGCAAAAAACTTAAAATATAAACTTCTTGAAAAATATTATTTATATGTTATTACATAATATAAAAAGGAGAAAATGTGATTAAATTAAAAGAAAATAATAAGAATATAAATGAATTCAATTTATTATATGATTCTGTTGGATGGGGTACGTATGATAATGAAATCACACAAAAAGCGCTAGATAATACATTTTATTCAATAAGTGTTTATGATGATAATAAAATTATTGGATATGGTAGAATTATAGGAGATTCAATTTGTTTTTTATATATACAAGATGTTATGGTAAAACCTGAATATCAAGGAAATAAAATAGGAACGTTAATAATGAATAAATTATTAGAAAAAATAAGTCAAATAAAAAAAGAAAATCCAAATTTAAGAGTTTATTTAGGAGCTTCTAAAAACAAAGAAAAGTTTTATGAAAAGTTTGGCTTTGTAAAGAGAATAGATGCAGATTTAGGGCATGGAATGATATTAAAGCAATAGAACTATTTAAACTATGGCTTGCTAAAAAATAATGAAGATATTGGACAGATTTAAAAAGAAAATTAGAAAAAGAAGGAAGTGAACGGTACGAAAATATCGTACAGTTGAAAATTAAAGCACAAGATGGGAAAATAGGGGAAACAGATACCTTAGATACAAAAGGAATTTTAAGATTAATTGAATCTGTTCCAAGTCCTAAAGCAGAGCCATTTAAACTTTGGTTGGCAAAATTAGGAAGTGAAAGAATTGATGAAGTATTTGATCCAGAAATTGCTGTAAATAGAGCTGTTGAATATTATAGAAACAAAGGATATACGGATGAATGGATAAAAGCAAGATTAAGTGGGATAGTTGATAGATTTAAGCTAACTGATGTCTGGAAAGAGGGCGGAATTACTAAACCAGTTGAATTTGCACTTTTAACAAATGAAATATATAAAGGCTGGTCTGGAATGAAAGCTAATGAATATAAGGAACTAAAAGGACTTAGAAAAGAATCTTTAAGAGATAATATGACAGATTATAGAAGTTGCTCTTACTAATATTGGAGAAATTGCAACAAGAGATATAGCAAAAGAAGAACATCCACAAGGATTAAAAGAGAATTTGAATGTAGCAAAGCGTGGTGGAGGAGTTGCAAAAGGAGCAAAAGATTTATATGAAAAAGAAACTAAAAATCAGCTGTATCAAAAAGCAATAGTTTAAATTATAAGTACATAGATGGAAAATTATTAGAAGATAAAAAATAAATGTTTTAAAGGTGTCGAATTCGACGGGTTTAGAAAAGAACTATTCACTTTTTAACTGATAAATGATAAAGTTCCAGTTAAAAAGTGAATGGTATAGAAGATATATGTAAAGATAAAAAAGTAGGTGAAATTATGCAAAAAAATAATGATGAAAAAAGTTTTTCTAAAGTCAACATTAATTGGTATCCAGGTCACATGGCAAAAACTAAAAGAGAAATAGAAGAAGATCTAAAACTGGTAGATGTTGTAATTGAACTTTTAGATGCTAGAATACCAATTTCTAGTAGAAATCCAGAAATAGTAAAATTAACTAAAAATAAAAAGAAAATAATTTTATTAAATAAATCAGATTTGTCTAATGAAATTATTAATAAAAAATGGCTAGAGACTTTTTCAAAAGAAGCACCAACACTTTTAACAGATGCTAATTCTGGAAAAGGAATAGAAAAAATTACAAAGAAAATTGACTCTTTAATGGAAGATGAGATAAGAAAACAAAAAGAAAGAGGAAGAATAAAGAAAACTATTAGAGTTATGATTGTAGGAATTCCAAATGTAGGAAAGTCTTCTTTAATAAACAGAATTTCTAAAAAAAGTAGATTAGAGGTAGCAAATCGCCCAGGAGTAACAAAGTCAAAGCAATGGATTAGAATAGAAAATAATCAAGAACTTTTAGATACACCAGGTGTATTATGGCCAAAGTTTGAAAGTCAAGAAATAGCTTTAAATTTAGCATTTACTGGAACAATAAAAGATGATATTCTAGAAACTACAGAAATAGCTTATGAATTATTAAAAGTTTTATATGATAAATATAAAACGAATTTAGCTGAGAGATATAAAATAACAAATGAAGAATTTTCTCAAGTTGAAAATTCTAATAATAAAATTTATTATTTAATGCAACTTATAGCTAAAAAAAGAGGTGCATTAGTCTCTGGTGGAAATACTGATGATGAAAGAATTTCTAGAATTATTTTAGATGATTTTAGAAATTGTAAGTTAGGAAGAATTAGTCTAGAAGAACCATAAAAAGGAGGAATAAATTATAATTTACGATTATAATTTATAAATAAAATGGAATTTATAAAAAGAGAAAAAGATATAGAAAAAGCAAAGTTATTATCACCATTAGTTTGGGCTTATGTTGGAGATAGTGTATATGAATTATTTGTTAGAACAGAACTAATTAATAACTCAAATGCTAAGCCACATAAATTACATATAGAAGCTATTAAATATGTTAAGGCAAGAGCACAAGCTGATATTTTAGAAAGAATAATGGATAAATTAAATGATGAAGAAAAAGATGTTGTAAGAAGAGGTAGAAATACAGAAAACCACCACGTTGCTAAAAATGCTAATGTTGCTGATTATGCACAATCAACCGCTTTTGAAGCTTTAATTGGATATTTATATTTAACAAAACAAGATAAACGTTTAGAGGAAATTCTTAAGCTTTGTATTGACTAAAAAAACAAAATATGTTATAAATAAATAGCTGATATTTGGCCCCTTGGTCAAGCGGCTAAGACGCCACCCTCTCAAGGTGGAATCATGGGTTCGATTCCCGTAGGGGTCACCACTTTAGATGAAAAAGTTAACCTTTTTCATCTTTTTTTATTGTTTTTCAAAATGTTGTATTTGTTGATATGAGCCAGTTTGAAAGAATTTTACACTTTTCGACATTTTTAAACATTTTTCATCTTTATGATTTTTGCAAACATGTTGAAAATAGAATCATTTAGAAATATTTATAAAGTAAAATGATTTAAATTGTATAAATAAACTCATCAATAAAGCTTTTTGTATAAAATATATTTTCATCATATTCAAAACCAAAAATTTTTTCAAAATTTCTTTTACAAAGTCTTTCATTTCTATTGTCTAAAGCATATTTCATAGTCATTCTAATTTGAGTCTTATTTAAAGTGGGATAAAGTTTTATTATTTCATCAAATACATCTTCTAATACAAAAAATTCATTATTAGATAATATAATAAGCCGAATAATTGTATTTAAAAGTTTTGTACCATTTAATTTTTTGTTTAAACCTAAAGAATGAAATTTTTTATTTATATCTACAACCTTTTCCTTTTCAATTATAAACTTTTTACAATTACGATTCATAACTTATCTCCACTTATAAACTAATTGTCTTTTGTGTTTGCAATTATAATATAACAGAAAATAGTTTTATCTTAAATTTATTTCATTTTCAAATTATCAGATATGGTTTTAGAGAAAACATATTTATTTATTATAAAAGTATTAATTAATTGAAGTAATATCATTGCTATAAAAGTTATTGAAATATTTATTACATTAATATTCCACGGAATATCCTTTATATAAAATAATTGATTTTTTATTTCATTATATGTAATTCCTATGTAATCTTTGCTAATAAAATTGTTGATAAAAATCCATATTATTTTTTCAATAATAATCAATAATATTAACGATATAATGAAACTAATAATGCTAATTATAATGTTTTCAATTATAGTTAATAATTGAATCTGTTTTTCTTTATAACCTTGAATTCTCATAAGTCCAATTTCTCTTGAAGAATAATATACTTTATCAATATCAGTTACTAATAATATTAACAAAAAAAGAAAAATTGAAACAATTAATAAAAAATAAGATATGCTTTTTATTAACTTAAATGTATCTAATGAAATATTAGATTCATTAATAGTTTCTCTTTCTATAAAAGATACATCATTATTAAAAGATTTTTCACGTTCTTCAACAAGTGTATTCTTTTCAACAATATTATTATCATATATATAATTATTTACGCTTTCTAAATTTTCTATTTTATCTACAACAACTTCTAGTTTAAAATTTTTCGGTGTATATCCTAATTCGTTATTAATCTCCTTAATTATTTCTGCTGGAACATATAGGGTTTCAGTTTCTTTATATATTTCACTATCATAAATTCCTATTACCTTAAACTTTTTTATAACATCATTTTCAAATTTAATATCTATTTCTTGATTTATTAAGTTTTCACAATTTGTATATTCATTTTGAAGAATAATGTCTTTAATTTCAGAATTTGCATAAATTTTATTTGGTAATATAACTACATATTTATCATTATCTGTTATTTTTCTTCCTTTAATAACTTCAGGACATACCTTAATATTTATAGGTTTTAAAAAAACTATTCCATCTTTATTATCATTTGCTAATTGCAAGCAATAACTCAAAGAATATGGTGCCCTTTCATATTCACTAACAATCATTTTTATATTATCATTTTTTTCTATTTTATGTTTTATATTTTCAAAATTATCTTTGTTAAAATAATCAATAGATATAGTTCTTAATTCAATATTATTTTTAAAAGAATTAATATATTGTTCTAAAGAGTAATAAAACAAATTAGAAAAAAATACAAATAGTAGAATAATACTTATAGGAATTAATAAAGCAATATTCTTTTTTCTATTAGATTTCATTCTTCTTTTTAATAAAATAAAAAACATATTATTCATATTCTATTAATTTTCCTTCTTCTAATTTAAGTGCTTTGTTTGTATATTCAAATATTGAATTACTATGTGATACGACTATAACACATTTTCCATTGTTGGCTAATTTCCTTAGCATTTCAAAAATTATCTTTTCATTTTTTTTATCTAAGTTTCCAGTAGGTTCGTCTGCTAAAATAATGTCTGGATCATTAGCAAGGGCTCTTGCTATACAAACTCTTTGACGTTCACCACCTGATAATTCATTAGGATAATGTTTTTTTCTTTCTTTTAATCCAACCATATCTATTAATAAGTTACTTCTTTCTTGTATGCTTTTTTTATTAAATTTAGGATTTATAAACATAGGTTGAGATATATTCTCTTCTAAAGTCAAATTTTCGTTTAAATAGAAATCCTGAAAAATATATCCAATTTTTTGCATTCTTAAATCTGCAATAGTATCTTTTTTCATGCCATTTATTTCTTGATTATCAAATGTAATAGTTCCTGAAGTTAAATTATCTATTGTACCAATAATATTTAATAAAGTAGTTTTTCCACTTCCTGATTTTCCAAATATTCCATACATCATTTCACTTTCAAAACTAATATTAATATTATCTAGTATAATAATTTTTTCTTTAAGTTTTATATATTCTTTATAACCATTTATTATTGTTATTTTATTCATTTATCCTCCCAAAAAAATAGGAAATGTCATGTAACTGACATTTCCTAATGATATATATTAATATGTTATTGATCCCAATATAGTTACATTTACATCTGCAGTTGCTGAAATAAATACATCAATTTCTTTATTATCTCCTAATTCAGATGCCAACCATTGATATGCAGTCATTCTACCTGCTGGAGCCGTAAATGATGAAGCTATAGTTTCCGTTGTAGAACCTTTTTTAAATAACGCTACTAACACATAATGACCAGCTGGTGTTATTTCCATATTTATTGAAGAATTAAGAGATGATCTAGTTATAGGTATTGTAGTAGATCTTTTAAAAGTACTATTTAATACAGTTTGACTGTTTAAACTAAACAAAGAATTTGAGTTATCTATACTGTTAGAATACAATTTCCTTTCATTTAAAATTATATCATTTGTATTGCTTGTTGCTTTTACAATAGTTGGTAAATATAATGTAATAACCAATAATAAAATAGTAATAATGCTACTTTTTAAAATTTTCATACTTTTTACCTCCTATAATTCTAAAATTTATTAACTTATAATTCAATTATAATAGTATTATAAAACATATTTTAGTTGTTATAAAAGAAAGAACAAATGTAATAAAAGAAACCACAATAAATATGTTAAATTTTATAATATTTATTTTAGAATTCCTATAACCTATTGTTTTTAAAATACTGATATTTTTCTCTTCATTTTTAAAAATATTTTTCCAACAATTTATGAATAATAAAGAGAAAACTATGACAATAAGTATTCCAGAAATTTTTAATACAAATTGTATATTTTCATAATTGTTAAATAAAGTATCATAATAATCGCCAATAACAGCTCTTGAACATCTTATTCCTTTATTATCTAATTCTTTTATGACTGAATTAACATTTTTCCAATCATCAACAGAAATTTCATAAAATTTTATTGTTCCTAGAAGCGAAGATTCCATTTCTTTATTTGTTACATTAATTACATGGTCTATCTGTTTTATGTCTTTTACTTCTTTTTCTGATAGATTGATTACCTCTTGTATTAGTATTGTTTTAGACTTTTCTGTTATACCTTCCGCCTCAATTTTAGAATTATAATAGTTATAAGCAATGTCATCTAAATTTAAGTAAAAGCAAATAATTATAAAAAGTACAAACAATACTATAAAATATATCTTGTTTGCCTTATTTTTGATGAAACTCTTAAATATATTTAACAATATTTTCTCCTTTAATTATAAGTTAATTTCGATAATTAATACTTATCATAAATATATTTTTTTTTCAATACTTTAAATGAATTTTTAAATATAACTTTACTATATAGCTTTCTATAGTATTTTGTAACTATTCAATTGTATAAAATTATTGATTAATAAATACAATTTGAATCAAGTTTATATTTTTAGATGACTTTTCTGAACTTACAGAGATACAAACAAAAAGAAAGCTTTATTACAGGCTTTTCAATAGCAAATAAATATCGTGATGAGTCTATAAGATAATTTCATATAATTAACAGAAGCAGGACATCTACCTTATAGGTGTCCTGTTTTATATTAAGTGAATAAAAATGAAATGAAATCATTGATAAAATACAAGATTTATAGTATAATAATAAAAATTCTTATTTTCAAAAAAGGAGGAATTTATAAAATGAAAGAATTAGCATTGCAAGTGATTCAAAACTTACCTGATAATGTTTCAGATGAAGAAATTGCAGAAGCATTACTTTTAATTGGTAGTATTATGAAAGGTTATAAACAAGCAGAGGATGGGGCAAGTATAACAACAGAACAATTATTAAAGGAGATAGCAAAATGGTAATAAAATGGACACCGTTAGCAATAGA
>CANRPX010000014.1 GCA_947632605.1 uncultured Clostridia bacterium | reverse complement strand
TTATTTATAATTAATTTTATATTTTATTTTAATCTTATTAAAATTGCTATAGCAAACAATATAAGAAGAACACCAATTGCAATTAAAATTATTGATAATATATTATTTAATTGTAAATTTGCTTGTTCATAACTATTTACATTAGAAACACTAGTTACTGAAGATGGAGATAAAGTTGAAATAGGAGTATCAGGAACATCTTCTGTATCTTCTACTATAGTTTCATCTTCGTTTACATCTTCTTCATTAGATGAACTTGCATATACAAAACTAAAACAAAAAGATAATGTTATTATAAAAATTATTACCAAAAGTATTTTTATTGTTTTAGACATAATAACCTCCTAAATAATTACACTATAAATATAATATACAAAAAAGAGTAAAAAGTCTATATATATTTTAAAATTGATAAAAATTTTTAATAAACTTGTAAATTTGTTAATATAGATATATAATATACAAAGTTAAAAACATTCGGGTGTCGCCAAGTGGTAAGGCATCGGACTCTGACTCCGACATTCGTTAGTTCGAATCTAACCACCCGAGCCAAAACAAAAATACTAAATGAAACAGTATTTTTAAGTTAATATTTTACATATTTTTTCTTAAAAGAAATCATAAAATTAAAATCACTTCATATATAAGATATAAGAGGTGATTTTTTTGATATATATAAAGTTAGCTGAAAATAATGAGATAGTAGATAAAAAAAATATACATTTTTGGGAGAAAATAAAAGACAAGTTTGTAAAATTAAGAGAAGAAAAAAATGAAAATAAAACTTTAGTAATTATTAAAGATGTTAGTAATAAAACATTAGATTCTCTTTCAAAATACATTAAAAGAAATTGCATAAATAGAGTTTGTATTTCAAATAATTTACTAAATAATAAGGATTTTATGGAGTTTATAAGAAAAGAAAATGTTAAAATATTAGATGGAAAATGGCTATTTAAACATTTAGCAAATAGCTGTGCTGATTATATTTGCAAATGCAAAAGAGAAAATTTAGGATATCAAGAAGTTTCTTTTTTAAGTAATGGAATAAGTGATATTGTTGTAGAAAATATAAAAGATATATCTTCAAAAGTTAAAATCTTAAATGTAATAACAGAAGATGAAAGAAAATTTAGAAAATTAGAAAAAGAATTATATGAAGAAAAAGGTATAATTTTAAATATGAATAATAATTATAAAAAAAGTTTAATTAAAAGTGATATTATATTTAATTTTGATTTTTCTGAAGAGGAAATAAATAAGTACACTTTGCCAAAAAGGACATGTATTATAAACTTTAATGAAGCAATCAAAATAAATATTAAATCTTTTGAAGGAATAAATGTGGACTTTTTTGAAATACCAATGCCGAGAAAATACTTGAAAAATAGCATACATTTAAATGACTTTGATAATTCTGTATTATATGAAAGTTATATATATAAAAATACAAGTTCTAAAAATATAATAAATGAAATAATGAAAGATGGTGTTAACATAAGTTTTTTGAGTGGAAAAAGTGGAAGAATAAGAAAGAATGAATATATGAATTTATCAAAAAAAATAGCAAATTAACTTGACAAATTAATAAAAAAATTTTATTATATTTGAGTATATAGTAACAAACAAATTAGGAGGTCTTAAAGTTATGGGAGAGAAAGAATTTTTATTAACACAAGAAGGATATGATAATCTTGAAAAGGAATTAGAAAAATTAAAAACAGAAGTAAGATATGAAATAGCTGAAAGAATAAAAGTAGCTTTAGGCTTTGGTGATTTATCAGAAAACTCAGAATATGATGAAGCAAAAAATGCTCAAGCTGCTAATGAGATAAAAATAGCTGAATTAGAAGAAAAAATAAAATATGCAAAAATAATAGATGAATCAGAAATTGATACAGAAGTAGTTCAAGTAGGAAATATAGTAAAAGTTTTAGATATGGAATATGATGAAACAATAGAATATACAATTGTTGGTTCAACAGAAGTTGATACTAGTACTAATAAAATATCTAATGAATCTCCAATAGGAAAAGCTTTGCTAGGTAAAAAAAGAAATAATATAGTAGAAGTTCAAGCTCCTGTTGGAATTATAAAATTAAAAATATTATCAATAAAAAAATAAATTATAGAGGGGATATATGAATTTCATATATCCTTTTTTGTTTAAGAAAAAAATTTATGATATTATATATTAAAATTTTTTAAATTTTAAGGAGGAAAATTTAATGAAAAGAATAAGAGTAGCAGGATTAATAGAAATGGAAAATGGATATGCTTTAATGCACAGAACTAATGTAAAACCAAGTGAAAATAAAGATAAACCTTATGGGGAATATTATGTTTTTCCAGGAGGAGGTTTAGAAGGAAGCGAAACTTTTGAAGAATGTGCTAAAAGGGAAGTTCTAGAAGAGTTTGGAATTAATGTAGAAGCAAAAGAACAATTATATTTTAGAAAAATAAATGATAATGCAGATGAATATTTATATAAATGTGAGTATATAAGCGGAAAATTAGGAACTGGAAATGGACCTGAATTTTCTAATGATCCTAAATATGCTGATAGAGGAGATTACATACCTGTTATAGTTCCTAAAAAAGAAATAAAAAATATAAGATTAATACCAGAAGAATTTAAAGAAAAACTAATAAAAGATTTTAATTTATAAGATAGTAAAATATTATAAAATCAAATAATTAAATAAATTTTTTAATTTATAAATTTTTAACGACAAAATTATTTAAAAAATATTATAAAAAATAGTGTAAAAAATTTTTTTTTATGATAGAATACAAAAAGTATAATAGGATAATATTGTTTATCCATAAATAAAAATAAAGGAGAAAAATATGATAGCCTATAAAAGAGTATTACTAAAACTTAGCGGAGAAGCCTTAGCTGGAAAAGAAGGACATGGAATAGATCCAGATGTCGTAGGAGCAATATCAGACAAAATAAAAGAAGTTGTTGATATGGGTGTTCAAGTATCTATCGTAGTAGGTGGAGGAAATTTTTGGAGAGGTGCAAGAAATGGACATAAAATGGATAGAGCATCAGCAGACTATATGGGAATGCTTGCTACTGCAATGAATGGTTTAGCACTTCAAGATGCATTAGAAGCTAGAGGTTTATACACAAGATTACAAACTGCAATAGAAATGAGAGAGATTGCAGAGCCTTATATAAAAAGAAAAGCTGCAAAACATTTAGAGAAAGGAAGAGTAGTAATTTTTGCTTGTGGAACTGGTCATCCATATTTTTCAACAGATACAGCTGCTGCTTTAAGAGCTGCAGAAACAGAATCAGAAGTTATACTACTTGCTAAAACAATAGATGGTGTTTATTCAGCAGATCCTAAAATTGATGCTTCAGCAGTAAAATATGATGAAATTTCTTATAAAGATGTTTTAGCACAGGATTTAAAAGTTATGGATTCAACTGCAACAGCACTTTGCAAAGATAACAATATACCACTTTTAGTATTTGCTATTAGTGATCCTGAAAATATTGTAAGAGTTATAAAAGGTGAAAAGGTAGGTACAATCGTATCATAAAATAAAAATAAAGGGGATGTAAATTATGGAATTACAAAATTTAGAAGAAAGAATGCAAAAAACAATAGATGTTTTTAGTCAAAATTTGTCAGAAATAAGAGCTGGTAGAGCTAATCCTTCTATACTAAATAAAATAAGTGTAGAGTATTATGGTGTTCAAACACCAATAAATCAAGTAGCCGGAATATCAGTTCCAGAGGCAAGAACAATTGTTATTCAACCATGGGATTCAAGTGTTTTAAAAGCTATTGAAAAAGCTATTTTAGCTTCAGATATTGGATTAAATCCAAATAATGATGGAAAAGTTATAAGATTAAATTTTCCTGAATTAACAGAAGAAAGAAGAAAAGATTTAGCAAAAGACATTAGAAAAATAGCTGAAGAGGCTAGAGTTGCTGTTCGTTCTATAAGAAGAGATGGTATGGAATCTGTAAAAACTGAACTTAAAAATTCTGAAATTACAGAAGATCAGAAATCTGATTTAGAAGATAAAATTCAAAAATTAACAGATAAATATGTAGCAGAGATTGATAAAATGTTAGAAAATAAAGAAAAAGAAATTATGAGTGTATAAATTGGAGTAATTATGAAAAAGGAAAATATGCCTAGACATATTGCAATTATTATGGATGGCAATAGAAGATGGGCAAAACAAAAAAATATTCCTATTAAATTAGGACATAAACAAGGTGCAGAAACTTTAAAGAAAATTGTTAGACATGCAAATAAAATTGGACTTGAATATATAACAGTTTATGCTTTTTCAACAGAAAATTGGAAAAGAAGTGAAGAAGAAGTTAATACTTTAATGACATTATTGCAAAATTACTTAGATGATTTTGCAAAAGAAGCAGATACAGAAAATATTGTAATTAGAGTGTTAGGAAACTTATCTCAATTATCAGTTCCATTACAAGAAAGTATTGCAAAAACAGTAAAAAGAACAGAAACAAATACTGGAACAATCTTTAATATTGCTTTAAATTATGGCGGTAGAGATGAATTAGTAAATGCGATAAAAAATATATCTACCGATGTAAAAAATGGAAGTTTAAAAGTTGAAGATATAAATGAAAATTTAATTCCAAAATATTTATACACAAAAGATATGCCAGATCCAGACTTAATAATTAGAACAAGTGGTGAGATGAGATTAAGTGGATTTTTAACTTGGCAATCAGTATATTCTGAAATATTAATATTAGATAAGTTTTGGCCAGACTTTTCTTCAAAAGATTTAGATAATGCTATTGAAATATATAATAAAAGAAATAGAAGATTTGGTGGTTCATAAAAATATAAAAAGGATAAAAAATTATGAATATTAAAAGATTTTTAACAGCAGTGATTGGATTTCCGATAGTTGTATTAGTATTTTCTTTTGGAAATAAATATATAATAGATATAGTTACTGCTATAATAGCAATAATTGCAATAAATGAATATATAAATTGTGTATCAAAAAAAACAAAAGTAATTAAGTGGATAAGTTATTTATCAGTAGCATGTATATCTATTATACATCTTATACCAACGGATTATATAAATATAATATTAAAGTTTGGAATGCCTACACTATTACTAATTTTATTTTTTCATATAATAATTTCTAATATGAAAATCACATTTGAAAATGTTGCATATACATTATTAGGAATCGTATATATTTTTGGATTTTGTGTATTTATTCCATTAACTTATAGTATAGAAGGAGCAGTATCTGGAAAAATATTAATTTGGTATATAATTTTATCAGCTTGGGGAACAGACATTTTAGCATTTTTAGTAGGACAGAAATTTGGAAAAACAAAATTTAGTAAAGTGAGCCCTAATAAATCTGTGGAAGGATGTATAGCAGGAGTATTAGGATCAATAATTGTTAATATGATTTTTACATTATTTATAAATTATTTCTTTAAACTTGAAATTTCTTATGTGTTTATAGGAGTAATTTCCGTAGTTTTAAGTATAATAGGACAAATAGGAGATTTTGCAGCTTCTAGTATTAAAAGATATTTTGAAGTAAAAGATTTTAGTGAATTATTTCCAGGACATGGAGGAATGATAGATAGAATAGATAGTGTTATTTTTATAGCACCATTTGCTTATTTTTTATTAACAATGTTTTTGTAGGAGGACTTAGAATTTGAGTTTCTTAGTTAATGCAGTAAAAATAATATTTTTGCTTGGCTTTTTAGTTTTCATACACGAAGGTGGTCATTTTCTAGCAGCTAAATTATTTAAAGTAAAAGTAGAAGAATTTTCAATAGGATTTGGCCCTAAAATTTTTTCTAAAAAAAGAAAAGAAACAGTATATTCTGTTGGATGTATACCTTTTGGCGGTTATGTAAAAATGACAGGTGAAACTGAAAGATCTGAAGAAGAAGGTGCATTTAATAAAGCAAAGTTATGGCATAGAATAGTTATAGTTGCAGCAGGTGCTACTGTTAATATTGTTTTTGCAATAATTGTATTTTTTGGATTATCATTTTTCTCAAGTAATGGTGTATCTACAACAGTTGAAAGTATTCTTCCAGAAGCAACAGAAAATATTGCGGGAATTGAAGTTGGAGATAAAATTCTTCAAATAAATAATACAAAAATAAGATTAAAATCAGATATATCAAAAGCATTGAGAGATTATACAGATGGAGATATACTAGTAACAGTTGAAAGAAATAAAGAAAAAATAGATTTAAAAGTTAAACCAACAGAATATGAAGAAGGACTATATATTCTAGGCATAGAGGCAAGAGCAAATGAAAATTTAAAATTAACAGAAAGATTTTATTATTCTTTTTGGGAAACAGCAAATTTTTTAGATTCTATTGTAGAGAGCTTAAAAATGCTGTTTACCGGAAAAGTTGGAATAGAACAAATGACAGGACCAATTGGAATTTCTGAGATTGTGGTAAGAAATAAGCGGAGTATACAATTTTATATATTTACTTTGCTTAATATCGCTATCGTTAGGAGTAACAAATCTTCTTCCAATACCAGCTTTAGATGGAGGAAGATTACTATTACTAATAATTGAAGGAATAAGGGGAGAAGCACTAAAAGAAGAAATAGAATTAGGAATACAATCAACTGGTTTTTTATTATTAATTTTATTCTCGCTTTATGTGTCTTATAAAGATATTATAAGAATTTTTTAGAAGGAAGTGGATAAAATGAGATGTAAAATTTGTGGAGCACAATTAAAAAAAGATGGAGATATTTGTACTAATTGCTATAAAGCATTTCAAGAAGAAGAAGAATTAAAAAAGGATGTAAATGAAAGATTAAAAATAAAAAGAAAATATTCAATTTCGTATGAATTAGTTAAATATGCTTGGATTTTTCTTATATTTATCTTATCTTCTGTTATATGTATTTCAACAGGAGGTTTCTTAGAAGAGTTATTAGTCGTATTAATATTTGCTGTGGTTTTAGGTGGATTATTATTCTTTGATAAAAGAATAGCTATGGGAACACAGGTAATATTTTATGAGAAAAAAGTGGTATATACTTTTGACTTTTTATTTATTCATAAAAATAAAGTAGTAAAATATACTGACTTGCGAGATGTAACATATTATCAAACACTTACACAAAAGAGATTTGGATTTGGAGATTTATGTATATATGCTAAAGGAATGTTTCCAGGTGCAACATTATTAAATGGTTTTCAAATTAAAAATATTGAAAATGTTAAAGAAGTCTTAGCAGCTATCGGAGAATTAATAAGCATAAATTAAGGAGTTTAAATGCAAGGTAAAACTTTAAAACAGGTTTTTAGCGATTATAATGAAAATAATAATTTATTAGAAACTGAAATTGATAATGTTAATTTGTTTAAAAAAACAAATAAGTTACAAGTTAAAGTAATATCTAACAAAAAAATTACTTTAGAAGAAATAGATAGTTTTGAAGATTTTTTAATTAATAAATTTAAAGTAGCAAAAGCTTCAGTTGATATAAATTATAATAAGGAATCAGAAATCGAAGAAACCATACAAGATGATTGGAAAAATATAATTAAATATATAGGAAAGAAAGAACCATTCAGTAAAGCTATTTTATTAAATAGTACTTTAGAAATTGACAAAGAAAAAGTATTTGTAAAATTAGAAATGAAGGGGGCTTCTTTTTTAGTTGCTCAAAATTTTGATAAGGGAATAGAACATATTTTATCTAATTTATATAATAAAAAATATAAAGTAGAATTTATAGAAAATACTTCTAATGAGCTTGAAGAAAAATTACTAAAAAAGAAAAAAGAAGAAGAAAAGCAAGCTTTATTAGAACTTGAAAAACAAGCAAAAGAAGAAATAGAAGCTAAAAAAGAAGAAAAACGAATTAAAGCAGAAAAAGAAAAACAAATGAAGTTAGAAGAAGAGGAAAGAATTAAGGAAAATTTAAGAAACGAAAATCCTGAACTTGCTAGCAAAATAGAAGCTTTTCAAAACAATAGCCCAGAAGTAAAAAATGAGAATTCTCCATTGATATTAGGTAGAAGTCTTATGATAAAAACAGAACTAGTAAAAATAGATAGTATTCCAATGGAAGAAACAACAGAAATGAAAGTTTGTGTTGATGGAGAAATTTTAGAAGGTTCTATTGATTCAAGAGACATAAAAAATGAAAAAGTTATATTAATGTTTAATTTGTTTGATGGAACAAGTACTATTGCATGTAAAGCTTTTTTAGGAAAAGATAAATTAAAAGAAATAAAAAATAGAGTATCTTCAGCTAAAGGTTTAAGAATTGAGGGTGTAGCAAAATACAATTCTTATTCTAAAGAAGTTGAAATAATGGCAAATACAATTATAGAATCAACTGGAATAAAAAAAGATGTAGAAAGAAAAGATAATGCAGAAGTAAAAAGAGTAGAACTTCACATGCATACACAAATGAGCCAAATGGATGGAATTACACCTTGTGAAGAACTATTAAAAAGAGCAATAAAATGGGGATGGAAATCAATTGCAATTACAGATCATGGAGTTGTACAAGCATTTCCAGATGCACATAAATTTTTAGAGAAAACAGGAGCAGATTTAAAAGTAATTTATGGAGTAGAGGCATATTTTGTTCCAGATAAAGATCCTTGTGTATTTTATTCTCAAAACCAAACAATTGATGATACGGAATATTGTGTATTTGACTTAGAAACAACAGGTATTTCTCATATAACAGAAAAAATAACTGAAGTTGGAATTATAAAAATAAAAAATGGAGAAGTTATTGATACTTTTGAATGTTTTGTAAATCCAGAAAAACCAATACCAGAAAAAGTTGTAGAAGTAACTCATATTACAGATGATATGGTAAAAGATGCAGAAACAATAGATAAAGTTATGCCTAAAATATTAGAATTTATGGGAGATTCTGTTTTAGTAGCACATAATGCTGATTTTGATATCGGTTTTATGAAATATAATTGTGAGCAATTAGGATTAAAAATAGAAAATACATATATTGATACTTTACGTTTGGCAAGAGCAATGTTTCCAGATTTTACAAAATATAAATTAGGAATTATCGCAGAAAAACTTGGAATCACGGTAGAAGTTGCTCACCGTGCACTAGATGACGTAAAAACTCTAGTTGCAGTTTTTAAAAAAATGATAGAAAATGCAAAAGAGAAAAAAGCAAAATATATAGATGATTTTGATAATGTTTTTGAAACAGATTTCAAAAAACTTCCATCATATCATGCTATTATTTTAGCTCAAAATTATGTTGGACTTAAAAACTTATATAAATTAATTTCATATTCTCACTTAGATTATTTCTATAAAAAACCAAGAATTTTAAAAAGCATGCTTAACCAGTATAGAGAAGGTTTAATTCTTGGCAGTGCTTGTGAAGCTGGAGAATTATATAGAGCGATAGTAGCGGATAGACCAGAAGAAGAAATAGAAGAAATAGCAAATTATTATGATTATTTAGAGATTCAACCATTAGAAAATAATCAATATATGTTAAGAGAAGGAATTGTTGAAAATAAAGAAAAATTAATAGAATTCAATAAAAAAATTGTTGAATTAGGAGAAAAATTAAATAAACCAGTTGTTGCAACATGCGATGTACATTTTATGGATCCACAAGATGAAATTTATAGAAGAATTCTTCAAGCAGGTCAAAAATATGATGATGCAGATTTTCAAGCACCATTGTATTTAAGAACAACAGAAGAAATGCTTAAAGAATTTGAGTATTTAGGAAAAGAAAAAGCTTATGAAGTAGTAGTAACTAACACTAATTTAGTTGCTGATATGTGTGAAAAAATAAAACCAATTTCTTCAGAAAAATGTCCACCTCATATACCAGGATGTGAGCAAACTATAAAAGATATAGCATATAGTAAAGCACATGAATTATATGGAGATCCACTTCCAGAAATTGTTCAATCAAGATTAGATAAAGAACTTGACTCAATTATAAAAAATGGATTTTCAGTTATGTATATAATAGCTCAAAAACTAGTTTGGAAATCAAATGAAGATGGATATATAGTTGGTTCTAGAGGTTCTGTTGGTTCTTCTTTTGTTGCCAATATGACAGGAATCACAGAAGTTAATTCACTTGGACCACATTATAGATGTCCAAATTGTAAATTTTCAGATTTTTCTGATTATGGAGTAAAAAATGGTTTTGACCTTCCAGATAAAAACTGTCCAAAATGTGGACATAAATTAGATAAAGATGGAATGGATATACCTTTTGAAACATTTTTAGGATTTAATGGAGATAAGGAACCAGATATTGACTTAAACTTTTCAGGAGAATATCAAGCAAAAGCGCATAAATATACAGAAGTAATTTTTGGAAAAGGTACTACTTTTAAAGCAGGTACAGTAGGTACAGTTGCAGAAAAAACCGCTTTTGGATATGCAAAAAATTATTATGAAGAAAGAAATATCAATAAGCCTAATGCAGAGATTGCTAGACTTTCAACAGGATGCGTAGGAATAAAAAGAACAACAGGACAGCATCCAGGTGGAATTATAGTTGTACCAAAAGGAAGAGAAATTTTTGAATTTACACCTGTACAACATCCAGCAGATGATTCAAATTCTGATATTATAACAACACATTTTGATTATCACTCAATAGATCAAAACTTGTTAAAATTAGATATTCTAGGACATGATGATCCGACAATGATTAGAATGTTATATGATATTACAGGAATAGATCCTACAAAAGTACCATTAGATGATAAAGAAACTATGAGTATATTTAGCTCTACAAAAGCTTTAGGTGTTACCCCTGAACAAATAAATTCAGAGGTAGGAAGTTTTGGTGTTCCAGAATTTGGAACAAAATTTGTAAGAGGTATGTTAGTAGATACAAAACCTACTACATTTAGCGAGTTAATAAGTATTTCTGGCTTATCACATGGTACTGATGTATGGCTTAATAATGCTCAAGAACTAATAAATAATGGAACAGTTACTTTAAGTGAGGCAATAGGTTGTAGAGATGATATAATGGTTTATTTAATGAAGCAAGGATTAGATCCTAACCATGCTTTTAAAATAATGGAAACTGTTCGTAAAGGAAAAGCTCTAAAAGACCCAGAAAAATGGGCAGAATATGTTAAAATTATGAAAGAACATGATGTTCCAGATTGGTATATAAAATCTTGTGAAAAAATAAAGTACATGTTTCCAAAAGCTCATGCTGCAGCTTATGTTACAAATGCCTTTAGAATTGCATGGTTTAAAGTTCATAAGCCTAAAGCATATTATACAGCATATTTTTCTATAAGAGCAGATGAATTTGATAGTGAATGTATGATTTTTGGTAAAGAAAAAGTTCGTCAAAAAATGAAAGAAATAGATGATGCAGGAAATGCCGCAACAGCAAAAGATAAAAATATGTATTCAATTTTAGAATTGGTTTTAGAAATGTATGAAAGAGGTATTAAGTTCTTACCAATAGATTTGTATAAATCTCATAGTACAAAATTTATTATGGAAGATGATGGAATTAGACCACCATTAAATAGTATACCAGGACTTGGAACAGTAGCAGCAGAAGGAATTTATCAAGCAAGATTAGAAGAACCTTTTGAATGTATTGAAGATATGCAAGCTCGTTCTAAAATTGGTAAATCTGTTACAGATTTACTTGATAAATTTGGATGTTTAAAAGGAATGACAAAATCTAATCAAATGAGCTTATTTGTATAAACTTAAAATATATAATTCTATTTTAAAAATAAAAGAGGTTTTATATGCAAGCATTTATAGAATATATTTTAGAAGTAATTGGTATAAAATATATATTATTATATTTTCTTATCATTAATGTGATAGGTTTTTTAGCTATGGGAATAGATAAATTTAAAGCACAAAGAGGATATTGGAGAATTCCAGAAGGAACATTAATTACACTTACTTTATTAGGTGGTGGAATAGGTACTTTAACTGGAATGTATACTTTTAGACATAAAACTAAAAAATTAAAATTTACAGTTGGAATTCCAACTATTTTGATAACAGAAATTATAATAATATTATTTATTGTGTTTGATGTATATAAATACATAAATTAAAATTTTAAAAACACTTATAAATAGATACTTTTAAACATATTAATTTCTTTCTTTACAAATTAGAATTTTGCTTGTTTAAAAATATTCTATATGATATAATAACTTCGAATAAGTTAAAAAGGATGTAGAATGTTATGTTGGAAAAAATAATATTCAATTTATTAGCATTTTCACTATTTATAATAATATTTTTTAAAATAATTAGGAGAAAAGATTTAAATTATACATTTTCACTAGTTTTGCAATTAATAGGAATTATAATAGGTTTAATAGAATTAAGATTAAAATTTGATGAAAGTCTTGCTTTAGGATTAATTAGATATTTATTTTCAATATTAATTCCTTTTATAATTATTATAATGGAATTAGGTGGTATAAATTTCTCAGAAGCCTTAAGTGTTCTTGGTGCAAAATTTTTTATGGCACTTGGAGACACAAAAACAGCCAAAAAAATTTTAGTAAAATTAGTTACAAAATATCCAGAAAGTTATTATGGACATAAGTTATTAGCTGAATGTTATGAAAAAGAAGGTGGAATGAGAAGAGCAATTGATGAATATGTTGCATCAGTTGATATAAATAGAAAAGATTATAAATCATATTTCAAAATAGCTGAATTATTAAGAGACTTAGGAAAAAAAGATGAAGCAATAGAAATGCTTGAAAATCTTGTAAAAGTAAAACCTGATTGTTATGAAGGCTCATGTCTTTTAGGAGAATTACTTTGTGAGCAAGAAAGATTTAAAGAAGCAGCAAATGTATATAATGCAGCTTTAATATATAGGCCTGCAGATTATGATTTATATTACAATTTAGGAATTATTTATACAAGACTTAGCGATTTTCAAATGGCAAAAGAAATGTATGAAAAAGCAGCAGCAATAAATCATAAGATGTATGGAGCAAATTACAGTTTAGGATTAATAGCATTTATACAAAGAGATTATGAAACAGCAGAAAAATATTTTAAAGAAAGTTTATATGATGAATTAGAAGCATCTTCTTATTATCAGCTTGCAAAGATATATATTTATAAAGGTGAAAAAGATATTGCTATTAATTTTCTTAATAAAGCAATTGAATTAGAACCAAGTTTTTTGAAATTAGCTGAAAAAGAAAAGGCTTTTGAAAAAATAAAAGAACATATTACAGTTTCTGTTAAAATGGATGAACCAGATGAAAAAGAAAATAATGATGAAGATTCAGAAAATAAGCATACTATTAAGAAAAACGTAATTTTAATAGATGAGGAAAAAATAGCAAAAGAGTATTTAGAGGAAGCTTTAAGCATAATTGAAGAAATGAGTGAAAATGATACTAAAGAAAAAATCAATGAGAAATTAGACTATATTTTTAATAAACATAAAAAAGAAAAAGAACTTGAAGAAAAAGAATATGAAGAACGATTAGAAGAAATTAAAAAAGAAAAAGAAGAAAGACAAAGGAATTAATACATAAATTTTATTTTACTCACATAAAATTTAAGTATTAAAAATAAAGAGAGGAAAAAGGTGATTGATATGGAGAAATCAATAACAGTTGTCGGAGGAGACTTAAGAATAGTAAAACTTATTGAAATGCTTGATAAGGATGGATATAAAGTTTATACTTATGGATTAGAAAATTCTGAGGAAATTTTAAATTTAGAAAGTGTAGAAATGTGTCCTACTTTAGAAATGGCAATAAGAAATTCAAAAATAGTAATTGGTCCAGTACCACTTTCTAGTGATAAAAGAAGATTGTCAACACCTTTTGGAAGAAATAATGTAGAATTAGAAGAATTCTTTGAAGTTTTAAAAGGAAAATATTTAATAGCAGGAAATATTGGTCAAAAAGAAAAAGAAGAATTAGATAATAATAATATTCAATATACAGATTTGTTAAAAAGGGAAGAATTTTCTGTTTTAAATACAATAGCAACAGCAGAAGGAACCATTCAAATAGCTATGGAAGAAACACAAAGAACATTACATGGTACAAACGTATTAGTTATGGGATTTGGAAGAATTGGAAAAGTTTTAGCTAAAATGTTAGATGGAATAGGTGCAAAAGTATATTGTGAAGCTAGAAAAGATGAAGATATATCTTGGATAAAAGCTTATGGATATAATCCAATACACTTAAATGATTTAGATGAAAATTTATCAAAATTTGACATTATTATAAATACAATACCTTTTCAATTGTTGATAGGAGATAGATTAGATTTAATAAAGAAAGAAGCAATAATAATAGATTTAGCTTCTAATCCAGGTGGTATAGATAGAAAAGCTGCAAGAGAGAAAGGATTAAAAATAATTTGGGCATTATCTTTGCCTGCAAAAGTTGCTCCACTTACTTCAGCAGAATTTATAAAAGAAACACTATACCATGTACTAAAGGAATTATAATAATTACAGATGAAAGTTGGAGGCTAAAATGTTAATAATACACGCATTAATTTTAGGTATAGTTCAAGGATTAACAGAGTTTTTACCTGTATCTAGTTCAGCACATTTAAATGTATTTCCATGGATTTTTGGATGGGAAGAAATATCAGAATCTTTTGATGTTGCTTTACATTTAGGAACATTACTTGCAATTTGTATTTTCTTTTTTAAGGATTGGATAAATCTTATTAAAGGTGGTTTTAAAAAAGTTTTCAAGAAAGAAGATTCTTTAAATGGAAGAATGTTCTGGTATTTAGTAATAGCTACAATACCAGCTGGAATATTAAGTTTAATTTTAGATAAAATTGCAACAATGTTAATTAATGGAAACTTAAATTTAGAAATGGCATTAATAGCAGTAGCTTTAATAGTTATGGGTATTATTTTATATATAGTTGATAAAAAAGCAGATTCAAATACAAATTATGAAAATATAACATTAAAACAATCTATTTTAGTAGGAATATCACAAGCTTTAGCAGCAGCTTTTCCAGGAGTTTCACGTTCTGGTATAACTATGACAGTTGCAAGAGCATTAAAAATTGATAGAGAAAGTGCAGCAAAATTTTCTTTTCTTTTAGCTACACCGATTGTTGCAGCAGCAGTACTTGTAGATATTACAAAATTTGATATATCTTTATCATTTTTTGTAGGAATATTAGCAAGTTTTATTGTTGGTGTATTAGTTATAAAATTTTTGATGGATTTTCTTAAAAAAGGTAGTTTCAAAATATTTGCTATATACAGAATAATATTTGGACTTATAATATTAGCAACAATATTTATAAGATAAATGGAGGAATTTATATGGGAAAAGGAAAACATTCAGGTGATCCAAATGATTTTGGTGATACAAGTTCTTATACATATAGAGGATATACAGAAGATGACGAAGAAGTAAAGAAAGTAAATTTAGAAAATGAAAATGATGATGAAGAAAAAGATGATATAGAAAGTTTATCAAGAAAAAGAGCAGATGAATTTTTAAATGGTTTTGGACAACAAGAACAAAATGATTATATGGATTTTGATGATGAGAAAAAATTTAATTTCTTCAAATTATTTTTATTACTTTTAGTTATAGCTTTAATTGTTGTTGCTGGAATTATGGGATATAGATATTTTAATGCTAAAGATACAGAAGAACCAGAACCAGAGCCAGTAGAACCAGTTAAAAATAAAATGATAGAACAAGTTGAAGGTTATGATGTTTTAGGTAAAATAGTAATAGAAGACCAAAATATAGAACAATACATTTTAGATTCTACTGAAGATAATGCATTAGAAAATGGTGTAATTAAATTATACGGAAGTTCATTAAATAGCTATGGAAATTTCTGCATAGCTGGACATAATAAAGAAGAAGTATTTGCAAACTTAGCAAATCTTGAAGTTGGAGACAAATTTAAAATAGTGGACCCTGATTTAGAAGAAACTGTATATGAAGTAACAAAAATTTCTAAAGCAGAACCAGAAGACTTAAAATGCTTAATGCAAGATGAAAATAAAATACAAATAACTTTAATCACTTGCGAAGATGCTTCAACATCAAGACTTATAATTAAAGCAGAAGAAAAAACTGAAGAAGATAATGAACAAGATACAAACACAACAAATACAACAAATACTGTTTTAGATGCAGAAGAAAATGAATAAAAGGATGGGTTAGAAATATGAAGAAAATAGTATTTCAATTTTCATTGATTTTATTAATAATAATGATTGGAACAATGTCGATTTTTATAACAACTAGTAATGCCAGTAGCAAAGCTAAATTAAGTTGTCCATCATCAGTTGTACTTGGAAATGATATAAAGGTTGCTTTAGAGTTTCCATCAAATACATATATGGGATCTGCGAAAGTAACTATAAAATTTAGTAATGGAAAAAGTGTTTCAGACAATATAGTTTATCAAAAAGGAAACGCAGGTTTTGTAAATTATGTAGTATTATCTACTAAAACAGCAGCTGCTGGACAAGCTTCTATTTCAGTTTCAGAAATAAAAATAGGTGAAGAATCTGGTAAAAGAGTTGAAGAGAATGGTTCTTTGTCAGCTACTGTTACTATTTCAAATCCTAGTACGACTCCTGCTACTGATAATCCAACAACTCCAAGTGGTGGTTCAACAGGAAATAGTGGTTCTACAAATAATGGTGGAAGCTCAAATGGTAGTTCTTCAAGTAATAACGGAGGAAGTACAACAACTACTAATAATTCTTCTCAAGCTAAATATACTGAGGTAAATGAAACAGTTGTTATTACGGCATCTGATGTTAATTTTAGAAAAGAAGCTTCAGCTAAAAGCGGTACATACGGTTTATTACAAACAGGTACAAAATTAACAAGAACAGCTATTGGAGATAATGGTTGGTCTAAAGTAACTTATAATGGTAAAACAGGATATGTTTCTAGTCAATATTTGCGTAAAGAATCAGATAATAATACAAATGATAATAAAGAAGTTAAATTTAAAGATGTTAATGAAACTATGTATGCTACTACAAATTGTAATTTAAGAAAAAGTTGGAGTACAGATAGTGAAAAAGTAGGATCTTTGGAAAAAGGACAAGAAGTTACAAGAACAGGTGTTGCAGATAATGGATGGTCTAGAATTAAATATAATGGACAAGTTGTTTATATAGCTACTAGATTAATAACAAATAAAAAACCAGATGAGAATACAAATGAAGTAAATAATGAAGTCACAAACGAAGTAACAAATGAATTAACAAAAGAGCAAAAACTAGCTGCAATTCAAGATGAAGTAGGAGTATTACCAGAAGTAGGAAATAATATCGCAAATAATTTATATATTATAATTACAGTGATTGCTACTACTCTTGTATCAGTTGGAATATATTTTTATATAAAAAAATCTGAATAAGAGAGGAGAAGCAATTATAATAAATATAATTGTATGAGAGAAAAATGGCAGAGATAATTAACGGAAAAGAAGTTGCAAAAAAAATAAGAAAAGAATTGAAAGAAAAAGTAATTAATTTGAAAGAAAAAGGCATAAATCCTAAACTTGCTGTAATTATGGTTGGAGATGATCCAGGCTCACAAGTTTATGTAAGAAATAAGTCTAAAGCATGTGAAAAAGTAGGAATAGAATTTGAAGAATACTTATTTGATGCAAATACTTCAGAAGAAGTTTTGCTAGACACTATACATAAACTTAATAATGATTCTTCTGTACACGGAATTTTATTACAGAGCCCTGTTCCAAAACACATAAATATAAATAAAGCATTTAGAACAATATCACCAGAAAAAGATGTTGATGGATTTAATCCAATAAATGTTGGAAATTTAAGTATAGGGGAAGATGCATTTATATCTTGTACACCTTATGGAATAGTAAAATTATTAGAAGAATATAATATTGAAACAGAAGGCAAGAGCACAGTAATTTTAGGAAGAAGTAATATAGTTGGAAAACCAATGATTCAATGTATGCTTAATAAAAATTCAACAGTTACTGTATGCCATTCTAAAACAAAAAATATAGATGAAGTTATTAGAAAAGCAGATATTGTTATAGCAGCAATTGGTAAACCAAAATTTGTAAAAGAAGATATGATAAAAGATGGAGCAGTTGTAATAGATGTTGGAATAAATAGACTTGAAGATGGTACAATTTGTGGAGATGTAGATTATGATGCAGTTTCAGAAAAGGCAAGTTATATTACTCCAGTTCCAGGTGGAGTTGGACCAATGACAGTTGCAATGCTTTTAAATAATGTTGTAAAATCAGCAGAAAAAATTTAAACAATTTAGAGCATAGAAAAAACTATGCTCTTTTAAACAAATTTCTTATTAGTATAATTACAAAGGAGAATATATGAAAAAGGAAAAAAACAAAACAAGTAGAATAACTGATAAATCAACATCTAAGAAAACTTCTAAAAAGAAAAAAGGAGAAGGAAAAAAGAAGAAGTTTTCTTTATTTTGGACTATTTTTAAAATAGTATTGTTTTTAGTTGTTATATGTGGAATTATAGCAGCTGGAGTTATAGCTGGTTCTTTTATTGGCATTTTTGGAGATGATTTAAAAATAGATGAAGCAAGCTTAGTGGTAGGATATGAAAATTCTACTGTTTATGATGCAGATGGAAATCTATTAGCAACTTTAAGTGGTGGTACTAAAAGAAAAAGTATTAGCCTTTCACAAATGTCAGAATATTTACCAAAAGCTTATGTAGCAATTGAAGATGAAAGATTTTATGAGCATTCTGGTATAGATGTTGGAAGAACAGCTTATGCAACAATAACATACCTTTTGCATGGTGGATCTTCAAGTTTTGGTGGAAGTACAATAACACAACAAGTTATTAAAAATATTACACAAGAGAAAGAAAATACAGCATTAGCAGGAGTAATGAGAAAAATAAAAGAAATATCAAAAGCAATACAAGTTGAACATTATTTATCAAAAGATCAAATATTAGAATTGTATTTGAATTTAATATTTGTAGGTGGAGATGATGTAAATGGTGTTGAACTTGGAGCAACTTATTATTTTGATAAGAGTGCAAAAGATTTAAGTATAGCAGAATGTGCATATATGGCAGGAATAAATCATTCACCAAATGCATACAAGCCTTTTTCAGATTTTAATGGTGATGAGGCTAAAAAAGCAGAAATGAGTGAAAAAATAAAAACAAGAACAAAAACTGTTTTAGCAAAAATGAAAGAACTTGAATACATAAACGAAGAACAGTATAATTCAGCAGTAGCAGAAGTAGATAACGGACTAAACTTTAAAAAGGGAGAAAGTGCAAATGTAACTACAGAAGTGTCATATCATACAGCAGCAGCTATTAATCAAATTTTAGATCAGATAATGGAATCAAATCCAGATATGAATAGAGATATGGCAGAAATGTATTTATACAGTAGCGGATTAAAAATATATACAACACAAAAAACAAATATACAAAACATTCTAGAACAAGAAATAACAAAAAATCAATATATTACATCATCAAAGTATAAAGAAAAAAATAAAGAAACTGGAGAAGAAGAAACTATAACGCAATATTCTACACCAACAATGGTAATAGAAGATCATAAAACAGGACAAATAGTAGCAGCGGCAACAGCTGTTGGAAGTCCAGAAGAAAGAACAGCAATTACGAGATTGGGATTCTTTAATTATCCAACACAAATACATAAACAAACAGGATCATCAATGAAACCAATATCAGTAATAGCACCAGGACTAGAAACAGGAACAATTACAGGGGCAACTGTTTATTATGATAGACCTACATCTTGGGGAACTTGGAAACCAAAAAATTATGATACTTATAGAGGAATGTTAAATATGAGACAAGCAATAGAGGTTTCAGCTAATATTCCACATGCAAAAGCATTAACTAATATTGGACTTCAAGCATCAGTAGATTTTTGTAAGAGTGTAGGACTACCAGATTTTAGTGATTCAGGCTTATCTCTTGCATTAGGTGGATTAAATATTGGTATATCTCCAACAGATTTAGTAGCAGCATATTCTGCAATAGCAAATGATGGAACTTATATTACACCAACATTTTATACAAAAGTAGAGGACAGTAAAGGAAATGTTATTCTTGAACCAAAACAAGAAGAAAAAAGAGTAATGACTGAACAGAATGCTTATATTGAAAAAGATATTTTGACACAACCAGTTATAAGTGGAACTGCAACATATTGTGCAATACCAGGAATGGATGTAGCAGCAAAAACTGGAACAACAAATGATGATAATGATAGATGGCTTTGCGGTTTTACACCATATTATACAGCAACATGCTGGTATGGATATGAATTTAATGCAACAGTAAGTTATGGAAATGGAAATCCAGCAGGAAGAATTTGGGATGCTGTTATGACAACAGTGCATCAAGATTTAGAAAATGCAAAATTTATTGAGCCAGAAGGAATTGTTAGACAAACAGTATGTAGAGTTTCAGGAAAGCTTCCAGGTCCAGGATGTGGAGATGTTTATACAGAAGTATTTACACCAGAAAATATGCCGGTAGAAACTTGTGAAGGGCATGGAGGAATTACAATATGTAATGATTCAGGATTGCTTGCAACAGGTGCTTGTCCAAATGTAGTAGGAATTGCATCATATATTCCAGAATATGAAAGAGATCCAGTTTGGACTACTGATGGTAGTGTAACAGCAATACCAACAGAATATTGTACACTTCATCAAGGTGGTGCAGTAAGTTCTGTTTCAGCTGAAGATCAAGCAGCATTCCAAGCTGCAACAGATGCAGCATTAGCTGGTGGAGATGTAAGTGCACAACAAGCAGCTGCAGAAGCAGCAAGACAAAGAGTAAGAAATGGTCAACAATAAATTAAATATTTTATAGAGGGCATAGATTTTTCTATGCTCTTTTTTGTTTAAAAATTATTTAAAATTATTAATAAATAGATAGGAGAAATTATGGTAAATGTTTATGATTTATGGTTTTCAAATTTGCAAATAAGTAATATGAATAAAATTAAATTGTTAAATAAATTTGAAAATAGTCAAAATATATGGAATTTAAAAAAAGAAGAATTAGATAAAATAGATATTTCAGAAAAAGTATTAAATGAAATTTTAGATTATAATAAAAAAATAAATCTTGAAAAATATATTAATTATATTGAAAAAAAGCAAATAAAATTAATTTCATTTAAAAGCAAAGAATATCCTAATATTCTTAAAAATATTATTGGTTTTCCAGCATATTTATATATAAGAGGAAATATAGAAAATTTATATGATGATAATTTAGCTATTGTAGGATCAAGAACAGCAACTGAATATGGAAAATATGTTGCAAGAAAAATTGCTAAAGAAGTTGCAGATAAAAATGTAAATATTGTAAGTGGATTAGCAATAGGAATTGATAAATATGCACATTTGGGTGCATTAGATAGCAAATACGGAAAAACAATAGCCATTTTAGGTACAGGTGTATCTGATGAAGAAATATATCCTTATCAAAATAAAAAAGTTTTTGAGAGAATATTAGAAAATAATGGAACTGTAGTTTCTGAATTTAAATTAGGAACTAAACCAGAAAAGTATAATTTTCCATTAAGAAATAGAATTATAAGTGGATTATCAAAAAAATTATTAGTAATAGAGGCAAAAGAAAAAAGTGGAAGTTTAATTACAGTAGATTATGCTTTAGAACAAGGAAAAGATGTATTTGTTGTACCAGGAAATATAACTTCAAATAATTCTATTGGTACGAATAAATTAATTAAAGAAGGAGCGAGTATATTTACTAATGTAGATGATTTATTTTGCTTGAAATTTTAATAAAAAAATAATAAAAAAGGCTTTATCTTTTTGCAGAATTATAATATAATACAACTTGATAAATAGGAAAATAAGATATATTCAAATTTAATGTTTTTCTATTGCAAAGGAGGAGTTTATGGGAACTGATGAAAATGAAACAAAAAGAGTAAAGACTTCAGAACTTAATAAAAAAGCAAGAAAGAAAACTAAAAAATCAAAAGACGGAAAAGTAAGATTTAAAGATAAACATCCAAAAGCAGCTAAAAGAATAAAAATAGGAATATTAGTATTTATAGCATTATTAATTATAGGTGCAGGAGTATTAGTAGGTGCTTTTGTTGGTATTTTCGGAGAAGAATTAAAAATAGATGAAGCAAGTTTGGTAGTAGGATATGAAAATTCTACTGTTTATGATGCTGATGGAAATTTAATTGCAACCTTGAGTGGTGGAGCTAAAAGAAAAAGCATCAGTTTATCAGAAATGTCAGAATATTTACCAAAAGCTTATGTAGCAATAGAAGATGAAAGATTTTATAAACATTCAGGTATAGATATTGGAAGAACTGCTTATGCCACTTTAACTTATGTTCTACATGCTGGAAAGTCAAGTTTTGGTGGAAGTACAATAACACAACAAGTTATAAAAAATATTACACAAGATAAAGAGAGAACAGCATTTGCAGGTGTAATGAGAAAAGTAAAAGAAATTTCAAAAGCAATACAAGTTGAACATTACTTGTCAAAAGATCAAATATTAGAATTGTATTTAAATTTAATATTTGTTGGTGGTGATGACATTAATGGAGTAGAACTTGGATCAATATATTATTTTGATAAAAGTGCAAAAGATTTAAGTATAGCAGAATGTGCATATATGGCAGGAATAAATCATTCACCAAATTCATATAAGCCATTTTCAGATTTTGATGGTGATGAAGCTAAAAAAGCAGAAATGAGTGAAAAAATTAAGAAAAGAACAAAAACCGTTTTAAATAAAATGGAAGAAGTAGGATACATTACAAATGACCAATATAAAGATGCAGTAGCAGAAGTAGATAACGGACTAAACTTTAAAAATGGAGAAAGAGCAAGTGTTACAGCAGATGTATCATATCACACAGAAGCAGCTCTTGATCAAATTATAAGTCAAATGTTAGAAGAAAATCCTGATATGAAAAGAGATGCAGCTGAGCTTATTTTATATAGTAGTGGACTAAAAATATATACAACACAAAAAACAGATATTCAAACAGCTTTAGAAGAAGAAATAGTAAAAGATCAATATATTACATCATCAAAGTATAAAGAAAAAAATAAAGAAACTGGAAAAGAAGAAACTGTAACACAATATTCTACACCAACAATGGTAATAGAAGATCATAGAACAGGTCAAATAGTAGCAGCAGCAACTGCAACAGGAGATAAAGAGAATAGAACTGCAATTACAAAACTTGGATATTTGAATTTTCCAACTTCAATAAAAAAACAAACAGGATCATCAATGAAACCAATATCAGTAATAGCACCAGGATTAGAAACAGGAACAATTACAGGTGCAACAGTATATGATGACTGTCCTACAAATTGGGGCTCTTGGGCACCAAAAGAATGGTACACAGGTTATAAAGGATTAATGAATATGCGTACAGCAGTAGAACTTTCAGCTAATATTCCACATGCTAAAGCTTTATCAAATATTGGTGTTGAAGCATCAGTAGAATTTTGTAAAAGTGTAGGACTTCCAGATTTAACTAGCTCAGGATTATCTTTAGCATTAGGTGGATTAGATGAAGGTGTATCACCAGCTCAGATGGTAGGAGCATATTCTGCAATAGCAAATGATGGAACTTATATTACACCAACATTCTATACAAAAGTAGAAGATTCTATGGGAAATGTTATATATGAACCAAAAATAGAAGAAAAACAAGTTATGAGTGAACAAAATGCTTATATAGAAAAAAGCATACTAACACAACCAGTAGTTGGTGCTAACGGAACAGCAACATATTGTGCAATACCAGGAATGGATGTAGCAGCAAAAACTGGAACAACAAATGATGATTTTGATAGATGGCTTTCAGGTTTTACACCATATTATACAGCAACATGCTGGTATGGATATGAACATAATGCAGAAGTACATGCAAGTGGAAATCCAGCTGGAAAAATTTGGGATGCTGTTATGACAGCAATACACAAAGATTTAGATAATGCAAAGTTTGAAAGACCAGAAGGAATTATAGAGCAAAGTGTATGTAGAATTTCTGGAAAACTTGCAACACCAGAATGTGGTGAAAATGTTTATACAGAATTATTTACTTCAGAAAGTTTACCAACAGAAAGTTGCGAAGGACATTCTCCAATTAGAATATGTAATGATTCTGGAATGCTTGCAACAGAATTTTGTACAAATGTAACAGAATCTGTTGGATATTTACCAGAACGTGAAAGAGACACAGTATGGACTTCACAACATACAGTTTCTGCAGTAGCAGTTCCAGAAGGAACTTGTCCAATTCATACAGCTCCACCACATCAACATAACTATTCAATAGAAATAGAAAGACAAGAACCAAATTGCACAGAAGATGGTTGGGTAAAGACTAAATGTGAATGTGGAGCAGAAAATCCAGAAAAACAGACATTAAAAGCTACAGGTCATAAATGGGGTCAGTGGGAAGAAAAAACTCCTGCAACTACAGAGAGTGAAGGATTAAAAGTAAGACATTGTACAGTTTGTAATGCCGAGCAAGAAGAGAAAATTGATAAGTTAACCCCTCCTCCAGAAGAAACTAATACTACTAATACTACTAATACTACTACTACACAGTAGTTAATATATATAATATCAAAACAAAATATTCATGGGCGGATATTCTCCGCCCAAAAATTAATATAAGGAGATAATACATGAGTATAAAATTTTATAATACTTTAACAAGAACTAAAGAAGAATTTAAACCTATTGACAAGAAAGAAGTCAAAATGTATTCATGTGGACCTACTGTATATTATTATGCTCATATAGGAAATTTAAGAGCATATTTATTTATGGATAATTTAAGAAGAGTATTAAAATATAATGGATATAAATTAAAACATGTTATGAATATAACAGATGTTGGACACCTTGTATCTGATGCAGATGAAGGTGAAGATAAAATGATGAAAGCAGCAAGGAGAGAGAATAAAAATCCTTATGAAATAGCTGAATTTTATATGAATGCTTTTATGAAAGATATTGAAAGCTTAAATATAGATAAACCAGAAATCATTGCAAGAGCAACAGAACATATAGATGTTATGGAAGAATATGTAAAAAAAATAATAGAAAATGGTTTTACATATCAAACAGAAGATACAATATATTTTGATACATCAAAATTAAAAAAATATGGAATACTATCAAATAGAAATATAGATGACCAAAAAGCAGGTGCAAGAGTTGAATTTGATAAAAATAAGAAAAATATATCAGATTTTGCTTTATGGATAAAAGCACCAGAAAATCATATTATGAAGTGGGATTCGTTTTTTGGAAAATCTTATCCAGGATGGCATTTAGAGTGCTCAGCAATGGGATATAAATACTTAGGAGACCATTTTGATATTCACACAGGTGGAGTAGATCATATTCCAATTCACCATGAAAATGAAATTGCACAAAGTGAAGGATTTTCTGGAAAAATACCTGCAAATTATTGGATGCATGTTGAATTCTTACAAATAAATGGCGGAAAGATGTCAAAAAGTTTAAATAATTTATATACGTTAAAAGATTTAAAAGAAAAAGGTTATGAGCCATTAGTTTATAGAATGTTTAATTATACTTCAAATTATAGAGCCCAAATAAACTTTACTTTTGAAGCAATGGATTCTGCTAAAATAGCTTTAAATAGATTAAGAGAAGGATATTTAAAGCATAGCGAAGGAACTGAAGATATTTCAGATGAAGAAATTAAAAATTATGAAGATAGATTTTTAGAAGCAATTAATGATGATTTAAATATGCCTGTTGCTATGAGTGTAGTTTGGGATGTAATAAAAAATCCTAAAAAATCTAAAAAATTACAAAATCTTCTTTTAAAATTTGATGAAGTTTTAGGATTGAATTTAAAAGATTATCAAAAACAAGAAGATGTTTTACCAGAAGAAATTAATAATTTAGTTAACTTAAGAAATGAAGCAAGATCATCTAAAAATTGGACTGAATCTGATAGAATAAGAGATTTATTAATAGAAAAAGGTTATTCAGTAAAAGATAGTAAAGAAGGAACAATTGTAGAAAAACAATAAAATTTTGGAGGAATTTTAACTAATGAAATTACTAGAAGAAAATGATAAAAAACGCTATAAAGAATTTCTAGAAAATCATGAAAGATGTAATTTTCAACAATCTTTAGAATGGGGAAATGTAAAAACTAGTTGGAAAAAAGAAGTTATATTATCAGAAGATGAAAATGGTAATATTAGAGGAAGCCTTTGTGTTTGGATTAGAAAAATACCAATTTTTGGTAATATAATGTATTCAGCAAGAGGACCAATTTGTGATATTTATAATGAAGAGATAATATCTGATTTAGTAGAAGGAGCAAACCTTTTGGCAAAAAAATATAAAGCATTTGTTTTAAGAGTAGAGCCAGATATTTTAAAATCAGATGATAAATTTAGAGAAATCATAAAAAAATATAAATTTAAAATAAAAGATGATAGTAAAGATTTTAAAGATGAAATTCAACCAAGATTTGTTTTTAGACTTGATATTAAAGGAAAAACAAAAGATGAAATCTTTAATGCTTTTCATCAAAAAACTAGATATAATATTCGTTTAGCAACAAAAAAAGGTGTTGTAATAAAAGAAGGAACAAAAGAAGATTTAAAAGATTTTCATAATATAATGATAGAAACAGGTGAAAGAGATAATTTCATTATTAGAAGTTTAGCTTATTTTGAAAAGATGTATGATGAAATGGCACCAAATCACATGAAATTATTAATGGCTTATCATAATGATGAACCAATTGCTGGAATTATACCAATTATGTATGGAAACAAAGTTTGGTATTTATATGGAGCAAGTAGTAATAAACATAGAAATTTAATGCCAAATTATTTACTTCAATGGACTATGATACAAGAAGCAATAGATAGAAAAGCTGATATGTATGATTTTAGAGGAGTATCTGGAGTAGTAGATGAAACACATCCTCAATATGGATTATATAGATTTAAAAAAGGATTTAATGCTACATTTACAGAGTTTATTGGTGAAATATATATTCCATATAAACCATTAATATATAAATTATATAAGTTAGCAGAAAAAACATATAGATCTTTAAGAACTCTTAAAAAGAAATTTTCATCAAAATAATTAATTGTTTTTTAAGTTTTTTTAAATAAAATAATTATAGTATAAAGCTATAATGTGAGGATATATGAAAAAATTAGAAATAAATAAGAATGATCTTAAAAATAATATTGATATTGTAAAATCTAAATTAAATAAAAAAACAAAAATAATTGCAGTAGTTAAAGCAAATGGAATGGGGCTTGGCTTAATTGAATATTCTAAATTTTTAATAGAAAACGGAATTGATTTTTTAGCTGTAGCAAATTTTGATGAAGCAATAGCTTTAAGGAAAGCTGATATAAAGACTAAAATATTAATGCTTTCACCAATTATAGATAAAAAAGAATTGCAATTATTACTTGAAAATGATATAACTTTATCGGTTGGCAGTTTAGAACAATATAAATTACTAAAAGAGGTATCAAATTCTCAAGAAAAAATAAAGATTCACCTTCAAATTGATACAGGCTTTGGAAGGTATGGATTCTTGTATAATGACATAAATTCAATATTAGAGATTTTAAAAGATGATAGTATTTTTATAGAAGGAACATACACTCATTTTTCAAAACCAGAAGATAAGAAGTGGACAAGATTACAATTTAATAGATTTTTAAGTTTAGTTAAAAATCTAGAAGAAAAAGGATATAACTTAGGAATGCTTCATACCTCTGCATCTACTGCATTTTTAAAATATCCAGAAATGTGGTTAGATGCAATTAGAATTGGTTCAGTATTTCAAGGAAGAACATTGATAAATGTAGATGGACTAATTAAAATTGGTAAATTTAAAACATCTATTATAGAGATAAAAAATCTACCAAAAGATTATAATATTAGTTATGGAAATACTTATAAAACAAAAAAAGATACTAAAATAGCAATAATACCAGTAGGATATATGGATGGATTAAACAAAAATAAATTACGAGATGATTTTTCTTTAAAAAATAACTTAATTTCAATATGTATGGAAATCAAAAAAGTTTTTAAAGATAACAGCATAAAAGTAAAAATAAATAATGAAAATTATAGAGTAATTGGAAGATTAGGAATGTATCATGCAGTTATAGATATAACAAATAGTAATAATATTAATATAGGTGATGAAGTAGAATTACCTATAACACCATTACAAACAAGTGAGAATATTAGGAGGGAATATATATAGTGGAAGAAAACGTAAAAACTGAAAAAATAGGATTTTTTAAAAGATTAAAAATCGCAGTATTTAAATTAGAAGATTATGGAATGTTTTTAGGAGAAAGACTTTCTGTTGCTTTTAAATATTTATTTATATTAATATTACTATTTTCATTAATAATTTCAATTGCAACTACTTATGATTTCTTTAATATGACAAATAAAATGAAGAATTACATTAAAAATGAATTACCAGATTTTATTTATGAAGAGGGAAAACTTCATTTTGATCAAGTAGTTGAAGCTTATGATTATGACTATGATTTTGCATTAATAGCAAATACAGATGAAAATATATCAGAGCAAACTTTAAAAGAGTATAAAAATAGCATTACTACTATGGGAATGATTTTATTAGAAAATAAAGTTATTTTTATTTCTAAAATAGCAGAAACTGAAATTGAAGAAAATTACTTAACTTTAGCTGATAATTATCAAATAAATATTAATAATAAATCAGATTTGAATGATATTATGAATAATAATTCAATAAATCAATTACTTGGTACGTATTTTATTGTAGATGTTATAGTAACATATATTTCTAATATAATTACAATATTATTAGAATTATGTGTGGTAGCAATTTTTGGTTGGATAGCTGCAAGATTCTGTGGAATAAACTTTAAGTTATCACCAATGTTTTCATTATCTATATATTCTTTATCATTATCAATAATATTAAAATGTGCTTATGAAGTTGTGAATATTTTTACAGGATTTTATATAGAATATTTTAACGTTATATACTTACTAATAGCTTATGTATATATTTTTGCTGCAATTTTTATGATAAAATATGATTTAATAAAACAAACAGAAGAACTTCAAAAAATTATAGAAGTACAAAAACAAGTAAGAAAAGAAATGGACCAAGAAGAAGATAAAGAAAATCAAGAAGAACAAGAGAAAAAAGATGATAAAAAAGAAAAAGAAGATGAAGAGAAGAAAAAAGAAGAAGAACCAAAGGTAGAAAACGATAGAGAGCCAGATGGTTCTGAAATATAATAGAAGGAATGTGGATTTTATATGAAAAATAATGAAAAAGAGAAAAACAACTCAAAAGAAAAAAATGGCGAAGTAATAAAAACAATAATATTAATAATATTATTGATATTGTGCATAGGTAGTGCAGTCGCATACTATTATATTAATGTAAAAAACGGAAAAGATGAAAAAGAACTTGCTTTTACAGAATTATTAACTTTAATAAATGAAAATAAAATTGAAGAAATTGAAATGACTACTGGAAGTGCAACAGTTAAAGTAATAGTAGCAGGAGAAGGCGAAGAAAAAGATAGAGAAAAAACTGTTTTAGTTCCAAGTATACAGGCTTTTATGGAATGGATTCAAGAAAAAGTTGATAAAGAAGGAAAACAAATTAAGCTTAACCAAATACCTGTTAATCCTTTATTAAGAATATCTGACACAATCTTTTCATTATTACCAACAATATTATTAATTGTTTTATTAGTAATGATCTTTAAAATGCAAGGCTTAGGCGGAGATAGTGGAAAAGTATATGGCGGAGAAGATGGATCTAAACCAACAGGAGTTAAGTTTAGTGATATAGCAGGATTAGATGAAGAAAAAGATGAATTAATTGAGATAGTAGATTTTCTAAAAAAACCTAGTGCTTATTTAGAAATGGGAGCTAAAATTCCTAAAGGAATTTTATTATATGGTAAACCAGGAACAGGTAAAACATTAATTGCAAAAGCAATAGCAGGAGAAGCAGGAGTTCCTTTTATTTCAATGAGTGGTTCAGAATTTATTGAAATGTTTGCAGGACTTGGTGCTTCAAGAGTTAGAAAATTATTTGAAAAAGCTAAAAAAATGGCACCATGTATTATTTTTATAGATGAAATTGATGCTATTGGTTCTAGAAGAACAAGTAATAGTGGCTCTGAAACTGAAAACAATCAAACATTAAATCAATTATTAGTTGAAATGGATGGTTTTGATACAGATGAAACAGTTATAGTTTTAGCTGCAACTAATAGACCAGAAATGTTAGATAAAGCCTTATTAAGACCAGGAAGATTTGATAGACAAATAACAATTCCTTCTCCAGATTTATTAGGAAGAGAAAATATTTTAAAACTTCATAGCAAAAATAAAAAATTTGCAAATGATGTTGATTTTAAATCAATAGCTGGAGATACAGCTGGATTTACAGGTGCAGAACTTGCTAATGTTTTAAATGAAGCAGCAATTTTGGCTACTAGAAATAAACATAAAGAAATTACAAATAGCGATATTGAAAATGCAGTAAAGAAAATTACTGTAGGACTTGAAAAAACTAATAGAGTAATATCTGATAAAGATAAAAAATTAACAGCATATCATGAAGCTGGCCATGCAGTAGTAAGTAAATTCTTACCTACACAAACAGATGTAAAAGAAGTTTCTATTATTCCAAGAGGTTTAGCTGGTGGATACACAATGTATAAAACAAATGAAGATAAATATTATGTATCTAGAACAGAACTTTTAGAAAAAATGGTAGCATTAATGGGAGGAAGAGCAGCAGAAAAAATTGCTTTAAATGAAATTTCAACAGGTGCTAGTAATGATATAGAAGTTGCAACAGGAATTGCAAAAGATATGCTAACAGTATATGGAATGGATGATTCTTTAGGACCAGTTTCTTTAAAAGTTGATGATCCTTATGAATTACAAATATTCGGAGATAAAGTAATAGACCAAGTAGGAAATCAAATACAAATTTTAATAGATAATGCATATATAACAGCTCAAAAAATACTTTCAGAAAATATGGATATATTAGATAGAGTTGCACACACATTATTAGAAAAAGAAAAAATTACAAGTGAAGAATTCGAAGAATTTTTTAAATAATAAAAGATTGGAGTTATAATGCAAAAAAAATATATTATAATTATTGTAGTTATAGTAATTATTTTTATAGCAATATTAAGTAATTTTTTAGATACAAGTATAGATGGACAAACAATAGCTTTTATTGGAGATTCTATAATGAAAGGTTATGGAAACGACGATAAAAGCTTTGAATATTATTTTCAAAAAAGTTTACCAAATTCAAAGTTAATAAATATTGCAAAGCCAGGAAGCACCATATCAGACAATACTGGAACAGATGATATCGTAATTATAAATCAAGTAAAAGCTTTAAAAGAGAATCCAGATATAATAATTTTTGATGGTGGTGGAAATGACATAATAGCTTATGGATTAGGATTTATTGATGACAAATATAAAAAAGAAATAGGAACTGTCGAACAAGATCCAAATAAAATGACAGATACAAACACAGTTCTAGGTGATTTTGAAGAAATAATAGTAGAACTTCAAAATAAATTTCCAAATACGAAATTATATTATTTACAAGTCTTTTTAATTGATGATGAAACAATAGATAAAATAACTTTAAATGATGAAAGAAGAGTTGAAATGAGGCAAAGAAGAGATGCCTTATATGGACAAATAAAAATTTTATGTCAAAAAAGAAATGTAGAATACATAGATGTTTCAGATAAATTTTCAGAAACCGAAAAAACATATAGACAAGATGATTGGATACATTTAAAAGAGCAAGGGTATCAAGTTTTAGTTCCTTACATTTTAGAAAAATTACAGAAAAAATAAAAAACAATATATATTTTTAATATATATTGTTTTATTTTTATATTAATTAAATTTTAGAAATATCTAAAGAGATTTCTTTATTTTTTAAATAATTTAAAATACCACTATCTGTTTTAAAATTAAATTTTATTAAATAACTATATAAATATTGCTCTTTATAACCAAATGTTTTATTAACAGAATTAATTCCATATTTACCATCACCTATAATAGGATATCCAATATGTGCAAGATGAGCACGGATTTGATGAGTTTTACCAGTATGTAAGTTTATTTCTAACATACTTGAATTAGTTACTTTATCTGAAGTCAAAACTTTATATTCTGTAATTATTTTTGAATAGTTTTTTTTAGGCTCATCATAAATATAAACTAGACTCTTTTTACTATCTTTAAACAAATAAGCTTCTAAAATATCATGTGTTTTACTTGGTATACCATATACTTTTGCTAAATAATGTTTTTCTATTTCTTTGTTTTTAAATTTATTAAGTAAAATTTCTAAAGAAGTTTTATTTTTTGCAAATAAAACAAGCCCTTTTGTATTTCTATCTATTCTATGACAAGGTTCTATATTGCTTCCATATTTTTCTCTTAAAATAGAAGTAAGACTAGTAGTATTTTCATTATTTTCTAATACAGATAAATTACTTGATTTATTTACAACTAAAATATTATCATCTTCATATACTACATCTATATTAATAGATTTTCCCAATAAGAATTCATCTTTAATATATATTGTAATTTCGTCTCCATTATGAATTAAACAGTCAGATGACATTCTGACATTATTTACTCTGATATCTTTTTTCCTTAAAGCTTTAAATAAAGTGTTTTTATTTAAATTTGGAAAAGAATCCATAACAAAGTTAATTAATTTTTTATTATCATATTTATTATTTACTATTAATTTTTTCATATAATACTTTCTTTTATTAATTATTTTTATCTGATAAATTTTTTGCTATTGCTGGATACACAAGATTTAAAGGAAGAACTAATACTAGCAAATAAACATATCTTAAAGCTGATCCCATAGGTGTTGAAATCATTACAGTAGCCCAAAGTAGCATAGCTGGCAAATATCCAAGTAACCATTTCTTTTCAGTAGAAATCCTAAAGCTAATTAATAAACTAATAAATGTAATCCAGAAGAAAAATCCACCACTATAATAAGAATGAGGCTCTAAGTCATTGCTAAAAGAAAAGTGAGAATTTTCCAAAATTAAATCTCTATTTTTTAGTTTAGGTTGATAAGTTTCCCAAACAATTGGAGAGGCATAGGATTCTTCACCTCTAACTCCAAATGTCCAAAAGCCAGAAGTTTGTAATAAATAAGCTCTAAAATATTCATCTGGATTTTGTAGAAAAAGATCAAACCATAATTTTAAATAATCAAGTTTATGTTCTTCAAGGTACTCGTTATTAAATGCACTGTCCCATTTTATAGGGTCTACAAGTAATGCACGATATTTTTCTTTTATTACTTCTTTAGGAAGAACTTTTTCAATTAATTCCATTTGTTCTTCTGTTATGTTTCCATCTGTTACAACAACTCTAGCAACTTGCTGAATAGGAATACTTATACCTTTTTCAACTAAAAAAGTATCTGAAATTCCAAAAACAGTATATAAGTTTTCTATAATTAAAAATACACAAATTGTTATAACTGATGAAATAAAGAAAGATTTTACATGTTCTACTTTATTCTTTTTTATTATGTTAGGAATATATGTAATAAATAATAAAAATGTAGAAGCAACTATTATATATAAACCATTATTTCTAAGAAACATTGATAATAATGCAAAGATATTTAATTTTACTATATTAGAGATTTTGATATTTCTATTTTTAAAATCCATTATTAAATCAATTAATGTTAATGCATATAAGAAAACTGCTAGTGAAAACGGAGTATCTTTCCATACAGAAACACTATATAGAGGATACAAACTAAAAAATCCAAAGAATATTGTAATAAAAGTAACTAAAATAGGATTAACATGCTTCTTTAATAACCAGTATATAAAATAAACTATACATGAAATCATAATAATTACTTGTATGAAAGTAAATATACCAAATCCAAGATATAGATTAGGCAAAAATGCTTTTACAAGATTCATCATTAAAGTATATAAAACTGGTTGTTGATTTGTAAAAATAAAATTTTCTTCTCCAGTTAGCATTTTAAGTGAAGTCCAAGTATCAATATAAACACCACCAGGAAAGAAAGTTAAATAATATACCATATATATAAGAAGCAAAAAAATAAATGCTATTATACAAAAATGTTTTTTATTTTCATATTCTTCTTCAACAATTATTATTGAATATATTTTTTTATAATATTTTTCTAATAAAGCCATTAATAGATATATTAATGGTATTAGTAGAATTAATACTTTAAATTCAGAAAAATATACAACATCAATATAATTGTTATCATATACCATTCCTAAAAAAACTATTTTACTCATATAAAATAAAGCAAAAGAAAAAATTACTGAAAATAGTAATCTAGAAAAGGAAATTTTGCTTAGAAATTTTTTCATTGTAAACCTCCATAAAATTAAATAACTTTACATATTATATCATTAAAGGTATGCTGTATCAATAACAAATAATAAATTAATGAAAATTAATAAAAGGTAAAATCATCAAAAAATTCTTTAAATTTAGATTGTACTTTTATTACTAAATTAGGTAAATAAAGCAAGAAATAGCGTTTAAAAAAGAATTTAATAAATACTTGCATTTGACTTGTACTTATGATAGAATACAAAAGGTTATGAATAAATAACTAATAAAGTATTATAATATTAGACACTTCTTATTATATAAGTGTTAATAATATAAAGTATTTATAGGAGGTCTTTATATGAAAGATTATTTAGAGATTGAAGAAGTAAAAGCTTTAGAAATTTTAGATTCTAGAGGAAATCCAACTGTACAAGTTGAAGTTGTAGCTGGAGGATTTAGCGGAGTTGCTATGGTTCCATCAGGAGCATCAACAGGAAGTTTTGAAGCTGTTGAATTAAGAGATGGAGATAGCTCAAGATACTTAGGTAAAGGTGTATTAAAAGCAGTAAACAATGTTAATACAACAATTAGAGATAAAGTACTTGGTATGAATGTTTATGACCAAGCAAATTTAGATAGAACATTAATAGAATTAGACGGAACAGAAAATAAAGGAAAATTAGGAGCAAATGCAACACTTGGTGTATCTTTAGCAGTAGCTAAAGCAGCAGCAGCTTCTTTAGGAATGGAATTATATCAATATATAGGAGGAACAAATGCAAAAGTATTACCAACTCCTATGATGAACATAATGAATGGTGGTAAACATGCTGATTCTACATTAAGTGTACAAGAATTCATGATAATGCCAGTTGGTGCAAAAACATTTACAGAATGCTTAAGAATGTGTTGTGAAATATATCATAATTTGAAAAAAGTTTTAAAAGCAAAAGGTTTAGCTACTGGTGTTGGAGATGAAGGTGGATTTGCTCCAAATGTTAAAGATGAAGATGAAGCATTATCTTTAATAGTAGAAGCTGTTGAAAAAGCAGGATACAAACCAGGTAAAGAAATAGTTTTAGCTTTAGATGTTGCTGCAACAGAAATGTATGATGAAGCTAAAAAAATTGGAAAAGAAGGAATGTATCATTTCTGGAAAATTGGAGTAACAAAAACTACAGAAGAAATGATTAGTTTTTATGAAGATTTAGTTAATAGATATCCAATAGTATCTATTGAAGATGGTTTAGCAGAAGAAGACTGGGATGGATGGAAATTATTAACTGAAAAATTAGGAAATAAAATCCAATTAGTTGGTGATGATTTATTTGTAACAAATATTAAAAGATTACAAAAAGGCATTGATTTAGGAGTATCAAATTCTATATTAATAAAATTAAATCAAATAGGAACACTAACAGAAACATTAGATGCTATCGAACTTGCTAAGAAAAATGGAATGACAGCAGTTGTTTCTCATAGAAGTGGTGAAACAGAAGATACAACTTTAGCTGATGTTGCTGTTGCTACAAATGCAGGACAAATAAAAACAGGTGCTCCTTGCAGAACAGATAGAGTTGCAAAATATAATAGATTATTAAATATTGAAGATCAATTAGGAAATGTTGCAGTTTATGCTGGACTAAAAGGACTAAATAGATAATAAAAATAAAAAGGATAAGGTGAGATAAATTTATTCTCACCTTATTTTTTTATACTATTTATATATGATAAAAATAAAATCAAAATTAATAAAAATATTTTCGTAAATCTTTCTATTAATCTGTTGACATTAATACATATTAGTGTTAAAATAAATAACAGCTCCCGAAAAAAGAGGAGCTTAAAATAACTATAATTTTAATACAAAAGATGTTCCATAAAAATACTAAAAAAAATTTTAAAAAAAGTGTTGACATGGAACTATAATTTGTGTTAAAATAAATCTCGTTCACGGGAATTGTGAACAGGTAAAAAAGTACATTGAAAAGTAAACAATAAATATCCTTTAAGAGAAACCAAGCGGTAGTTTAAAACTACCAAAAATTTT
>CANRPX010000013.1 GCA_947632605.1 uncultured Clostridia bacterium | reverse complement strand
CCAACATTGTATCATAAGTTTTAATTATGTGTCTTTTTATTTTCTTAAAAACGGTAATTTAATTTTACCATTTATAATTTATTAAAAATAATCAGGAAATACATATTACTACATATTTCCTGATTTTATTATTAAAATTCTATTTTTTCTTCAATATATTTCCTTACATCTTCTATTTTAATTCTAACTTGTTCCATTGTGTCTCTATCTCTTACAGTAACACATCCATCTTCTAAAGTATCAAAATCTATTGTAACACAATAAGGTGTTCCTATTTCATCTTCTCTTCTATATCTTTTTCCTATACTTCCTGCTTCATCATAATCACACATAAAATATTTTGAAAGATTTGTATAAACTTCCTCTGCTTTTTCAGATAGCTTTTTAGATAATGGTAATACAGCCACTTTATAAGGAGCTAATGCTGGATGTAATTTAAGAACAGTTCTTACATCCCCCTCTCCAACTTCTTCTTCAAAATAACTATTACATAAAAATGCAAGTGTTACTCTATCTGCACCAAGTGATGGTTCAATACAATAAGGCACATATTTTTCATTTGTTTCTGGATCTAAATAACTTAAATCTTGTTTTGAATGTTCCATGTGTCTTGATAAATCATAATCTGTTCTATCTGCAATTCCCCATAATTCTCCCCATCCAAAAGGAAATGCAAATTCTATATCTGTTGTTCCTTTACTATAAAATACTAATTCTTCTGGAGAGTGATCTCTTAATCTTATATTTTTTTCTTCAATTCCTAAATTTAATAAAAATTGTTTACAATAATTTCTCCAATAATCAAACCATTCTGTATCTGTACCTGGTTTGCAGAAAAATTCAAGCTCCATTTGTTCAAACTCTCTTGTTCTAAATGTGAAGTTTCCTGGTGTTATTTCATTTCTGAAAGCCTTACCAATTTGAGCAATTCCCATTGGAAGTTTTCTTCTTGTTGTTCTTTGTACATTTTTAAAATTTACAAATATACCTTGTGCAGTTTCTGGTCTTAAGAAAATTTCTGCTTTTGAGTCTTCTGTTACACCTTGAAATGTTTTAAACATCAAATTAAATTTTCTAATTGATGTAAAATTTAATTTTCCACAAGTTGGACAAACAATTTTGTTTTCATTTATAAAATTAACCATTGCTTCATCTGTCATTCCATCAGCAATCATATCTTTTCCATTTGCATGTGCCCATTCTTCTATAAGTTTATCTGCTCTGTGTCTTGTTTTACACTCTTTGCAATCAATAAGTGGATCTGAAAATCCACCAACATGTCCTGATGCTACCCATGTTTCTGGATTCATAAGTATTGCTGCATCTAAGCCTACATTATACTTACTTTCTTGTACAAATTTTTTAAGCCAAGCTTTTTTAACATTATTTTTTAGTTCTACTCCTAAAGGTCCATAATCCCATGTATTAGCAAGACCTCCATAAATTTCAGAACCTGGATAAATATATCCTCTTGATTTGCATAAGCTTACCATTTTTTCCATTGATTCTACCATAATTAAAACCTCCTCTTTATTTTTTATGAAGATATGGTGTTCTTCATATTTTTTCTAAGGACAAGTTTTTTGTAAAACAAAAAACTTACATCCTTAGCATAAAGCTAGGGACGTAAGTTCTACTTACGCGGTTCCACCCTAATTGGTATTTTTATACCCACCTTAATTAATATTGCTCCAAAGTTCCAAAATATATTAAAAATTATTTGTTTCTCACTATCACAAACTCACTTTAAATTTTCTTTTTATATATTCCCTCTTCTTCAACACAATTCATATTATGTTATCTATTTTACAATAATTAATAGACAAAGTCAAGATTTATCTTCCTGAATCTTCATAATTTCTAGCTTTTGGTACTGTAATTGTATCAAAAGATTCATGTTCTTCTATATTGCTGTTATCTATATTTATTTTAGATCTTTTATTACTTCTTTTTCTTATTCTTATAACTTTAATAGGATTTTTTTCATAAAGTCCTATTAAATCTCTTGGATCATCATCTATAAAAATTCCATTTTTATAATCTAAATCTAAATTAAATTTTAATTCTGGTGTTATTATTATGCTATCAAAATATTCTTTTAAACCAGAACCATCTATTTTTCTCATTTGATAATCAGAATTACTTTTATCTGGTATATATGTTAGAAGTGTTACATGGTGTCCATTTGATTTTAATCTTTTTAAAAATCTTTTAGCATCATCAAAAGAAATTTGTTTACCATTATCAATTATACTTTCTACACATTCTCTCATATCATCTGAATTTATTCCGTATTTACTAGCAATGGTTTCAGCATAAGCAAAAATATTTCCAGTTGTTGAATTAAATCCTCGAATTACTTCATCAAATATTTTTTGTTTATCTTTTCCAGCTGTTTTTGAAACAAAATTTGATATTCCTTCAATCATTAAAGATGTTAATTTCGCTGTTTCATATAAAGTATTGTCAAAATCAATATAGTAATTCATATAAATCTCCTCCAAAAATTTATTGTTAGTCTATCACAATTTTTCAAATTATTCAATAAGCAATTTATATTTTATGTTAATTAAATCTTATTTATGAAAACTAATTTTATGAACAAATTGGTTGTGGATAATGTGGATAACTTTGTGAATAACTATATTTTATACTTTTTTCGACACAATTTATTCACAAGAATTTTTCAAAATTATTACATTTTTATTTATATAAATTTTTTATGTGTACTGTATATTTGTTCGCTTAAAGACCTGTAATTGCTATGCTACAAAGCTTTTAAGTTTTTTAAAACTTATTATTTTTTTTACTTCACTTTTAATTAATTTTATGGTATATTATGATATATTAATTTGGTACAATAGCTTTTAAATTTATACATAAGTACTTCGAAAGGAAAATAAAATGATAAACAAGCTGAAAATTATTAAACAAAAAATTATAGATTTCTTTAATAAATATAATATAAAAATTAGCAAAAATACTATCATAAAGACTATTGTTCTAATTGTAATTCCATTTTTAATATATATATATAGTCAATTATTTTCAAATGGAAAATTTATTTTCGAATCAAAAAGAATGATACTAAATTTTCTACTAATTTATTTAATTATTGGATTTATTTATGTTATTACTGGAAAAATAAAAATCAGTCTTTACGTTACATCAATTCTTACATTTATAGTTGGATTTGTTAATCATTTTTTAACTGCCTTTAGAGGAACTCCTTTAGTTCCTTGGGATATATTCTCTATAAATGTTGCTTTAACCGTTTTGCCTACTTTTACATTCCATATATCTTTCAAATTGATATTAGGAATTATATTTTTCCTTTTAGCTTTTCTTATACTAAAAAAAGTAAGCTTTACTAGTTTTAAAAATAATAAATTTAAGATTATATATAGAATTTCTGTATTAATTTTTATTATAATATTTACTTATTCATTTTACTTTACAAATATGATTGAAAAATTTGAATTAGATGAAAACTGGGATCCAAAAGAAGAATACCATAATAATGGTTTAATAGCTAGTTTGTTTAAACAATCAAGAAACCTTATTATTCATACACCTGAAGGGTATAATATTGATTCAGTAAATGAATTAGCTTCAACTATTGAAGTTCCAATTGTTGAACATACTGAAGATTTTAAATATCCAAATATTATAGCAATAATGAATGAATCATTTGCAGAACTTAAAAGAATTGGTGATTTTTCAACAAATACAGAATATTTATCTTTCTTCAATTCTTTATCAGAAAACACTATAAAAGGAAATCTTCATGTATCAATTTTTGGTGCTACTACACCTAATAGTGAATGGGAATTCTTAACTTCAAACTCTATGGCATTTGTTCCTAAAAGAACAGTTCCATATCAACAATATGTTTTAAGAAAATCTTATTCTCTTGCATCAATATTAAAAGAGCAAGGATATGAAACAAGTGCAATACATTGCTATTACCCACAAGGATACAATAGAAACCTTGCATATCCAAGGCTTGGATTTAACAGCTTCTTTCACATAAATAATTTAAAAGATTTAGAATATATTAGAGAATATCCTACTGATTTAAGTACATATAAAAATATTATAGATTTATATGAAAATAAAAAAGATGATGAAAAAATGTTCAACTTTACTCTTACAATGCAAAACCATGGTAGTTATACAGATGAAAATTTTCAAAATTCTGTAATTGCTGAAAATGGAATTTATCCAAAATTAAATCAATATTTATCACTTTTAAAAATTGCTGATAGTTCATTAGAATATCTAATTAATTATTTTTCTAAACAAGAAGAGCCTACAATAATTTTACTTTTTGGAGATCATCAACCTTATGTTGAAGATGAATTTTATAATTCTCTTCTTTCAAAAAGTTATGCGGATCCAACTTCAAAAGAAGCAATAGAGAAAAAATATATTACTCCTTTTTTAATCTGGGCAAATTATGATATAGATGAAGAAAAATACAAAGACATCACTGATATTAGTGCTAATTATCTTGCTTCACTTTTACTTGATGTTGCAAATTTACAAAAAACACCATACTTAGAATTTTTAGATGAATTAAGAACAGAAATACCAATCATTACTGGAAATGGTTATATGGATAAAACTGGTTTATACCATGATTTTTCTGAAGATACAGTTTATTCTGAACTAATAGAAAATTATCATTATTTACAATTTAATAATATGTTTGATAAAAAGAACAAATTAACTACTCTTTTTGAAGTTCCAGAACAAACGGATAATAATTAAAAAAACACTTTATCTTATTTTTAAGGTAAAGTGTTTTTTTAATTTCTACTTTCTAATAATTTAATTCTTTTAACTTTTAAAAATCTGTGTAATATCATATATAAAATTATTAATAAAATGATTATTGTACCAACAGCAATTTTTATCCATTCTTTAAAATTTGAATTGTTATTTAAATCTTTTTTTACACCATTATCAAAAATCGAACCAACCATACTTTTAAAATTGCTTGTATCATCATATTCAATTAAATCATATTCTTCTAAAATATCATTTATATTATATTTATTATATCCATATTCAAATAAATTTATTGTATCTAAATATCTTGCACTTAGTCTCTCTTCTGTTGATTCTGCATGAAGAACAACAGATATTACTTCAAATCCATCTTTATTACTACTTGCAACTAAACAATTTTTAGCAGGTGTTGTAAATCCTGTTTTTATTCCATTACAATATGGATAATAATATCTATTATCTGAAATCATCAAACTATTTGTATTTTTAAAAACTCTTTCTTCTTGCCAAAGTTCTGTCATTGGGAGACTACATTCCATTTTAGTTATTATTTCTCTAAATTTTTGATTTTTCATACAATATCTTGCAATTTGTGCCATATCATAAGCTGTTGAATAATGATTCTCATCATGCATTCCATTTGGATTTACAAAATTTGTATCTAAACATCCAATTTCTTTAGCTTTTTCATTCATTAATTTTGCAAATTCTGAAATACTTCCAGATATATGTTCAGCAATTATATTAGCAGCTTCATTTGCAGAATGTATCATCATAACATCTAATAATTGTTCTATTGTAAATGTTTCTCCTATTTGAATACTAGCTGTCGAATATCCTGACTTTACAGAATTAATAGCTTGAGGACTTGCAGTAGCAGTTTCTTCCAAATCACATCTTTCAAGAGCTATTATTGCTGTTAATATTTTTGTAGTACTTGCAGGATATTTTCTATCATAAATATTTTTTTCATAAAGTATTTTTCCAGTTCTTTGCTCTATTAAAATAGCTGATTCTGAATATATTTTTAATTCTGGTTCTTCAATGTGATTTAAAATCTTATCATTTTCATTTAATACTACTTTTATATAATCATCTGAAATTTCTGTTGCAAAACATATATTTAAAAGTAACAAATGTAAAATTATAAAATTTAATATTATAATTTTAAGTTTTTTCAGTATCATTTTTCCTCCAGTAATTTATTTTACAAATTTTTTAAAGTAATTATTATCCACTAAGCTTGCATCAACATTTTTTTCTATTTCTTTTCCAGCTCCTGTTTCTGTAAATTGCCAAGCAACTATTTTGTTCATTAATTCTACATTTTGCACTGCTTCTTCTTCTGTATCAGTATACCAATAATCTGGTATTTTATTTTCTAAAGTATAATATGCAATCCAAAACTTAGAATCTATACTATATAAATATTCATTAGCAGTTTTTGCATTACTATAAATTAATGTTTCTATGTTCTTTTCTTTAAATTTATTTATCAATTCTGAAACTAAAGAAGCTCTTTCTTCCCATATTTCATCTGCTCTTCCTTCTCCATCATGATTTTCAACATCTATAACTAAAGGAAGAACACATAAATTGCTTTTGTTTTCATCTAATATTTTTTTAACGAATTCAACTTCTTCATCTAATTCTTGAGTAGTTATTGCTTCATCAATATAATAAAACCCATAAGGCAACCTTAAATATTCACAAGCCTCAATAAACATCTTGTAGTTAGGATCTGTATAGAAGTTTCCTTCTTCTCCATATCCTCTTCCACCAATTCTAATATATGCATAATTCATATTGCTATTTAATAAAAAAGCTGCATATTCTCCTGAATTATTAAAATGTTTATAAATTATATTAAATTTTGAAACATCTGACATCAAAACTCTTTTATTTTCTTCTGAAAATTTAAAATTATCTACTTTTTCTTTTAAAACATATCCAACTCTATCTTTTGCTTTTACTTTATACCATTCTTTTCCTTCTTTATCTATTTTTGTTTCTAAAACATTAACATATTCTCCTAGATCAAAATTTCTTATATCTCTCCATTTTGATTCTTTAGGACTTCTATAAAATACAACATTTTCTTCTATAATAACACCATGAATTGCATTTGATACATCTACATTATCTCTTACATAAACATATATTTTTGATATTAAAATAATAACAAAAATTATTAATATTAAACTAATTATTGATATTATAATATTTTTCTTATTTATAACAATTTTTTCTAATATATTAGACACGTTTATTCTTTTCCTCGTTTCATAACAAAGTATAATATCAGTATAACATAAATTTGCTTTTAATAAAATGTAATTTTTATTTTTCTTAAAAACATTGACAAATAGCTAATTTTGTTTTAAAATTAAATAGCGTTGTAAAAACACCTATGTATGGTGGATGTAGCGTAGTTGGTTAACGCGTCAGTTTGTGGCACTGAAGACCGTGGGTTCGAGTCCCATCTTCCACCCCACTTAAATTTAAATATTGGGCTGTAGCCAAGTGGTAAGGCACCAGACTTTGACTCTGGCATGCGCTAGTTCGAATCTAGCCAGCCCAGCCAAAAATACCTTGTATTTATACAAGGTATTTTTTTATAAAATTTTCTATTTTAAATTTCCAATTATAACTGTTCCATCATAATTTACATATCCACATTTTCCATTTTTCTCAACTCCGGCAAGTCCTTCAGAAAAATCACTTTGAATACTATCATACTCAAAATCAACAGCAACATTTCCTTGTTTATCTATAAAACCATATTTGCCATCTTTATATGACCAAGCAAACCCTTCTGAAAAACTTCCAGCCTTTGAATACGGACTTTCTAAAACAACATTTCCTGTTTTATCTATATAAGCATATTTTCCATTCCTACGAATTAGTGCTAATCCATCTGAAAAAACATTTGGATAACTTCCTTCAGATTTTCCTGTTTCTATTCCTGAAATAGTACTTATATCAATAACAATATTTCCTTCTTTATCTATATAATAATATTTTCCATCTTTTTCAACCCATGCTAATCCTTCATGAAACATTGATCCAGTGTTATATATAAAATCTATAACAGTATTTCCTTGTTTATCTATAAATCCATATTTATTATTCTTAAATGTTCCACATAGTCCTTCTGAAAAATAATTTGGGATTCTTTCTTCTGGTGCATCTAATACCCAATTTCCTTTTGTATCAATAAAACCTGCTTTTCCATCTTTTTCTACTGGAGCTAGTCCATCTAAAAAGTCAAAAGCACTATCATAAATAAAATCTATTGCAACATCTCCATTTTTATTAATAAATCCATATTTATAAATATGATTGCTATTATTTCCTATATCTTTAACTGCACGTGCAAGTCCGTTTCTAAAAGTAGTTCCTATTGCTCCATTATTTCCTTCTATAATTCTATTTCCTTCTTTATCTATATAAAGTCCATTATTATTATCATCTGCCACCCATGCAAGTCCTTCTGAAAAGAACTCACATCCTGTTAAATTTAAAGATAAATTTCCTACTCTTGTTATTTTATTATTTTGAGTTTCAGAATTATTAGATTCTTCTGTTACTTTAATTTCATTTATTGTTTCTTCATTTGTTACTTCTTCATTTTGTTCTTGATTTTCTTCAGAATTATTTTCTAATACATCTGCATTTTGTGATGTATCACTTGTTTTTACAAATACAAAACCTGCAATTATTCCAAAAACTATAACTACAACTAATACACTTAAGACAATACTTTTGGTTTTTCCTTTTATCATAAGTATTCTCCTTTCCATATTTTTTCCTGTGTCAGACATACAAAGCATACTTGCTGTATAGTTTTCTTGCATACTATTTCTTAATAGATTTATTAAAACCATTCCATATTGTTTTTTCTCTTCTCTATTTAATTTCTTTGAAGCCAATTCATCTGCTCCAATTTCCATATCTTGTCTAATTTTTTTAAATAAAAACCACACAATTGGATTAAACCAATGAATTGATAAAACTAATAACAAACAAAAATTAAATAAAATATCTTTTCTTTTATAATGTGATAATTCATGTAGAAAAATATATTGTATTGTTTCATCATTTTCATTTAATAAATCTTTTTTTATTAATATTACTGGATTAAATATTCCAAATATACTTGGAACTTTTTTATAATCTTGTAAAATTATTTTTATTTTTCTTTTAATTCCTAAATCTGCTTTACATTTTTCTAAAATATTGTTTAATCGCTCATCTCTATATTCTCTTCTTAAATTTTTCTTATTTATTTTTCTTATACCACTTAAAAATGTTAAAATAAATGCAATAACTCCAACAAGCCAAATGCCTGGCAAAATATAATTTAGAATTATATTTTTAAAATTAATTTTAGCATAACCTTTATCAATATTTTCTTGTGTTTCAGCAATATCTTGCTTTTCTATAAAATCATTGTTTTCTTCTTTTTGAATATCTAAATTTCCATTTACTTCTACATTGCTAGAATCATTAAATTCATTTGTTTCTACTAAAGCATTTGGTATGTATTTTATTTCTTCTACTTTATCTACCACTGTATTTTGCATACTTAATTTATTAGTTTTTATTTCAAATCTGATAGGAATTATTAAAGTAAGTAAAACTATGCACCACATTATACATTTCCATTTTCCAGATATTTTTTTATCAAATAAATTCCTTATAAAATAAACTATTATTCCTACTAAACTTCCAACTATTGTCATATATAGTACTTGATAAAATAGAGGTGAAATAAAATATATTTTACTTAAAATTTCTTGGAACATATTTATTCCTCACTTTCTAACATATCAACTAATTTTTTTAGCTCTTCTTTTGAAACTGTTTTATCTTCAACAAAGTTTAGCAAAAGTTTTTCTACACTTCCTTCATATAATTTTTTTAAAAAAGATTTATTTGCTTTAGTTAAATATTGCTTTTCTGTAATTGTTGCACTATATAAAAATCCTTGACTTGTAGCTTTTTTAGATTTAACTGTGTTTTTGTCAACTAATCTATATAATAATGTTTTTACAGTATTTTTATTTCTTTCTTTAGTTTTATTTAATTCTGTTATAATTTCTGTAAGTGTACTTTCTCCTTTGCTCCAAAGTACTTGCATTATTTCTAATTCAGCATCTGTTATATCAAATTTATCTTGCATATTATATTTCGTACAATTTTATAATTGCACTCTCCTCTCTTTTAAATTTTATTCGAATAAAATAAATGAGTTACATTTGTAACTTATCTTATAATTAAGTTTACAATTGTAACTCGTTTTTGTCAATACTTTTTTATAAATAATTTTTAATGCTCAATAATAACATCTGCTTTATCTCTTAATTGAGAATTATCTACAACAGCCCAAAAAACATTATTATCACTATAATAAATTCTGTCTGAACTTGATTTTAATGAACCTTCATCTGTGTAAACAACTGGATTTTCTCTTTGCCTCATTTTTATATGTGTTGTTGTATCATCTGCAACTACTTCATATATAAGTAGATCTGTTTCATCTGCTGGTTTTAAATTTTCATTTGATATAACAACAATAAAATTTTTACTAAAATCAATTTCTGGTAATTCGATTCTTTCATTATATTTATCATAATCTTCTTTACTAATTATTAATTTATGATATAAAGCACATTCATTATTCCAAGTCATATCATTTTGCATTAAATCTACTTCATAATTTGAGCTATGCCCATCAATACTATAAAGTTTACTTGTAGATATTTCTTTTCTTTCTACTATATATTCACATTTGATTGCATTTGGTTCAGCATTTTCATTATTATTTTCTTGTGATAATTCATTACTATTTGTACTTAAAAATTTTTCTTTTAATGGTTTTTGGAAAAATAATAATCCAAAAATTATTATAATTATTACTATTACACCGACTATTGCTTTTTTCATAATTTTTTCTCCTACCTTTAATATTATTTATTTTAAATTAATTATAAGTGGTTCCATTTCATATCCACTTCTTAATTTGTCTTCTCCATCTACTGGATTTACAATGTTTTCTACTGGAACTATTTTTAAGTATTTTGTATCGCTATTTTCTATTAACAAATATTCAATTTGTTCCCAAGTTGCATTATCATATTTTTTATTTGGTATATCATGTGTATCATAATCTTCTCTAGTTCCATCAGAATAAATTAATGTGCTTTTATTAAATGAAGAGAAACAATCTAACTCATGGTCTTTATCATCATAAACTTTATACTCTCTAGTATAAGGCAAATGTTCTATGTTTGGATCATCATACTTATTTGCGAAAGCTTTCGAAGATTGCTTATTTGCTGAATGATTAATTCTAACAATTGTTTGAATTGGTGATACAACAACCTTTTCAACTGTTTGCGTAATATTTCTAAATTCAGATTTTATATTTAAATTTTCCATAACAATACTATCTTTTAAAATATCATCTTTGGAAACATTAACAGTAAAATCGTTTGGTAAATCTATTATATAAGAATCTTCTACTCGTAACATTTGAGCATCTGTATTTCTTGCAAATCCTTGGCAATCATTTCTCCAAGAAGTATTTGTAGCATTTGCTAAATTTAATAATTTGTTGTTTTTTAAAGTTATTTTAAATTCATTTTTTCCATTTAAAATTTCATCACTTATAAAATACAAAACATAAATCTTATATTCATTTTCATTAACTTGTTCTACTTTTTCAAAGTTTCTAATATAGTATGGTTCATCATCTATAAAAATACTTGCGTACCAATCTGTGTTTGGAGCAAATATATTGTAATTATATTGTCCACCTTTTTGATCATAATTAAGCGAAAGTACTGGAATATAAGTTGTACTTTCTCTCCATTTATATCCCTTATCTAATTCTTCTAATTGTTTCTCATATTCTTCATTTATTTCACTTTCGGAAACAACAACACTATTATAATCTAATTCTTTATTATTTTTAGATTCTTGAGCATATTTCTTTGCCTTTAATTCAAGTGAAACTTTATTTTTTAATCTATCTTTTTCTTCTTCATATTCTTTTGTTTGTTCTTCTGTAACAACACTTTTGCCTAATTTTAATTTTTCTTTATCTTCATTACTTAATTTTAAGTCAAATTCTAATATTGTTAAACCTTCATTACATACAGTTGATGTAAGCTCAACACTTGTATTTTCAAAAACCATTTTTTGACCTTCAACTGGTTTTTTATAATCAACATATTTATCTGAAAATTTAATGCCAATCCAATCTAATGCTGGAATTCCTTCTATTGTTCCTCCTGTTACTGCATAAACTCCAAAACTTCCAAGCAAAACACAGCATACAGAGGCTACTGCAACAGCAAATCTTTTAAAATAATTTACTTTTTTAGTTTTGTTTTGTAATGTGTAATTTATTCTATTTTGAACTTTTGCTGGTATTTCTATGTGATTATTTTTTACACATTCTATAATAATGTCAATATTATTCATAGTACCCTCCTTCCTTATACTGATTTTTAAGTTTTTCTCTCGCTCTAAATATTTTAGTTTTTATTGTAGATTCTTTTATTTTTAAGATTTTACTAATTTCTTTAGTAGAATATTCTGAGTAATAATATAAACTTAGTATTAATTTTTCATCATCTTTTAAATTTCTTATTAAAATATCAAAACCAATATTTTGGAAGTTATTTTCTTCTACTTTTAAATAATTTTCTATATTTTCTTCTTCATAAGATATTTGATTCTTTTTTCTTCTTCTATAAATATTATTACATTCATTTATCAAAATTTTTATTAGCCATGTTTTAAAAGATTTGTTATTTCTTAATTTCTTTATATTTTTATAACACAGCAAAATTGCTTCTTGAATTGCATCTGCTATATCATCTTCATTCCTTAATTTACTTTTAGCAATTAAGTACATTTCTTCTTGAATTGATATTATTAGTTCATTAAATGCTTGTTCATCATTTCTTTTTGCTTTTTCTACGAGTTCTTCCAAAACTACACCTCCATATTTCATCAGTACACTTATTAGATGTTTTTAGCATTCGATTTAGTTTCATTAATTTTATCATTTTTTAATTATTACTAAAAGTATTATAAAAAATATAAGCAGAAGTTATAAGTTCTGCTTATATTTTAGTATATTATTTATTTAATTTATGACAGTATTTATAAATATAATTTATTCTGTATCATTTAATTTACTATTTTCAATTATTTCCTTTTTTTGTTTGTCTGTTAAAAGTACAAAACTATCATTAAATGTATCAAAATTATAATCATAATATACTGAATATTGTATTAGTTTATCATCTTCATATCTTTCAATCTTACTTACATATCCAGTTTTTAAATCTAAATATGTTATATTTTTTTCATAAGTTACATCCTGTACTTTAGGTTTTTTATCATAATCTTCTAAAATTAAATCATTATTATTAAAATCTATTTTAAATATTTTAAAAGGATTTAATATATATTTTAATGTATAAAATTTTCCAGTATTGCTTAAAACTAGTTCATTTGGTGAATCTTCTGGATATGCAAAACCTTCTTGGTATAAATATTCTACATTTCTTTTAGTTTCTGAAAAATCTGTCTCATCATCTTCATAATTATTTTTTTCATAAATAGCATAAAATGCTCTATTTTCTACATTCATATAATTCCATGTATTATTATATATATTAGAATTTGCTGAATACGAATAAATTTTTTGCACATCATTTTTGTATGATATATTGTAAGTATAAACAAGATTTTCCTTTCCATACATATTAGAATCAGATGCATTAGTATAATAATTTGCTAAATCTATATAAACTTTTTTGGTTGAATATTGATAACATTCTGCGTTTTTATTTTCATTTATTTTATAACGCATTAAACTTAAAATTCCACTCTTAATTATAATAGTTGAAAAGTATATAAAAATTATTATTAATAATACATTTCTTAATATTCTTTTTACATTGATTTTTCTCTTTTTAATACTTTTTTCTTCATTTTCATTATTATTATCTTCTTTAAATAATTCATCTGCACCATCCACAAAATCTTCTAGTTTTTTATCAAACTCTTCACAAAGACTAATTAAATTATCTAAATCAGGCATTCTTTCTCCAGCTTCCCATTTATATATAGCTTGTCTTGAAACTCCAATAATGTTTCCCAATTCTTCTTGGGAAAGCCCCTTTTCTTTTCTATATTGATATAAATTTTCACTTTTAAATTTTACATTATTTTTCATTTTCATCACCACCTAGTATTTTTATAAATTAATTATAAAAAATACTATTAATCATTTCAACTACTTTATGTTTGAAATTTGTAAACTCTAGATAACAAAACATATTTAATTTTATTATTAAGATTTATAACACAAAAAATTTAAAGTTTTATTTTCTAAAAGTAATAATTTCTACAATACAAAAAAGAGTTCAAATTTCTTTGAACTCTTGTAAATTTATTTTTTATTGTTGTACAGCTGATTCTTCAGCAGCCCATATAATAATTCTTGCTTTACTATCATCTGTACATGTTTGCAATGATATTTCTCTTCTTCCTTCTGTATCTCTAGTAAAGAATGATGCATCAGTTGCATTTGTTTGATATATATTATAAATAATGTATGTAACAGTTCTATTATTTACATCTGTGATTAAAACTTTATCACCATTTGATAACCTTTTATTATTTGAGAAAAATAATCCATTTCTAAAATTATGTCCATAAATTACTGTATTTCCTGGTTCATTTAATGGATAATCACTATTTTCTGCCGTAGTATAAGCTATTCCAACTGCCATTTCAAGTGTTTTCTTTGTAACTGTTTCTAATATTGGGTAATCTACTTGTGTTTTTGGTATTTGAATTCTTCCCTTTACTTCATAACCTTCCATATAAACCTTTTCTGGTTCTGTCTCAGTTTCTTCTACTGGAGTATTTTGTTGTAATTGATCTAATGGATTTGTAACATTTCCAATATTCTCATCATCATCTTCTTCAGCACCTTCTCTTTGTATTGCTCTTTCAAATTCATCTAAAGTTGTTTGTGCATCTGACTGTACTTTCTTTGAATTCAATAAATCATATCCAAAATATCCAATTAAACCAACTATTGCAACTATAAAAACTACTAAAAGCATTGTCAAAACATTACTATACTTACTACTTAGCATATTTTTATCTCCTATCTTTTTAAAATATATCCATACTTAACATTATTATACCATAAAAACAACTTATTTTCAAATATTTTACTCTAAAATTGCTTTAATTCTTCTTACGCCAGAAGATGATGCTTCTTCTTTTTTAATTTTAAAATGTCCTAATTTTCCAGTGCTTTCAACATGTGGTCCTCCGCAAAGTTCAAGTGAAACATCTCCTATTTTATATACTGTAACAACATCACCATATTTATCTAAAAACATAGCCTCTGCTCCCATAGCTAAAGCTTCTTCTTTTTTCATTTCCATTTTTTCAACTTTTATGTCATCAGCTATATATTTATTAACTAAATCTTCTACTTTTTGTTTTTCTTCATCTGTCATTTTAGCACCATGTGAAAAGTCAAATCTCATTCTTTCTGCTGTTATATTACTTCCTTTTTGATGAACATGGTCTCCTAAAACAACTTTCAATGCTGCATTTAATAAATGTGTTGCTGTATGATATTTGGTTTCTATTTCACCTGTTGAAGCTAAACCACCTTTAAATTTTTGCTCACTTCCTAATCTAGATTTTTCTTGATGTTCTTTAAATAATTTTTGATAATCTGACATATCTACTTCTAATCCTGCTTCTTTAGCAAGTTCTTCAGTCATTTCTGGTGGGAATCCATAAGTTTCATAAAGATTAAATACTGCTTCTGTTTCTAAAACTTTTTTACCACTATTTTTAGTTCTATTTGCAACTTTTTCAAATTCTCTTTCACCATTTTGAAGTGTTTTCATAAATTTATCTTTTTCTTCAATTATTACATTTTTAATAATATCTCTATTTTGAAGTAATTCTGGATATAATTCTTTTAATGCATCTATTGATACATCTATAACTTCATCTAATCTATTTAAATCAACTTCCAATTTATTTAAATGTCTTGTCATTCTACGAAGTAATCTTCTTAAAATATATCCTCTATCTACATTGCTAGGTCTTCCACCATCATTTATAATCATCATACTAGAACGTAAATGTTCTGCAACTATTCTTCTACTTTCAATATTATCTACTTTTTCTAGTTCTACTAATTTTTCCATAACAGGTGAAAACAATTCTATTTCAAAAGGAGTTTCTTTTCCTTGTAAAAGCATTGTCATTCTTTCAAGTCCAAGTCCTGTATCAACATTTTGTTGAGATAATTTTGAATAACCATTTTTATCTTTATAAAATTCCATAAATACGTTATTCCAAATTTCTACATACTTACCACAATCACAAGATGGGTTGCATTCTGGAGAACATTTTGGTTTTCCTGTATCATAAAACATTTCTGTATCTGGTCCACAAGGGCCTTCTTCTCCTGCTATCCACCAATTATCATCTTTTCCGAAAAAATAAATTCTTTCATCTGGAATTCCCGCTTTTCTCCATGCAGAATATGCTACTTCATCTTTGCTACAATCATCATCTCCTGCAAAACATGTAACTGACAATTTTTCTGCTGGAATTCCTAATTCTTTTGTTAAAAATTCATAACTCATTGCTATTGATTCTTCTTTAAAATAATCTCCTAATGACCAGTTTCCAAGCATTTCAAAATATGTTAAATGGCGGTTATCTCCAACTTCATCAATATCAACAGTTCTAACACATTTTTGATAATCTGTTAATCTAGTTCCAGAAGGATGTTTTTGTCCTAAAAGATATGGAACTAGTGGTTGCATACCAGCTGTTGTAAATAAAACTGATGGATCATTCTCTGGAATAACTGGTGCTGATGGTATAATAGCATGTCCATGATTTTTAAAAAAATTTAAGTATTTATTTCTAATTTCAATTGCTTTCATAAATCTCTCCTATATTTGCTTAAATAACTTTATAAATTATATTATAAATAGCTGTATTTTTCAAGTATTTATGTAAATAAAAAACAGCAATAAAATGAAATTTAATTTCACTTTTATTACTGTAATTTTTTTATTTTAATTATTCTTTTCCATATAATCCTTTATATTCAGATAAAACCTTTTTTTGTAATTCATCTACATAATTTTTAGTTAATCCTTCAAAATCTGCTACACTATAAAATTCTTTAAGTCCTGCATTTTGATTTGAATATATAGGCTTATTTAATATTTGATTTTTATATTCATTAGCTTTATTATAATCTTTTTCTACTCCATCTCCCCAGTAATATAATTTTCCTAAATAATATGTTGAAAAAACATTATCTGCTGAAGATGATTTTTCAAAATATTCTTTTGCTTTTAAATGATTTGTTTGTACACCTTTTCCATTATAATAAATTTTTCCTAAATAATAATTTGAAATTTGAGAACCTCTTTCAGCAGCTACTTCAAAATAATTTCTAGCTTTTTCAAAGTCAACACCTACTCCTGTTCCATTATAATATGCTTTTCCAAGCTCATAAATTGCTCCAACATCACCATTTCCTGCTAATTCTTCAAGTTCTTTTATATTCATTTTCATATTTTGCCTCCTAAAAAAAGATAAACTTTTATTTTACTAATTTTACCATTTTTTACTTTTTTTTACTATAAATTTTATATTACATTAATAATACAGTTTTGATACAGTTAAAATGATTAATGGGGAGCCAGAGCTCCCCATCCAGATGCCGATATTCAGTTTACGATTAGTAATGATTTAGGATTATGCTATATAATCCTTGCACAGTCTGACTTTTTATTACTTTAAAATCTTCATCAATCAGTCTGCCATAAATAACCTCGAGTTCCATTAAATCATCCTTGTACTTAAGGAGTTCTTTTGCCAATCCTGGATTTTCTTTCAGGGCACGTGGAACTTCTCTTACATAAATTTGTTCCATCTTGATGTCCCTCTCCATAGACAAATTCGCAAACTCAACATAAGCGTCTGCTTCCTCCGCAGAAAATTCAATTGCTTGAAGATAATCTTTCAGATTTCGATTGTATTCCCGAAAGAGTACACTTCTTAATAGTTCTTTCATCCTGTCGTCCTCCTGTATTTTCCACTGCAAACAATAGTTACATTTTTAATTATATCATATTTTTTAATCAAAATCAAATATTATGTAAATCTAATATTTGATAATATAAAAAACCCTTATTGTTAATAATTTTATAACAACTTGGGTTCTTTTTAATTTTAAATTTCTAAATGAGTTCCTAAAAATCCAGCTGCTGATTGAGCAACTTTATCTTCTGCTTCTCCCATTTTTTGATTTGGTTCTTTTGAAAGAAGTATAACACTTCCTACAACATCACCATCAGTAATTATTGGATATATAACTTGAGAATTATAAATTCTTTCTCTTCCCTCATTTTGTGTTATAGGTATAGCAATTTCATTATTTTCTTTACTTTTAAAAATTTCTTTATTTTCCATTACTTCTTCTAGTTCTTTACTCAAGTTTTTCTCTAAAAACTCTTTTTTTAATCCACCTGCAACTGCTATAACTGTATCTTTATCAGTAATACAAGCAATATGTCCTGTTGTTTTTGATATAGTATCTGCATAAGTTGAAGCAAATTCTGTAAGTTCTCCAATTGGAGAATATTTTTTTAATATTATTTCTCCTTCTTTGTCTGTAAAGATTTCAAGTGGATCTCCTTCTTTTATTCTATGAACTTTTCTTATTTCCTTTGGAATAACTACTCTACCTAAATCATCTATTCTTCTTACTACTCCTGTTGCTTTCATAAATTCCTCCTTATTTTGTTTTTATATTTTTAGTATGACAAAAAAGGAAAAAAATATACATTTTTTTGTAAATTTTAAAAAACTTCTTGCTATAAAATAACAAGAAGTTTTAATTTTTTAATCTTTATTTTTTAAACTCATCTCACAATACTTACATCTATATATTTCATTTTCTTTATCTGTTAAAACAAATATATGGTCTAAATATTTTTCAATTGATGTAATACATCTTGGATTATTACATCTAGCAACATTTACAACTGTTTCTGGTAGGTCTAATTTTCTTTTTTCAACAATTTTATCATCTTTTACAATATTTACTGTAATATTATGATCTATAAATCCTAAAGTTTCTAAATCAATATCAATATTTTTATCTATTTTTATTATATCTTTTGTTCCAGTTTTTTTACTCTTAGCATTTGTTATAATTGCAACTTGACAATCTAATCTATTTAAATTAAGAATTTGATATATCTTCATTGCATTTCCAGCTTTAATATGATCTATTACATATCCATTTTTTATACTATCTATATTCATTATTTTACCTCCAACAATTTTAAAATTAATGCCATTCTAATATATTTTCCATATCTTGCTTGTTTGAAATAACAAGCTCTTGGATCATCATCAACATCTGTTGAAATTTCATTTACTCTTGGTAATGGATGCATAATGCATAGATCTTTTTTTGCTTTTTTAAGTTTTAACTTATTTAAAATATAATAATCTTTTAAACGAACATAATCTTCTTCATTAAAAAATCTTTCTTTTTGAACTCTAGTCATATATAAAATATCTAAATCTTTCATGTATTGTTCTATATTTTTTGTCTCAACATATTCAATATTATTTTTCTCAAGAACATCTCTTTTTATGTATTCTGGAAGACTTAATTCATCTGGTGAAATAAGGAAAAATTTAATATTTTTATATCTTGACATTGCTGTTATTAATGAATGAACTGTTCTACCAAATTTTAAGTCTCCACAAAGACCTATGTTTAAGTTATCTAATCTTCCTTTTTCACATTTTATTGTTAACAAATCTGTTAAAGTTTGTGTTGGATGGTTGTGTCCACCATCTCCCGCATTTATAATTGGAACTTCTGATTTTATTGATGCAACATAAGGAGCTCCTTCTTTTGGATGTCTCATAGCTATAATATCGCTATAACATCCAACTACTCTAATTGTATCTGATACTGTTTCTCCTTTTGCAACAGAACTTGATGAAGCCTCTGAAAATCCTATAACATTTCCTCCTAATTCCATCATTGCTGCTTCAAAACTTAATCTAGTTCTTGTACTTGGCTCAAAAAATAAAGTAGCTAATTTCTTACCATCACATTTATGAGAATATTTCTCTTTGTGATTAATAATGTCTTTAGCTACTTCAATCAAATCATCGATTTCTTCTACGGATAAATCCTTAATATCAATTAAATGCTTCATTTTTTATCTCCTCTTTTAATTTTTCCATATTTTATCAAATTTTGTATATATTTGTAAAGTACTTTATAAATTTATTTTATCTATTAAAATGTAATTTATTATACGTTGCAAAATAAGGCGACTCCTTTACAGAATCGCCTTATCATTTATTTGGGGATTTTATTAATTTTGTTATTTTCGTAGTGTGTAAAATTAAAGAACCATCGCATCTCTCCTTTCTCCTTTGTATGAGATAATTTTATACGATGATTCTTAAATTAACCTTAAAAATTTATTAATTTTTATATAATTTTTTCAATAATTCTATTTCTTTTTTATATCCATCTAATTCATTTGGTGTTTCTAAGAAAAATGGCAAGTTTTTTAATTTTTCATGATTTATAATTCTTTCAAATGCTTCTATTCCTATTGTTCCTTCTCCAATTTTCTCATGTCTATCTTTATGTGCACCTAATGGATTTTTACTATCATTTATATGAATAGCTTTCAATCTTTCTAGTCCTATAATTTTATCAAATTCTTCTAATACACCATCTAGATTATTTACTATATCATATCCTGCATCATTTACATGACAAGTATCTAAACAAACTCCTAATTTATCTTTTAATTCTACTCCATCTATTATTTCCTTTATCTCTTCAAAAGTTCTTCCTATCTCTGAACCTTTTCCTGCCATAGTTTCTAATAAGACAGTAGTTGTTTGTTCTTTTGTTAATACTTCATTTAAAATTTCAATAATATATTTTATTCCAACATCTGCTCCTTGTCCTACATGGCTTCCTGGATGAAAATTATATAAATTGTTTGGAGTATACTCCATTCTCATTAAATCATCTTTCATCGTTTCTTTAGCAAAATTTCTGATTTTCTCATCACTTGAAGCACAATTTAAAGTATATGGAGCATGTGCTAAAATAACTTCTATTCCAATTTGCTTTGCTTTTTCTAAAAAAGCTTTTACATCTTCTTCATCTATATCTTTTGCTTTTCCGCCTCTAGGATTTCTTGTAAAAAATTGAAAAGTATTTGCACCAATTTCTTCACTTGTATTTGCCATATCAAGATATCCTTTAGAAGCAGATAAATGACATCCTATTTTAAACATAATTTTTCCTTTCAATTATTTTTTTCTTGTATAAATAGTTTTCTTTGGCAAATCATTATAAATATCAATTATAGTTTGTAAATCTTCAGTAAATTCTTTTATCATAACTGTTTTTATGCTAGTTTCTTTATCTTTATAGTATTTTTCAAGTTCTGCTTTTAAATCAATCATAAATTGTAATTCTGGAGCTAATTGTTTTTTATTTTTTCTTGCTCTATCAACAAGCATTTCTTTTATTTTAACTATATCTTCATTGCTTGCACAAGTAATTCTTTGTACCATTTTATAAGTATCATAATAATTTAATATTGGTTTTTCCATACATTCAGAAGTAAATTTATCATAAAATGTTTCCATTTTCATTGGTATACATTTAAATATTTCTTCAGCTTGATCTCTATACATTTTCTTTTTAAGTTCTTTATTAAGTTCATGGAAATGTTTTAGTATATCTTTCATATCATCACCAACATCAATTCCAATTCTTGAAAGTTCTTCACTAATATTGCTACAATACTCTGATTTTTCTGCAACTAAATCCATTCCAGTTAAAAACTTCTCTTTTATTGTTGGCATATCATATTCAATCAAATTTTTTCTAGAGAAATAACTAAAATATGCAAATAATTTTACAAGTTCAATAAGTGTTAAATCACCATTTTCTACATTTTCAATTACTTCTTTAATAACATCTGGAAATTGATCATCTGAGATTTTCCAATATTCTTCAATAAGTAATCTTTTGTATCCTGGTAATTTTTCTGTATCTATTGTTTCAATAATCATTTCCATATCTTGTTTAAATACTTTCATGTCAAATATTCTATTTCTTACATACATTTCTATAAATTTGAAAAATCTATATTCTGATTTAAAGTTGAAATAATAATTATTATCAAATTCTTTTATATAGAATTGTCTGTTATCCATTAAAACTCTTGAAGAAACTAAAATTGATTTATATTCTTCATTAGAATTAATATTTACAAATTTATCTTTTGTAATTTTTCCAGCTTTTATTTCAAAAGATACCGCAATTGTGAATATTAACATTGTTTGTAATACTCTTAAATTTGTGTTTGGATAAAATTTATTTACTGTTTCAAATATTTTTTTGAAATCATTTAAAGCATGTTTTAAAATTCTAAGATTTCTAGTTCCAGATTTTATAAATGTGTTTGTTATTAAATTAGTATGTTCTCTTAAAAATCTTATTAAATCTGGATTAGACTCATATCTCATTAAAAGTCCATTTATTATATAACTAAATTGTGGAGCATATTCAAATGTCTCTCCAATTAATTTTTCTTTAATTCTTTCATAGTCATTTGCTTTATCAAATACATATTCTATTTTTTCACCAATTTTTTCAACCAATGGTTTATCTGCATTTAAAAGTGTGCCTTCTTTATCTAAAAGATATGTTGCTATAAAAGTTTTCATCTCTAAATTAGAACTTTTTAATTTAGTAGCAAGTTCTTTTTCATTACAAATAATAATTGTTTTAATATGATCATGTTCAACAAAGTTATTAATATATCCTAAAATGTCTATAACATCTACATTTGCTCTTTCCAAATCATCAAAGCATAAAACTTTATCATCTGTTGAGAAAAATTGGTCATAATCAAACTTTTCTCCAGTTTGTTTAGCACCAAAAAGATGTGCCATATCTAGTCCTGTTTTTGCATACTCTGGAATAGATGTAGTATCATGTGTAGCCATATATTTTTTCATATCTTTATCCATTAATTGAGTAGTTTCAATAAAGATTTTTTTACTGATATCTTCTAAGTTAGAAATACCATATAAAGACATATATATAGTTGAATATTTTTTTCCATTAAAAGATAAAGAATCTATTTTATTTCTTATTTTATTATTCCAAAAATAAGTTTTTCCACTACCCCATTCACCATTTATCATTATAGCATAATCGGTGTAGTCTGCTCTTACATAATCTAATATGCTTTCTACTAAATCTTCCATCTAATCCTCCTTTAAATTTTGGTACTTTTAAATTTTATATTTTAAAATAAATTTTAGTAAGACTTATAATTATCAAATTTTAATCTTTTGCAATTATTAAAACTAAAATTTCTTTTGCTCCTGAAAGTTTTAAAATCTTAGATATTTCATTTACAGTTGCACCAGTTGTATAAATATCATCAAATAAAATTATTTTTTTATTTTTTACTATTTTCTTATTTTTTATAATAAAAGCATTTTTTATATTTTCTTGTCTTTCATAAAAATTTAATTTACTTTGTGTTTTAGTTTGTTTTATTTTAAACAAGATTTTATTGTTTACATTTATATCTTTTGAATTTTTATTTATAATACTTGTTATTAGTTCTGTTTGGTTATAGCCTCTTCTAAGTTTTTTATTTTTTTCCATTGGAACTGGAATCATTATATCATAAATTTTAAAAATTTTATTAATTTTTTTATTATTTAATATTACATTTGCAAAAAAATTACAAAGATATGATGCACCTGAAAATTTATACTTTAAAATTAAATTTCTAATCAGTCCTTTATATTGAAAACAGTAAAAAACATTATCAAAATAAATTTTATCATTATAATATAATTTATTTTTTATATTAAAAAATTTTTTCTGAGTTTTTTTATTTAATAATTCATATTTTTCAAATTTTTCTATTCTCTTTTTACAGTTTTCACAAATATAATTTTCATTTATTTTTCCACAAACTCCACATACATTTGGAAATATTTTATCAATTAATTCTTGTAATTCATTTTTTAATTGCACAAAAAAATTGGGTGCAAATTCAAGCATTTTTTCTCCTTTCATTTGCCCCAATTCATTTTTATTTTACTCTTTCTATTTTTTTAACATGGAAAAGACCTTTTTCCTTTTCTATTGTTAAATTATACGAACAAAATTCATCTTTTCTATTTAAAACTTCCTTTTCTATTTTTTCAGTGTTTAAATAGTCTTCATTACCCAAAGTAAATATTTCTTTCCAGCTAAATTCATCTTTTCTTTGTAAAATTTCATCATCTATATTTTCATAATCTTTTTTCCAAGAATCTGTTTCATCATAAGCTTTAATTATTACTTCTACATTCATTGTATTTTCATTTGCTTCATATTCTCTATCTGCTTCTTCATATTCAATAACATTTACTGTATAAATATCATTATTGTTTTTTATATCATTTATTATATACTTTACTGTTTCTGCATTATCATATCCTAAAAAAACATATCCTTTAAGTTTTTCATCATATTCTGGTAACAAATATGGATAAATTTTAGCAAATTTTAAATCATTTTCTATATCTATCTTTAAAGAATCTCCAAATAAAATTTTTAAATTATCTTCTATTATTTTATTTGTTAAAAATATATCATCATTAGAAATATGTTTTTGGGTATATATCCATGATTTATCAGCATTATTGATATCTTGAAATTCAGAAATTTTCATACCTGTGTTACAAATTTTGTTAACATACTCTTTTATTTCTGTAAAAACTTTATTTCTTATTGTATGGTCTTCTATATAGGATGCTAATTTTACATTTTCTTCTGTATAATCTTCTATTTCTTTATCACTTTCTTCTTTAATTTGAGAATTATTTTTTTCTTTTTCTAATTCACTTATTTTACTTTCTAATGCTTTTATTTTAGAATTTTTAATTGTATCATTAAAAAAATATATCCCAGTAAGTAATACTAAAACAACTATTACTAAAATTATTTTACTTAAAATTTTTTTATTATTCATCTTTATTTCCTTTTAAATTTTTTATTTTAAATTTTTTAATCTTTCTTCAACATTTGCAAGCATTTGTTTATAATTTTCTAGTTTTGCTTTCTCTTCATTAACTTTTGCTTCTGGTGCTTTATTTACAAATCCTGGATTTGAAAGCATTTTCTCTCCTCTTAAAACTTCTGCTTCAAGTCTTGTTTTTTCTCCTTCAAGTCTTTTTATTTCTTCTTCAATATCAACTAATTCTTCAAATGGAATAAAAACTTTTAAATCATCTACTACAATTGATACTGCATTTTGAGGAATTTCTTTTTCATCTTTTACAATAACTACTTCATTTGCAAATCCTAACTTAGTTAAGAAACTATTTGATTCTTTAATTTCTTTTTCAATACTATTTTGTATAATTAATAGTTTTGATTTTTTAGATGGATGAACATTCATTTTTGTTCTTACATTTCTAATTTCTACAATTAATTTTTTTAATTTTTCTACTATTGTTTCTTCATTGTTAAATAAAAATTCATCTCTTGAATTTGGCCATTTACTTACCATTAATTCTTTATCATTATATTCCACTAATTTTCCATATATTTCTGAAGTAACAAATGGCATAAATGGATGTAACAATTTTAATGATACTCCAAATACATAATCTAATATACAACAAACTGAAACTTTTTCTTCATAATCTTCATTATATAATCTTGGTTTTACCATTTCTATATACCAATCACAAAATTCATTCCAAATAAAACTATATATTTTGTCAAGTGCAATTCCTAAATCGTAATTTTCTAAATTTACATTTACTTCTGATATTAATTTATCTAATTTGTTTATTATCCATTTATCTTCAATTTTTAACATTTTTTCATTATATGTTTTATTTTCTTTATTATACAATTTTTCACTAAATTCAATTATATCTTTATCTTCTACTAAAGAATTTGTGATAAATTTAGCAGCATTCCAAATTTTATTTGCAAAGTTTGAAGCTTGATCTAATTTCTCTGTCATAAATCTAATATCATTTCCAATTGTTGTTCCAGATAAAAGTGAAAATCTTAAAGCATCTGTTCCATATTTATCTATAATTTCTAAAGGATCTATTCCATTTCCAAGAGTTTTAGACATTTTTCTTCCTTTATCATCTCTTACAATTCCGTGAACTAAAACATCTTTAAATGGAACTTCATCAGTAAATTCTAATCCTTGTGTCATCATTCTAGATATCCAGAAAGTTATAATATCAAATCCTGTTACTAATGTTTGTGTTGGATAAAAATCTTTATAATCTTCTGATTCTTTATTTGGCCAACCAAGTGTTGAAAATGGCCATAAAGCAGAACTAAACCAAGTATCTAAAGTATCTGGATCTTGAACTAAATTTTTAGAACCACATTTTTTACACATTTCTGGTTGTGTTTTTGAAACATGAACTTCGCCACAATTTTCACAATAATATGCTGGAATTCTGTGTCCCCACCATAATTGACGAGAAATACACCAATCTTGTATATTATCTAACCAATGGAAATATTGTTTTTCATATCTTTGTGGAATAAAACGTGTTTGTCCATTTCTTACTGCATCTGCTGCACGTTTTGCCAAATCTTTCATACTTACAAACCATTGCTCAGAAATTTTTGGCTCTATCGTGTTTTTACATCTCTCGCATTTTGCGACATTATGTGTATATTCTTCAGTTCTAACTAATGCTCCAATTTCTTTTAGCTTTTCAACTATTTTTTCTCTTGCTGTTAATATATCCATTCCTTTATATTCTGGAACTAGATTTCCCATTTTAAAGTTTTCATCAAATACTTCTATTATTTCCAAATTATGTCTTAATCCTGCTTGATAATCATTCATATCGTGTGCTGGTGTAATTTTAACACAACCTGTTCCAAACTCCATTTCAACAAACTCATCTGCTATAATTGGAATTTCTTTATTCATAATTGGAAGTATACATGTTTTTCCAACTAAATGTTTATATCTTTCATCTTTTGGGTGAACAGCAACCGCTGTATCGCCAAGCATTGTTTCTGGTCTTGTTGTAGCAACTTCAATATATTCATTTTCTGTTCCAGTTATTTTATATCTAATATGCCATAAATGAGAAGGTTCTTCTTTATATTCAACTTCTGCATCTGAAATAGAAGTTTTACAACTTGTGCACCAGTTTACCATTCTTCTTCCTTTATAAATTAGACCTTTTTCATATAACTTTATAAATTGTTCTAAAACAGCATCACTCATTCCATCATCTAATGTAAATCTGTTTCTTTCCCAATCACAAGAACAACCTAATTTTCTTTGTTGTTTTTGAATAATTCCACCATATTCCTTAGTCCAAGCCCATGCCTCTTCTAAAAACTTTTCTCTTCCTAACTCTTCTTTTGTTTTTCCTTCATTTTTTAGTTTTTGAACTACTTTCATTTCAGTAGAAATAGCAGCATGATCAGATCCTGGAAGCCATAATGTTCTAAAACCTTTCATTCTTTTATATCTAATTAAAACATCTTGGATTGTATCATCTAAAGCATGACCCATGTGAAGTTTTCCAGTTACATTTGGAGGTGGCATCATTATACAATATGTTTCTTTTGTTTTGTCATCTGATGGTTTAAAATATCCTTTCTTTTCCCAATTCTCATAATGTTTGTCTTCAAAATCTTTTGGATTAAATTTTTCTGCAAGTTTATGCTTTTCGTTCATAATATACCTCCTTTTTAAATTTTAATTATATAATAAAAATTTTTATTATTTTTTATTTAACAAAAAAGCCCTTATGCTTATAGCATAAGGGCGAATATTCCGCGGTACCACCTTAATTATTTATTTTTAAAAAATAAACATCTCATAAAGAGTTTTTAACGTTACTCAAACGAATACACTTACTAACAATTTCAGTATATCAACTCCAAAGCTACCTTCTGTAAACTCTACTATTTAAGAAGCTCTCAGCGTATCACTTCTTTTCTCTTTTCTAGCGATTTTTTACTTACTCCTCTTCTTCACAGTTTTTAATATTATTTATAGTAACATAATTTCTAAGATAAATCAAGTCTTTATTATAATTCTCTTATATTCTCAATTGTAGATTTTATTATTTCTAATGGATAATAGATTAATTTATAGTATTTCTTTACAAATTCTTTATCTAAACCAGATTTAAAAGTTGGTGGTTCAAATACATTTCCACATTTATATCTAAAAAATAAATTATTATCTTCAATTTTAAGCTCAAAACCGTTTTTATTATCTTTTACTATTTCTATATATTTTTCAATTAAATCTGCTGTAAATATTCTCATTGCTTTTACTTTATCATCTGTTATACAATCATAATATTCTTCAAATTCTGATGAATCTATCTCTACTCTTTTTTTGCTAAATTTTCTAAATCCTGAATTACTAACTATATAAACTCTAGAAGAAATATTATTTATTAAATTTACTTTTCCAAAAAGGCCTTTAAATATTAATGTTCTTTCTATTTTTTCATTTCCATCTGCATCTCTATATCTATTAACATCTTCTGTCACAACTTCTGCCATTTGAAAATTTTCTCCGTTTTCAAAAGTTCCATAAATTTTATCTTCTGAATAAAATTCATCATATCCTTTATCAAATTGTGACATATCATATTCAGCTCTTGAAATTCCAGCTTTAGCATCATAATAAATATTTTCATTGTATCCTTTTACTAAACTATTAATTACAACAGCTTTATATATCTTTTTATAACTATTTCTTCCTATTACGCAAAACAAAATAAATACTATAACAGAAATAGATAATGATAAAACAAACATTGATTGAGTATTTGGTACTAATAAAACAATTACGTTTATAATAATTAATACTAAAGTAATTCCCAAAATAAACATATTATTTTTAGAATTTACTTCTTTTAATTTATTTGCACTTTCAGTATAAATTTGATCATAAATTTGTTCAAAACTTTCTTCAAAACCTTTTTCCATATTCTTTTTCCTTTATATTAAATTTTATAAATTTATATCTATATTTTCTTTTTTATATTCTTCAATTTCAAAAAGTTCTGCTTCTTTAAATCCAAACATTTTAGCTAAAATAAAGTCTGGAAAAGTACTAATAGTTGTATTATATAAAGTAACATCTCCATTATATACTCTTCTTGCAGCTTGAAGTTGACTTTCTATTTTAGTAAGATTTTTTTGTAAATTTAAGAATTGTTCATTTGCTTTCAAGTTTGGATTATTTTCACTAACAGCCAATAATCTATTAAATTCTGAATTAACTTCTGCACCTTTTTTTAAATCTTTATTTTTATCATTATTATATTCAGAACGTAATTCAGAAATTTTAGCAAAAGTTTGTGCTTCATAATTTGCATATCCTTTTACACATTCTACTAAATTTGGTATTAAATCAAATCTTTGATTTAAATAAACATCAATTCCTGATTTAGATTGTTTTATTTTATTTCTTAAACTTACATATATATTAAATTTAATTATTAAAAATAATAATATAATTCCTAAAATAATTAATAATATTGTTACTATTGATTCCATCTTTCATTCTTCCTTTTTAATTCATTTTAACTGTTCCAATTATAGAACTTATGTCTTCTATATTATGTTTCTTCATATATTTTTCGATACCTTCGATTGTTTTTATACTAACTTCTGGATCTGCAAAATTTCCAGCTCCAATTGATACAGCTGTTGCACCTGCAAGCATATATTCAATTGCATCATCACCATTCATTATTCCACCCATTCCTAAAATTGGAATATTAACAGCTTGTGCCATTTGATATACCATTCTTACACCAACACTTCTAATTCCTGGTCCTGAAAAACCTCCTGTGTTATTTGCTAAAACTGGTTTTCTTTTATCAATATCAATTTTCATTCCAAGTAATGTATTTATTCCAGAAACACCATCTGCTCCTGCATCTTCAGCTCCTTTTGCTGGTAAAGTTATATCTGTTACATTGGGAGTTAATTTTACTATTAATGGCTTATCTGTTAAAACCTTTCTTACTTGTGAAGTTACTTCTTTTACTCCTTCATACGTTGTACCAAAAGCTAAACATCCAGCTTTAACATTTGGACAAGAAAGATTAAGTTCAACACCATCTATATCTAATTTATTTAAAATTCTACATAGTTCGACATAATCTTCTATTGTGCTTCCACATGCATTTACTATAATTTTTGTATCAAATTTTCTAAGCCATGGTAAATCATATTCAGCAAAATATTCAACTCCTGGATTTTGAAGTCCTATACTATTTAACATTCCTCCTGGAACTTCACAAATTCTTGGAGCTGGATTTCCTGGTCTTAATTTTAGAGAAGTTCCTTTAGTAATAATTCCACCTAGCTTATTTAAATCAATAAACTGAGAATATTCTCTTCCATAGCCAAAAGTTCCTGATGCAACTGTTACTGGGTTTTTCATTTTAATACCACATAAATTTACTTCTGTATTCATAAAATTCTCCTTTTCTTAAAACAATTTATTTTTTCATTAATAAATCTTCTAATGATACATTACTCAATTCTCCACCAATATATCTTACTCTAAAACTTAAAATTTTGCTATCTAAATTGTTTTCTGTACAATCTAGTACATAACTTCCTAATTTATCTTTTGGAATAGTATATCTAATATGATTATCATACTCAATATGTTGTATATGTGTTCCAGTTTCTCTTTCAATTACTGCATATTGATTTATTCCTTCTGTATCTACATCAATTTCTACTATATATTCATCATCTCCTATGGCTGTTAATCTATCAAAGCCATAAAATTGTGAAATTAATGCATTTACTGGCATTTGAGAATTAAATTCTGGAAAGAAATTATCTATATTTATATAATCTTCTTTATGAATCCAATTTAAATATTCAAATTTACTTACTAATACATCTTTTTCTCCATTTTTAGCTGCTTGTTCATATTGAGCAGTTACTTTTTCTTTATATGGAATAATATAATTTATTTGTCCGAAGTGTACTTGGTGAAAATCTTCCAAAAACTACTAATGTAAGTAAAATAGATATGATTGCTAAACTTTTTTCATATTTTTCAAAATATTTTGCTATAAAGCAAATATTTTTTGAGAATACAATCATAAACATTGTTTCATAAGCTAAAAATGCTCTTGGTGGAAAATATCCAATAAATGCCATTGGTATTGTAGCAATAAATGCTGGTAAAACAAAATATAGAAATTCTTCTTTTACAACATTTCTATTATGGCTTTTAAGATTCTTTAAACTGAAAAATTTAATTTTTTCTTTTTTTATACTTTCTAAATTATTAAGTATAAAAACAATTAGCACACTTAAAGCTGCAACTATTAAAACAGCCTTATTATCTGTATAATTTTTAAGAAATAGCCAAGAAAGTGTACTATTTACATCATTAACTCTATTCATATTTCCTGGTGCAAAAATTGTAGCAAAAGCACCTAAACAAAACATTATAAATACTAAAACTAAAGTTATCTTCTTTTTATTTTCAAATTTTAAAAACTTTTTAATATTAAATAAGAATAAGCAAACTAAAAATGATCCACCTACAAATGCTACATTTTCATGCATAAATCCAACTATAAAAGAATATAAAATTAAAAATATTTTATATAATATATTTAGATTTTTTTCGTCGGTAAAATAATTATATACAAGATAAACAAATATTACTAATGCTGTACAACTCCACAAATAATTAAAACTTCCACTAATCCAAGCAAACTTTTCTCCAAACATCATACTAAAACTCAAATAACCAAATACTGATAAAAGTCCTAAAAAAGTTGTTTTTTTGTTTAATACTTTTGTTATAAAAGTTATAAAAACTAAAAATACTAGAGTATTTACTATTTCATAAACAATTGGTGGCATACTTCTAAATATTCCAATTAGAACATGTGGTAATACTCTACCTGTCCAATTATTATAAAAAAATTTACCTGTTTGAATACAATTTTGAATACTATCAACTTTTTGAGTCATATTTGAGCCTTGAACATAAGTGTAATTATAATCATCTGGACTTAATAAAACTGAATGATTTAATAAAAATAAACTACCTAAAATTAAAATAATTAATCCAATTTTAGAGCAAACTTTTATAAATTCAAATAAATTAGATTTTTTTATTTTAATTCCAAAAATATTAATTTCTGTATTCATAACATACTCCTCTATATTTCAACATCTTGTGCATTAAATACAGGCCCTTCTTTACAAACATGACCATATCTTGGTTCTGCTCCAGAAATAACTTTTACTGCACATCCTAAACATGCTCCTATTCCACATCCCATTCTCTCTTCTAGAGAAATTTGACAAGGAATATTGTTTTCTATTGCATATTGTCTTACAGCTTTAAGCATTGGAAGTGGTCCACAAGCAAAAATCATATCTACATTATGTTCTTCAATATCTTTTTTCATAAAATCTATTGCAAAACCTTTTTCTTTATAACTTCCATCATCAGTTGTAACAACTAATTTATTTAATCCTATTTCTTCAAATTCTTTTTCACAAGTAACTAAAGATTTATCTCTAAAACCTAAATACACATTTAAATTTGTTTTTCCTTTTAATTCTTTTGTAAGTTCATATAATGGATAAACTCCAATTCCTCCACCTATAATTGCTACACTTTTATATTCTTGAACTTTAAAAGATCCAAATCCTAGTGGTCCTATTATATCTATTTGCTTTCCCACTTCAAATTTTGCTAGAAGTTCTGTTCCTCTTCCTTTTACTTGAAATATAAATTCTATAACTTCACCATCAATATTATAAATGCTTATTGGTCTTCTTAAAAATGGTTCTCCTGTTTCAGAAACTTTTATTTCTAAAAATTGTCCTGGTTTTGCTTCTTTTGCAATTTCTGGTGCTTTTACAGAAAATTTATAAATACCTTCTATAAGTTTTTCTTTTTTTAATAGTTCACAATTTACTTTTACTCCCATAAATCCTCCTTATTTAATCTTTAACAATTTTTTTATATTCATTTTCATATTTTCCATATTTTAAATATTTTTCCTCATTATTAAAAGATGCTTTTTGATCTTTGTCATAAGTTTTTCTTGGAATTTCATTTAGAGTTTCAAAAAATATTTGAGCTATTTTAAAATCTTTTTTTAATTCAATTTCTTTTGAGCTATAATTATACATTCTTAAAAAGCAATAAGTTTTGTGTCCTGGCTGATATACAGGGCCAGAAACTTCTAATCCTAATCTCATTAAAGAATTTTTTTCTTCTATTTTACCAACTAAGTTATTAGGCATATTTAATTTTTCATTTGTTTTGATAAATACAAACTCTTGAGGTTTTAATATATAGCTTTCAACTTCTTCATCTTCTTTTAATATCTTATCAATTGTTAAATCATAAGAAACACAACCCAAATTCTCTGAATTATAATTTGTTATTAAATTACTTTTTAAAACCAATTCTTCAATATTCTTATCTACAAGTATCATATTTTTTTCCTTCCTTTTAAAAAAATTCAACATTAAATTGTGCATTAAATTCTTGATTTGGTTTAAGTTCAATTAAATTATCTTTTTCTTCAAAATTTCCGTTTGAATTTACATTATCTGCTGTATTAAACCATGGCTCTATACAAATAAATGGTGCTTCTGGTTTTGACCAAATTGCAAGATATGGAAATTCTTTAAAATCGAATTGAAGAACTGTTTTTGTTTCTGTTTTTAAATATACTTTATTAGATTTTAGATTTTTCATAATAATAGCATCTTTTTCAAAAGTTTTTTTATCTAAAAATATTCTATTTTCTCTAATAAATTTATTTGTTTTTTCAGGTTTTTCTTTTATAAGTCCATCACTTAATTGATATATTTCTACTTCATCTTCAATATCTTCAAATTCTAATCTATATTTTCCACTTGAATATTCACATACAAAAGCTGGATGTCCGCCAAGTCCAAATATCATTAATTTATTGCTTTTATTTATAACTTTATATTTTGTATAAAGTGTATTTTTATTTACTTCATAAGAAACATATAATTCAAATTCAAATGGAAATTTTTTCAAAGTTTCTTCATTTGATTTTAAAACATAAGAATTTTTTCCTATTTTTTCAAAATTCATATCTCTTGCAAAACCATGTTGTCCAATTTCATAAACTTTTCCATCTATTAAAGTTTTTCCATCTTTTAGCTTTCCTACTATTGGAAAAAGTATTGGACTATGCCTATTCCAAAAAGTTTTACCATCATGAATTTTTTCAATATTATTTAATTTTGCAGAAATAAGTTCTGCACCTTTTTCAGAAGTTTCAATTTCTAACATTATTTATCTCCCTTTTATTGATGAATTTAATTCATCTCTCATACGAAGTGCTTCTTCACGAGTTGCTTTTGCATATTCTTCATCTTTATATATATCTTTCCACTTATCTGATTTATATGCACACATTAGACTTCTTGAAGCATTAACAATTCCGCCTAATTCATTTTTAAAACCAAGTGCTATATCTTCTGCTTTTCCACCTTGAGCACCATAACCTGGAATTAAAAAATATGATTTAGGCATAATTTCACGAAGCTCTTTTAATTGAATTGGATATGTTGCTCCAACAACTGCAGATACAGAGCTATATCCATATTCTCCTACTAATTCTTCTCCCCAAGAATTAACAAGTTCTGCTACCTTTTCATAAATTGTTTTTCCATCTTCTAATTTTAAATCTTGTAATTCCCCTGAAGATTTATTTGAAGTTTTTACTAATACAAAAATTCCTTTATTATATTTTTTACAATCTTCTATAAAAGGTTTAACACCATCTATTCCTAAATAAGGATTTACAGTTGCAAAATCTATATCATAAAGACTTTCTTCTTTTTCACCTATTAAAGTTTTTCCTAAATATGCATTAGAATACCCTGCAGCTGTTGTTCCAATATCTCCTCTTTTAATATCGGCTATAACTAACATTCCTTTTTCTTTAGCATGTTTACAAGTTTCTCTAAAGCATTTTATTCCTTCTGTTCCAAACATTTCGTAAAAAGCTATTTGTGGTTTTACAGCTGGAATTATATCAAAAGTAGCATCAATTAATGCTTTATTATATTCTAAAATTCCTTCACAAACACTTTTTATATCTTTTCCATATTTTGATTTTATACATTCTGGTAATATTTCATATCTTGGATCTAATCCCATAACTGTTGGATTATTTGTTTCTTTAATTTTATCTATTAAAATATCAATTGCATTTTTCATATTACTTCTTTAATTATCCTCTCTTTATTATTTTTGGTATACAATTCTTCCACCAACTACTGTATATGCAACTTTTCCTCTAAGTTCTTTTCCAATCCATGGTGTATTATGTGATTTTGATACTATCATATCTTCTGTATAAATATATTTTTCATTTGGATCAAATATAGTCAAATCTGCAATTTTTCCTTCTGCTATAACACCTTTATCTAATCCTAATAATTTAGCTGGATTATAACTCATTACTCTAACCATATCTAAATAAGATATATAACCTGGAACAACTAAATTTGTAATTGTTGCTGGTAATGCTGTTTCAAAACCAATTATTCCATTTGGAGCTTTTGCTAATCCTCTAGCTTTTTCATCCGCAGCATGTGGTGCGTGGTCTGTTATTATACAATCTATTGTTCCATCTTTTATTCCTTCTATTATTGCTAATCTATCTTTTTCTTCTCTTAAAGGAGGATTCATTTTTGCATTTACATCTGAATTCAAAACTTCTTCTACTGTAAAGCTATAATAATGAGGGCATGTTTCGCAAGTAACTTTTACACCTCTTTGTTTTGCACTTCTAATCATATCTACTGATGTTTTTGTGCTTATGTGGCAAATGTGTGTATGTAAATTATTAGTTTCTGCAATTACAATATCTCTTGCTGCCATTATTTCTTCTGCTTCTGGTAATACTCCACCAACTTCTAATTTTTCTGCAATTGGTCCTGCATTTATTGCACCACTTGATACTGATTTTTCTTCACAATGTTCTGATACAAAACTTCCTAATTTATTTGCTTCAAACATTGCTTGTCTTATCATTGCTGCATTTTCAACTGGCATACCATCATCTGAGAAAGCAATTGCTCCTGCTTCTAATTGTGCTTTAAAATCTACTAACTCTTGTCCTTTTTCTCCTTTAGTTACACTTGAAAAAGGAAGTACATTTAGAAGATTCACTCTTTTTGCTTCATTAATTATTTGTTGCAAAACAATAGCGCTATCTGGTGTTGGGTTAGTATTTGGCATAGGACAAATAGTTGTAAACCCACCTTTAACAGCGCTCTTTGAGCCAGTTTCGATTGTTTCCTTATGCTCTCCTCCTGGTTCTCTTAAATGGCAATGCATATCAATCATTCCTGGCATAATATATAAACCTGTACAATCAATAACTTGACAATTTGCTTCTTCTATTTCTTCATCAATTTTTGAAATTCTGTCATTTTCTATTAATATATCTAATTTTTTTTCTGTTCTACTAGCATAGTCAATTACAATTCCATTTTTTAATAATGTATTCATTATTTTTCCTCCTAAAAATTTTTTTTATTTTATCATTTATAGCTTTATTTTTCAATATAATAAGAAGTATTTTTTAAGGTTAAATAAAATAAAGCGAACTCAAATTTTTATTACAATAATTTGAATTCGCTTTTTAAAATAAATTTCTTAATTTATTCTATTTTTTCTTAGATTTTTTCTTATTATCTTTTTTACTTTCTGAATCTTCTGTTTTATTAGATAACTCATTTTTTAATTCTTTTTTCAATTCTTCTTTAATTTCTTTTTTAAGTTCTTCTTTTAATTCTTTTTTAATTTCAGATTTTATATCTGATTTATTAGCTTTGCTAGCTTTTTTATTATCTACTTTTTCTTCTGTTGTTGCTTCTACTTCATCTGGTAAGAAAAGATTAATTAATATACCAATTACTGCTGCTAAACTCATACCTGAGATTGTAACTGATAAATCTCCATGTATTATTGATATAGCAGCTCCACCTAACCCTAAAACAAGCATTGTAGATGCTACAACAACATTTTTAGATTTACCAAAATCTATTTGATTTTGAATTAAAACTTTTAATCCATTAACTGCTATAAATCCATAAAGAAGTAATGAAACTCCTCCAAGAACGCAAGATGGAATTGTAGAAACTAAAGCTGTGAATTTTCCTAAAAATCCTAAAAGAATAGCAATTATTGCTGCTAATCCAATTACCCAAACAGAAGCAACTTTTGTCATACCAACAACTGATGTATTTTCTCCATAAGTTGTGTTTGCAGGTCCACCAATTAAACCAGCTACAAATGTTGCTAAACCATCTCCTAAAAGTGTTCTGTCTAGTCCTGGATCTTTTAAAAGATCTTTTCCTATAATTGCACTAAGTGCTGTATGATCTCCAATGTGTTCTGCCATTGTTACTAAAGCAATTGGAGCTATTGTAAGTAAAGCACCAAAGTTTGGAGTATAACTTAAAAATGGTATCATAAAGTTTGGCATACTAAAGAATGTAGCTTGTGCAACTGGTGTAAAATCAACTAATCCTAAAACAACAGCTGAAATATAACCTGTTACTATACCTACTAAAAAAGGTACTATTTTTAAGAATCCTTTTCCTCTAACCATTACAATTGCAGTTACTAAAAATGTAATAAGTGCTACTATAACACCTTTCCATTCAATAACTTCTGCATTTAATCCAATTGATGAAATAGCAGTAGGTGCTAATCCTAAACCAATAATCATAATCATTGGGCCTATAACTACTGGTGGTAAAATTTTATCTAACCAGTTTTTACCAACAAATTTAATTAGTATTGCTACAACAACATAGATAAGACCAACTACCATAATTCCTGTCATTGCTCCTGAAACTCCACCTTTTATATAAGCTGCCGCAATTGGAGCTATAAAAGCGAAAGAACTTCCAAGATAAACTGGTGATTTAGCTTTTGTACAAAGTATGTATATCAATGTTCCTATTCCTGATGCAACTAATGCAACTGGTATTGAAATAACCTCTGCACCTGCTGCTGCATTAACAGTTATTGGTACTAAAATTGTAGCACCAAACATTGCAAATACATGTTGAATAGCTAAGATAATCCATTTCCAGATTTCTGGCTTTTCATTTACGTCTAGTAGTAATTTTTTCTCTTCCATTTTTCTCCCCCTAAATATAATTTATATAAATTATGAAACAAAAAAATAGAACCAAGCACAAAAACACTTAGTTCCAATAACAAATATTTTTTAAAAGGAAATTAAAAATAGAAGTACAATTTGATTTAGTACTCAAAAATGAACTCTTCAATTTTTTTAAATTCCAACATCCCATAATTTATACACCTGAAAGAATAATAGCATAACATCTTTTAAAAATCAAGTATCGTTTTAAAATAATTTAATTTTCTCTTGACTATTTATTTTTTAATTTATATTATATTAAAAGAAATTATTTTGGAGGTTTTGTTATGAAAGACTTAATGTCATTATTTTTTGAAACAACTGCATTTAAAATTGCACCAGAAAATACTCCTTTTTGGTATACTTCAGGAAAAATTGGTCCATATTTTGTTAATGCAGATTACTTATATGGAAGTGAAGAAGATTCAAAAAACTTATTATCTTTTATTGATAGTGAGTTAGAAAATGAAGACAAAGTTAATATTCCTAGTCACATTTTTGCTAAAACATTAGAACATTATAATGAAAATTCAACATATAAATTTGTAATTGATAGTATGATTGAATGCATAAAATCAAATATAAATCTAGATGAAATTGATTATATTTCTGGTGGTGAAAGAAGAGATTGGTATTTTTCTAATATCGTTGCTTACCTTCTAAAAAAGCCACATATAACAATATATAAAGATTTATCTACTGTTGAAAGTAACTTTGATTTTTCTGAAAATGCAAATTCTAAAAGAATTGAAAACAAAAAATTCTTACATGTTGCAGACCTTTTAAATAAATCTTCTAGTTTTACTAGAGCTTGGATTCCTGCAATAAAAAATTTAGGATCTAATATTTTATGGACTTTATTTGCAGTTGATAGAGTAGAAGGTGGAACTGAGGTTTTATCTGATGAAGGTATTAAAGTTTTATCATTATTACAAGTTGATGATTTTCTATTCCAAAAAGCTTTAGAATTAGACATTATAAATGAGAAACAATTGGAAATGTTAAGAAACTTTAAAAAGGATCCAGATGGTTCAATGAAAAAATTCTTATTGGCACATCCTGAATTTATAGAAGATTCTCTAAAATCAGATAATTCTAGAACTCAAAAAAGAGTTCATACTTTAATTGAACAAAATATTTATGGATTAAATCTTAAATTCTAATAAAAGCAAAATAAATGCACTTCTCTTACTGAAGTGCATTTTTTATTTTCAAATTATTTTAAAATTTAATATATTTTGCTAAATCAATTTTAGATTTGGTTTCAAAAAATTCCATATCCCACATAACTTCTAAATAACTTTTGCAAACATAAAAAACAGATTCCAAATTTGGTTTTGTTATAATTTGTGCTTTATCATAAATTGTTCCTATTTCTTCATTAACAGGATTTGGAATTCCAAATGCAACTGCATAAGAATAATAATGTTCCCAAAGTTTTGAATATTCTATGTTTTCTTCTTTCATTAGAGAATAATCATTTAATTTCTTTTCTATTCTTCTTAAATTATAAAAATCATTCAAGATTTCTGGATCATGTTTTAACATATAATCATCTGTAAATATAATTAAACAAGTAATTCCTAATAATAAAATATCATAAATAATATAATAGTCTTTTGCAAAAATAGCATAAATTACTATAAGTATTAGTGTTGCTAAAATAATAGAAACAGCTTTTGCTATTAATCTTCTTCCTGAATAGCCTTCTGTTACTTGCCCCAGAACTCTAAATATAGTTCTTATAAATTCAATACATACTAAAGAAAGTATATAAATTAAAGGCAAAATTGTAATTGCAAATATCATAATGAACATTACATATATTACTTCTAAATTCGTTATACTTAAATCCATTCCATTTTTTAAAATATGATTTGCAACAAGTATAATACTTATAAGAATAAGAAGATTATTAAATGCTTTTAAGCCAAATGGAACAGATTCTTTATTTGCTCCAATATTGTTTAATCTTTTATTTACATTATAATTTAATTCTTTTAAAATACCATAAGAATCTTCTGATTTAGAAATCTCTGTAAGTCTTTTTACAAAATCTATTTCAATTTCTCCTTCTTCAGATTTACTAATATAATTGCAATTTATAATCCCTTTCTCATAATTTTTAACCTCTTCAAAAATCCAATCAAATATATATGATTCAATCATGTCAATACGTATATTGCTTTCTTTATTTTCTGAAATCATATATCTATATCCTATATCTTTTGAAGTTTCATCTGGAACAATTCTTAAATTAATTTTTTTCTTGTCTATTAAATTTAAAATTACTGCTACAACATCTCTACACATAATATTTCTATTTTGAGCTATACAAGCAGCAATTAAAGGATTGTATTTTTCAAATAGTTTTTCATCTTCAACTATCTTGTATCCACTTACTTCTTCTTTTTCAAATAATAAAAGTAATAAAATCCAATATACAAAATATATTGATGCAACCACTATAACTATTATATTATTTTTTAAATATTCTGAGTTTGATATATTAGTATGTGCATCAAAAACATCATAAACAAAATGATTATATAAATATTCTCCAATTGTTGTAGTTTTTATAGGATTTCCGTTTAAATCATATTCAACCATTGTAGAATCAAATTTTCCTATATTATTTAATTGTTCTTTTATTTGTTTTTCAGTATTATTTTTTTTAATTATGAATGATGTTGAACTCATAAATAAATAATATAAAAGTCCAAAAAGCACAATTAACTCTAGAACTTTCAAATATTTATTTCTTCTTTTATTAAACATTACATCATTAGCTAATAACAATATTCCTATAATTTCAATGACTGATATTATAATAAACAACATTAAATGCTCCATTTCTATACAAAAAATTGGCTTTTGATAAGCCAATTTTTATAATTCTGGTTTTATTATTAATTCTCCTAATTCTTCTTCTTTACCATATTTATCAACAAAATAAATCATATATTTTTCTTCTATTTTCTTTATTTTGAATACTTTTGTTCCGTTTCCTTCTGAACCATTTTCTTTAACTTCATAAGAAACAATATCACCATTTAGATTTTCTGTGTTAATAAAATATTGATTTGCAATTACATTATCATTTACATCTTTTAATTCTTCAATATAATTATTTTCTAATAAATATTGAAATAAAGTTGTTTCATTATAAATTTCATTAATATCTTTTTTGTTTTCTAATGCATATTTAGAATCACCAAAATATTTTTGTTTTATTATTAAATTTATTTGTTCTACCACTTCTGTTTTGTTGTATTCAGTATCTTCATTTTTAAGTTTGTTTATAACACCATCTTTTCCAAATAAGAAGTGAATAGCAACTACTACTAAAATCAAAAGTATAATGATTGTTATGATTAACCCAATTGCTGAAAATCCATTATCTTTTTTCATATTTTTCTCCTTTAGCTTTATTTTCAATAAGATTATATAATTAATATATAAAAAATTCAATATTTTTTAACTTAAGAAAATATTTTTATAAATGGCAATAATAAATTTCCGGTTTATTATGCACATATTTCACTTAAGATTTCGTTGGTACTTTTATAATTA
>CANRPX010000012.1 GCA_947632605.1 uncultured Clostridia bacterium | reverse complement strand
GATTTAAGGCAAATAGATGATACTTCTGATAATGATGCAAGATTTGAATCTTTAAAAGAATATCTTTTATATGTAAAAAGAAATATTGATAATCCCAAAATGAAACCAATAAAAAATGAAATAATTAAACAATGTATAGATATATTACCACAAGCAGATATAGATAAAGCTAGATATTTAATTTTGCAAGCATTTTATATACCTAGAGCACAAGAACAATTAAAAAGAGAAATTCGTACTTATGCTGAAAGAAATGAAAGCACAGAATGGAAAAGATTACAAGATGCTGCAGATGTTTTATCAAATGAAACATCTCTTAGAATTTATGATGCCTTTTTAAAAGAACATAGCAGAAAAAGAGAAGAAATCTTAAAACAACAAGGAATCTTATTAAAAAGGCAAGAATTAATAGATAGATGTGAAGCAAGAAGAGATTATTACATTACAAATGAACTATATGCTACTATGAGTGATGAAGAAAAAGAAAAAGCAAATGAAAGTGGAATTTTAAACTCAATACTTGGTAATACAGTTGGACATAGACCATTACAACAAGGCTCTTATAAATGGGAGTTTAAAAAATATAAAAAACCAGTTATAATCTTTGATGGAGAAGCAGAGTATTCTGAAAATGGAGTAGAAAATCAAAGAGTTATTGCAATTAGCTATGGATCAATTGATTATAAAAAACGTGGCGATGTTGATAATCATGATGGATTAGAATTAATAGGAGTTACTAGAATTGGAACAGACCAAGAAAAAACATATTTTGTTGTAACAGCTTTTGACAAAGCAAAACTAGTAAAAGATTTTGAATTTGATCCTGATAAAGATGAAAAAGTAGATTTTTATGTAGATGGTAGAAATTCAAGAATACGTGATAAAGATTATCAAGATTATGTACTTGTAAAAAAAGATAGAATAACACCTGAGCAAAGAGAATTTTTCTCAAAAATATTTTTCTCTGATTTATATTTAGGACTTGTAGAAGAATTTTATAATAGATATGCAGGAGTTGTTATTCCAGATGGTAAAGGAACACCAAAAATAACAAAAGATAGATTATTACCATTTTTTGCTAGTGATAGTGAAGCTGTAAGATATGCATCAAATTATCCTGGAGTTTGTGGCTCTGGTTTTGCTACTTTAGAAGAACTTTGTGAACAAGGTGGAATTATAGATGAGTTACAAAGAAATATGGTAGATATAGTAAGAAATCAACCTGAAAGAATTTCAGAATATCAAGATACAAAAAAACAACAAATTATAGCACAAACAAAAAAAACATCTAGAAGTCAAACACAAACTAAAAAACGTGGACAAAGTGGCAGACGTCTTAGAGGAGAAGAAGGTAGATAATGTCAAAAAGAGTATGGAAGCCTGGTACTTTTATTTATCCAATACCAGCTGTTTTAGTAACCTCTGGAGATATGAATAATTCAAATATATTAACTGTTGCTTGGACAGGAGTAATAAATACTAATCCAGCAACAGTTTATATTTCTGTTAGACCAGAACGTTACTCATATAATTTAATAAAACAAAATAAAGAATTTGCTATTAATTTGACAACAGAAAAATTAGCTTATGCAACAGATTGGTGTGGTGTAAGAAGTGGTAATAAATATGATAAGTTTAAAGAAATGAATCTGACAAAAGAAAAAGCAAATTTCATAAAAGTACCATTAATAAAAGAAAGTCCAGTATCAATTGAATGTAAAGTTATAAAAGAGCAAAATTTTGGTAGTCATACAATGTTTACAGCAGAAGTCCTTTCAATAGATGCAGATGAGCAATACTTTGATGAAAAAGGAGCATTTGATATATCAAAATGTCATTTAATAGCATATTCAAATGGCGGTTATTATGCTTTGGGTAAAAAAATTGGAAAGTTTGGATATTCAGTTGAAAAAAAGAAAAAAAGAAGGAAATAAAATCACTTAAAATTATTGACATATCATGCGTTTTGTGATAAAGTATATAAGCATGATTTTAAGAGCATGCAATCACATCGTTAAAAATAAAAATATAAAAAAGCTTCATAAATGTAAAAACGGAGGTGTAGAAAAATGGCGGCAAAAGGACCAAGAGAAAACATTATATTAGAATGTACAGAATGTAAAAGAAGAAATTATATGACATCAAAAAATAAAAGAAACAATACTGAAAGACTAGAAGTTGTAAAGTATTGTAAATTCTGCAAAAAACGTACAACTCATAAAGAAACAAAATAGATAAAACCTTGAAAAAATAGGGAGGAGTTAATATGGCTAAAGAAACCAAAAAAGATAATAAAAATAATAAAGAAAATAAAAAATTTTTTAAAGAGTTTAAAGCAGAATTAAAAAGAGTAAGTTGGCCTACATTTAAACAATTAGTTAATAATACAGTAGCTGTTTTAGCAATAGTTTTAACAATAGCTGTAATAGTATTTGTATTAGATGTTATTTTCGAAAATCTAAACAAATTTGGTGTAGAAAGACTTAAAGCCATAGTTACATCTAGCTCAGAAGAAAATGCTGAATCAGGTGAAGATGCAAATGTTCAAAATTCAGAAGTAGATTCTGAAGGAACAGACCAAACTGAAGTTTCTAATGAAGCGGAAACAACAGAAGGAACAACTGATGCAACAGCAGAAACACAAAATAACGAAAGCACAGAAGGACAATCTACTGAAACAGTTGAAAATGGAGAAAGTTCTGTAAATGAAAATAATTAGTAACTAGAATTACTAATAAAAGGAATATAAAAGGAGGCTAAAATATGTCTCAAGATGAGAATAAATTAGAGCCAAAGTGGTATGTAGTACATACATATTCTGGTTATGAAAATAAAGTAAAAACAGACTTAGAAAAAACAATAAAAAATAGAGAATTAGAAGATTTTTTCTTTAATATAGTTGTTCCAATGGAAGAACAAGTAGAAATTAAAGATGGAAAAAGAAAAACTAATTTAAAAAAGGTTTTTCCAGGATATGTTCTTGTTAAAATGATTGTAACAGAAGAATCTTGGTATATAGTAAGAAATACAAGAGGTGTTACAGGTTTTGTTGGTTCAGGAACAGATCCAATTCCACTTACAGATGCAGAAATCAGAAATATGGGATTTGAAGAGGTTCCAGTAAATATTGATTATGATGTAGAAGATAATGTTCAAGTTGTTAATGGACCATTAGAGGGATTTGTTGGAACAGTTCAAGAAATTAATAAAGAAAAACAAAAAGTAAAAGTTTTAGTTTCTATGTTTGGTAGAGAAACACCAGTAGAACTAGAATTTTCACAAGTTCAAAAGGTTAATTAAAAGGAGGTGCTAGAAGAAAATGGCAGAGAAAGAAGTTGTAAATGTTATAAAATTACAAATAGAGGCAGGTAAAGCTTCACCAGCTCCACCAGTAGGACCAGCTTTAGGATCAAGTGGTGTAAATATCATGCAATTTGTTAAAGAATTTAATGATAGAACAGCAAACCAACCAGGTATGATAATACCAGTTGTAATTTCAGTATATAAAGATAAATCATTCTCATTTATTACAAAAGTGCCACCTGTTGCAGTTCTTATAAAGAAAACAATAGGATTAAAAAGTGGTTCAGGAAAACCTAATAAAGAAAAAGTTGCAAATATAACAAAAGCACAAGTAAAAGCAATTGCTGAACAAAAAATGGCTGACTTAAATGCTGCATCAATAGAAAGTGCAATGAGTATGGTTGAAGGTACAGCTAGATCTATGGGTGTAGTTGTAGTAGATTAATTTTAGAAATTTATAAATTAATTATAAATTTAAATTTTTGGGAGAATTAAAAAATTTAATTCGTTAATACCACGGGAGGAAAAAATGAAAAGAGGAAAAAGATATCAAGAAGCTGCTAAATTAATAGACAGCACAAAGTATTATGAAGCTAAAGAAGCTTTAGAAATTATCGAAAAAATGCCAAAAACAAAATTTGATGAGACAGTTGAATTACACGTTAAATTAGGTGTTGATTCAAAACATGCTGATCAACAAGTTAGAGGTACAGTTGTATTACCTAACGGAACAGGTAAATCACAAAAAGTTTTAGTATTTGCAAAAGGAGATAAAGCTAAAGAAGCTGAAGCTGCTGGTGCAGATTATGTAGGAGCTGAAGAATTAGTTCCAAAAATTGAAAAAGAAAATTGGTTTGATTATGATGTTATAGTTGCTACACCTGATATGATGGGTGTAATTGGTAGATTAGGTAAAGTTTTAGGACCAAAAGGATTAATGCCAAACCCTAAATCTGGAACAGTAACAATGGATGTTACAAAAGCTATATCAGAAATTAAATCTGGTAAAGTTGAATACAGATTAGATAAAACAAATATTATTCATTTAGGAATTGGAAAAGTTTCTTTTGGAGCTGAAAAATTAAATGAAAACTATGAAACAATTTTAGAAGCAATTATAAAAGCAAAACCATCTGCTGCTAAAGGACAATACATTAAAAGTGTTGCTTTAACAACAACAATGGGACCAAGTATTCGTATAAATCAAAAATAAAATTGAATATTTAAGCCTAAGACAGTAGGTACAAAAATAAATCCTACCGAGGTAAATATATAAAGAGAAGTATAAAACTCTTTATTACCTTGGTGTTTTAGGTAATAAAGAGTTTTTTATATTATTTTATATAATATAAAAATAAAGCAGTCTTTAAATTTTATTATAAAATATAAACTTATATTGGAGGTGAAATTAAATTGGCTAGTGAAAATACTATTAAACGTAAAGAAGCAGAAGTAAAAGAGTTAGCTGAAAAGATTAATGGAGCAAGTCTTGTACTTCTAGTAGATTACAGAGGAATTAATGTTTCTGATGTAACAGCATTAAGAAAATCAGTAAGAGAAATTGGTTCTGAATATGCAGTTATTAAAAATAACATTACAAGAAGAGCATTAAAAGAGTGTGGTATAGATTCATTAGATGAAGCACTAGAAGGACCAACAGCAGTTATTATAGCAAAAGAAGAATATTTACCAACATTAAAAACAATATACAAATTTTCTAAAGATAATGACTATTATAAAATTAAAGCTGGTGTCTTAGAAGGTAAAGTTTCATCAGTAGAAGAATTGACAGTATTAGCACAACTTCCATCAAGAGAAGAACTTATTGCAAAACTTGCTGGATGTTTACTTGCAAATGTATCAAAACTTGCTGCTACACTTGATGCAGTTAGAGTACAAAAAGAATCAGAAGAAGCAAAATAATATTTAAAAAAATTAAGTTAAAAAATTAAAATAAAAAATTTAGGAGGATTTAAAAATGAGTGAAAAAACAGATAAAATGTTAGAAGAAATTGATAGCTTAACAGTAGTTGAATTATCAGAATTAGTTAAAGGAATTGAAGAAAAATATGGAGTAACAGCAGCTGCTGTTGCTGCACCAGCAGCTGGAGGAGCTGCAACAGCTGACGCTGCAGCTGAAAAATCATCATTTGATGTTGTATTAACAGAAGCTGGAGGAAATAAAATAGCTGTAATTAAAGTTGTTAGAGATGCAACAGGATTAGGATTAAAAGAAGCTAAAGATTTAGTTGATGGAGCACCAAAAACAATTAAAGAAGGTGTAGCTAAAGAAGAAGCTGAAGAATTAAAAGCTAAATTTGTAGAAGCAGGAGCTACAGTTGAATTAAAGTAATTTAATTTAAATAAGAAAGAAAGAGTAGAATTTATTCTACTCTTTTTATTATGTATGATTGAACAAATATAATTGATTTATATGTTGTTTTGTGTTATAGTTTAAATATATTTATGTAAGGAAAAAGAAATGAAACAAAAAAAAGATTTATTAATTATTAATTTGTCTGTATATGTAATAGTATTTGCAATTACAATTTGTATTATTGCAAGTATTATGTTTTTTTTCTACAAAAATATAGATAGAATGAATTCTAGTTTAGAAATATCTTCAGATTATAGTAAATTGAATCTATATTTTTTAAAAACTGTTAAATTAAATGATATAACAATAAATAATTATGGATTAGTTGATAGTAATGATACTTCAAGTTATTTTATTACTTTTGCTAAAAGTGATGGAACTACAAACACTTTTGTAAAATTAGGAGATAAAATATATTTTGATAAAATTAAAATATGTGAGAATGTAGAAGAATTTAAAGTTATAGTTGATAAATCAGAAAGAGAAAGTGTTTCTATTGAAACTACAATAGGTGGAAAATTATTTAAAACACAATATGTATTATAAATATTAGAAAGAGGTATAACTTGAAAAAGAAGATAGTAGCTGTTTTGAGCTTTTGTATTTTAATAGTTATAATGATTGCAATTATTTTGACCTTTAAGACAGAAAATATGATTAAGAATAATGAAAAACTTCAAATCGTTGCCACTTTATTTCCACAATATGATTTTGCAAAACAGATTGTAGGAGATAAAGCTGATGTAAAATTACTTTTAAATTCTGGAGTAGAGGCACATAATTATGAACCAACAGCAAAAGATATGATTACTATTTTGAATAATAGTGATGTTTTTTTATATAATGGAACTACTTTAGAACCTTGGACAACAGATATTATAGAAAATTTAAAAGAATATAATTGCAATATAGTAAATGTTTCAGAAAATATAGAATTAATAAAATTAGATGATTTTGAAGAAAAAAATATTAATTCAGAAATTTTAGTTGAAGATGAAGAACATATAGATAAAGAAATATATGATGAGCATATTTGGATGAATCCTAATAATGCTATAATCATGATTGATAATATATTGAATGCAATTTGTGAAATTGATTCTGAGAATGCAATGTTTTACAGAAATAATGCTGAAAACTATAAAAAAGAAATTTTAAATTTAGATTCAGAATTAAAAAATTTAGTAGCAAATTCTAATAGAAAAGAAATAGCAGTAGGTGGAGAATTTGCTTATAGTTATTTAGTTGATAATTATGGATTAAAATTTGTAAGTGTATATACAAATTGTGGAGAAGGAGAAGATCCAAGTATTGCAAAAGTAAAATCAGTAATTGATTATATAAATAAATATAATATGCCAGCAGTATATTATGAAGAATTATCAGAAGGAACAATTGCAAAAATGATTGCTGAAGAAACTAAAGCAGAACCTTTAGTACTATATTCAATTCATAATGGAGATCCTGAAAAAGATACTTATGTATCTTTAATGAAAAAAAATATTGAAAATTTAAGAAAAGGATTGAAGTAATCTTATAGGAGAAAAATATGACTGTATTAGAAATAGAAAATTTAAAAGTATCATATTCAAATCATACTGCTCTTGAAAACATTAATTTTAAAATTAATGAAGGAGAGTATGTTTGTTTAGTAGGAGAAAATGGCTCTGGAAAAAGTACTTTAGTAAAAACAATAGTCGGATTATTAAAAGCAGATGAAGGTAAAATAAATCTAAATATTTCTTTAGATGAAGTTGCATATTTATCACAAACAAATCTAAAAGATTTAGAATTTCCAGCAACTTCAAAAGAGATAATAATGTCTGGAGTGCAAAAACATAAAAAACTTCCTTTTTATACAAAAAAAGATAAAAAGGACTATGAAGAAATAATAAAAAAATTAAAAATAGAAGATATTCAAAATAGAAGAATAGGAGATTTATCTGGTGGACAAAAACAAAGAGTTTTAATAGCAAGAGCATTAATTAGAAATCCTAAACTATTAATTTTGGATGAACCGACAACTGGTTTAGATTATAATATAACTAAAGAACTATATAGAATTTTGGAAAATTTAAATAGAGAAAATAAAATGACAATAATATTAGCAACACATGACATTGATGAAATAACTGAAAATAAACCAAGAATAATATATTTAGCTAAAACTATAAAATATGATGGAAGTTTAGAGGGCTGGAAAGGATTTTAAAATGAATGAAATAATAAATATATTATCTTATACATTTATGCAAAGAGCTGTAATATGTGGAATAGCAATATCTTTTTCAGCAGCTTTAATTGGAGTTATATTAACACTTAAAAATTATTCAATGATAGGACATGGACTTGGAGAAGTAGGATTTGCAGCTATATCTCTTGCAATTGCACTTAATTTACCACCAATTTCTATTTCAATACCAATAGTTATTATAGCTGCAATAATAATAATGTTGATAAGTCAAAAAAAAGGTGAATCAGCGGATATTATAATAGCTTTAGTTGCAACAGGAGCATTAGCAATTGGTGTAATTATAACAACAGCAACAAGTGGATTTAGTACAGATAGTTATAATTATATGTTTGGTAGCATTCTTGCAATGACTCAAAGAGATGTTTTCTTAAGTATAGGTATAACAATAGTTTCTATAATAATGTATATTATTTTTTATAATAGACTTTTTTTAATTACTTTTGATGAGAAATATGCAAAAGCAACAGGAATAAATGTAACTTTTTATCAATTTTTAATTGCTTTAATTACAGCTTTAGTTGTTGTAGTTGGTATGAGAATGATGGGAACAATGCTTATATCAAGTTTAATTGTTTTTCCAGCAATTATTGCTAAGAAATTTACAACAAGTTTTAAAGGATTAGTCATAATGTCTGTTATAACATCAATTATTTGTTTTATGATTGGTATATTTACATCATTCTTCTTGAATATGCCAACAGGAGCGGGAATTGTTTTAGTTTATATAATTCTTTTAGTTATAAGTAGTATATGTTCAAAACTTGCAAAAATCTAATTTTAGATTTTTGCTTTTTTTATACTTTAATGATATAATTACCACACTTTTAAAGAATATGAATTGAGGAGGAATTTTTATGGTACCAGAAAAATTAAAACCAGGAGATGAAGTAAGAATTATAGCTCCATCTAGAAGTATGGCAATTTTAGGAGAAGATTGCAAAAAAATAGCTAATGAGAGATTAGAAGCTTTAGGACTAAAAGTTACTTTTGGAAAATATGTTATGGAAACAGATGAAGACTATTTCTGCGCATCAGTAGAACATAGATTAGAAGATTTAAATGATGCTTTTAAAGATAAAAATGTAAAAGCAATTTTAACTGTAATTGGTGGATTTAATTCAAATCAATTGCTAGAAAATATTGATTATGAAGCTATAAAAGAAAATCCAAAAATATTTTGTGGCTTTTCAGATATAACAGCATTATCAAATGCAATTTATGCAAAAACAGGATTAGTAACTTATTCTGGACCACATTATTCTAGTTTTGGAATGCTTAAAGGTTTTGAATATTCTTTAACATATTTTAAAAAGATGTTTTTTCAAGATGAAGAATTTGATGTTATGGCATCTGATAAATGGAGTGATGATGCTTGGTTTATAGATCAAGAAAATAGAGAATTTATTGATAATGATGGTATTTTTGTTATAAATGAGGGAACAGCTGAAGGAAATATAGTAGGAGGAAATCTTTGTACTTTAAACTTATTGCAAGGAACACCTTTTATGCCAAATATTGCAAATAAAGTATTATTTTTAGAAGATGATGATATGGCAGGAAAAATTTATTTAATGGAATTTGATAGAAATCTTCAAAGTCTAATTAATATGCCAGAATTTAAAACAGTAAGGGGATTAGTTTTAGGAAGAAGTCAAAAAAATACAGCAATGAATAAAGAAAAATGGATAAAATTGATAAAAAATAAGCCAGAACTTGCTAATATTCCAGTTATAGCAGGAGTTGATTTTGGACATTCAACACCAATAATTACTTTCCCAATTGGAGGTTATACTAAATTAGAAGCAAAAGAAGGAAATGTTAAATTAACAATAAAGGGTTAGAATTAAAAATTATAATATAACTTTAAAAAACATAGAAAGTGAAAATTAATATGATATATGAATTTGAAGTAAATGGAGAAATAAGGGGAAAAGCAAGGCCAAGGTTAAATACATATACAGGTCATGTTTATACAGATACAGTAACCAAAGATTATGAAAATTTAATTAAGCAATATTTTAAAGTAAAATATCCTAAATATGTTCCATTTGAAAATAGAGTATTAGTCAAAATTATAATATACTTAAAAATACAAAAAAATACTACAAAAAAGGATAGAAAGCTAATAGAAGAAGGACTTTTAAGCCCTACCAAAAAGCCAGATATAGATAATGTAGTTAAAATAGTTCTAGATGCATTAAATAAAATGGCATTTATTGATGATAATCAAATTACAAAATTAGATGTAGAAAAAGTATATAGCGAAGAAGAAAAGCTATATATAAAAATAGAAGAATATTAAGTTCTAGTACGACCTCTAAATGAATAAACTTAAACAAAGTTATTCGTTTGGAGGTTTACTTTATATGAAAGGTTTATCAATAGAAGAACGTGCAATTGCTGTCGCACAATACATAGTAGAAACAGAAGATACAGTAAGGGGGGCTGCTAAAAAGTTTGGAATTAGCAAAAGTAGCATACATAAAGATGTGAGCCAACGTTTACTTAAGATAAATTATCCATTAGCAATGGAAGTTAGAAAAGTTTTAGATAAGAATAAAGCTGAAAGACATATAAGAGGTGGTCTTGCAACAAAGTTAAAATATAGTCATAATAAAGAAGAACGAAAAGCCTGAAAAATCAATGAAAAATAACTTGTAACAAAAATGAAATAAATATGTAATACAAATGATAAAAACAAAAGTTCATGACGTGAATTCTTAGAGAGAAAGCAGATACATAAGATGAACATCAAGTCGGTTTTTTTGACTTTTTAGCATATCCGTGATATAAAAAGTTCAACAAATCGAAAGAAGTAGGTGATTGGAAAATGGGAATTTACAGATCTGAAATTGCAGACTTAAGAAAAAACATTGGAGAAAACATAGGACAAAAAATTATAATTAAGGAATCACCAGGCAAAAGAAGTAAGCCTCAAGAAAAAATTGCAACAATAGAAAATGTATATAATAGTTATTTTAGAGTTAAATTTGAAGAGGCAAATAGAGTTGGTTCTTATAATTATACAGACTTATTTACAAGATCTGTTGAAGTGAGTATGTATAATGGCGAAACTTATGAACCATTAGTACAACCACAATTAGAAGTGAAAAAAACAAGAGCTCAAGAAGCTACATTAATAGAAAATTCCTAATTTTTAGGAATTTTTTTTTATTATCCTCATATAGTGGTATTAATAGATATCATTTAAGGAGGATTTTTTTATGGAGAAAAATATTGTCACTATAAATAAAAAAGTAGCAAGTAATACAAAAATTGTAGAAGTAACAGGAGATATAATTGTTCCAGATATAAAACCAGATATAGTGAGTATTATAAATGCTAATGGGACATCTTACATTTACAAAGAAGATATAACAAATGGAAGAGTTAGAATAGATGGAAATATAGATACATATATAGTGTATTTAGCAGATAATGGTGAAAATAGAAGTATTCAAACAACTTTAAGTTTATCAGAAAATATTGAAGATGGTGCAATTACAGAAAAATCTTTTGCAAAGCAAAAAATATTTTTAGAAAATATTGAAGCAAAGGTTTTGAATGAAAGAAAAATTTCATTGAAAGCAATAGTAAAAATTAAAAGTGAGATTTATGAGAAGAGTGAAATTGAAATAAATAATGATTTTGAAGAATTGCAAGATGTTCAAAAATTAAAAGAAACACTAGATATAAAATCAGTAGTAGGAATAAATAAAGTTAAAACATCAATAAAAGAAGATATATCAGCAGATAGCGGATATGAAGTAGCTGAAATTTTAAAAACAAATGTAGAAATATCAAATTTAGAAAATAAAATTAGTTTTAATAAAGTTTTAGCAAAAGCAGATGCAAACGTAAAAATCATTTTCTTAGCAGAAGACGGAAGAATTGGAATAGCAAGTTCTAATATTCCCGTTATGAGTTTTATAGATATGGAAAAAATAACAGATAAAAATATTTGCACAGTAGACTACAATATTAGAAATATGTTATTTAAGGTAAATTCTAAAGAGAATAATTCTACAATAACTTGTCAGATAGAATTTGAAGTAAGTTGTGAAGCTTATGAAAACAAGCAAATTGATGTTATTCAAGATATGTATGGAATAAAAACAAATATTAATTTTAATAAGAAATATGTTGAAGTTGAGACAAATAATAATGAAATACTAGAAAAAATAAATATCAATGAAAGCTTTAAAGTAGAAGATATTTTAAATATTCTTGATGTTAATTGTTATCCAAAACTTGTTAGCACAAAAAAATCAGGAAATTCTTATAATCATGAATGTGAACTTGTTTTAGATATTTATTATGAAGCAGATAGTAGAAATGGTTTAAATGTAAAAACTACAACAATACCATTTATGATTAAAAATGAAATAGAAGATGGAATAGAATTTAATATTAGTAATAGACAATTTACAACTAATAATGAAAATGTAAGTTGTGATATAGATATTTTATATAAGAAAAATAATTCAGATATTAAAAAAATTAGTATTATAGAAGATGTAAATATAGATGAATTAGAAGATGAAAATGAATATAAGATGTGTATGTATTTTGTAAAACCAGGTGATACAATTTGGAAAATAGCAAAAGAGTTTAAAGTTTGCATGAATGATATTGTTTCTATAAACAACATAGAAAATCCAGATAAAATAAATGTTGGAGATAGATTGTATATTATGAGATGAAAGATAAATTATATTCAAGAAAAAAGATAAGACTTCCAAATTTTAATAGATTAAGAGAAGTTAATAGCTTTAAAATGCTTTTGTTAATTTTACTTTTTACAATATTAATTTTGATAACTTTATTTTTAAGAGGTGCATATCCAATACTAAAAGCAACTTGTGAAACCACAGCATCTTCAAAAGGAAATAAAATTATAAATGATGAAGTAAGTAAAGTTATGAAAGAATATTCTTATGATAGTTTAATAAGAATAGAAAAAGATGTAAATGGAAAAATTAGTTTTATTGAAACAGATAGTAATAAGATGAATGAAGTAATAAATAAAATTATTTCAAATATTCAAAATGAATTTGATAAAATACCAAGAATAAAAGTGTTTATAAATATGGGATCTGTAAGTGGAATAAGTATATTGAAAAATTTAGAACCACAATTTGAGATTGAATTAGAAAGTGCTGGAAATATAGAAGCCACAGTTAAAACAGAATTTGAATCTGTTGGAATTAATCAGACACTTCATAAAATATATTTAGATATAAATACAAAAGTTGGTATTTTAACACCATTTGCTACTTTTGGAAATGATATTAATACAGATGTTTTACTCACAGAAGCAATTATAGTAGGAGAAGTCCCAGAAACTTATTATAATTTAAATGGATTAGAAAATGCAGATGAAACTTATAATTTTGTTGAGTAAATAAAGTATAAAATCTTTTGTTTTTACAAAAATTGATGTAAATTTTCGTAAAAACAAGAAAAAAATGGAATGTAATAAAAACTTAATAAAAGCCTAAAACCTTGTTCCCTAGTAATGCTAAAAAAAAGGTAATATAACTGTAATTGCTATTCTTAAAAATAAGTTGTATAGTAATTTCAATCTAAAGAAAATAAAAAAATAAAGGAGCAAAAAATATGGAATTATTAAGTATTGCAGAAGATCATTTCAATAACTTTATAACAAGAATAGGAAAAGAATTATCATTAGTAATGTGGGTTACTATTGTATTTTTACTTATACTATGCTCCTATATATCAAATCAAAATGAAATTCTAAAAAAATCAGAATTAAGTTCAAATAAAAAAGTGACTGTAAGTCAAGAATATAGAGTTGAATTATAATAACATTTTTGCGTAAAAATTAATTAAATAATTGTTAATTTAAAACTATAATAATCTTTTATAAGATTATTATAGTTTTTTGTGTTTTATTGCACATAATGTAAAAAAACAGAAAATTGTAGAAAATATGAAAAAAATTTGGTATAATTAATATGTTTTAAATAAAATCAGGGGGACGAAAAAGTGAGAGATGCTGAAAACCTTGCAAGAGTAACACACACACACACACACACAGGACGGTTTAAGTGAAGAAAATGTTATATCTACTAAAAAAAGAGATATGAATTTTGAACTTCTTAGAATTGTAGCAATGTTACTTATAATTACTTCTCATTGTATTATACATACAAAAATTCCAGAAACAATAGAAAAATTTACAACAAATTGGTATATATTAGAATTTATTCGAATACCAACAAGATTTTCTGTAAATATTTTTATAATGATAACAGGATATTATATGGTAAAATCAAAATTTAAAACAAATAAATTGATTTCTTTATGGGGATTAACATTTTTTTATTCTTTTTTTGTATTACTTGGATTACAATTAATAAATGGAAAAATAATTTTAAAATATTTTTGGAATAATATCTTTGTTTTTTCGAGTGGAAAGATTTGGTTTTTTACAATTTATATAGGACTTTATGTTTTATCTCCTTTTATTAATAAGGTAATAAATTCTATAAATAAAAAACAATACAAAATATTACTATTGTTTATGCTTTATTTATTAGTTATACATAAAATGATATATCCTGAAGCGGTATCTTTTGAATCTAACAATGGATATAATATTACATGGTTTATATTTTTATATATTCTTGGTGGGTATATAAGATTACATTATGATAAAAAAATAAATAAGAATATATATTTATTATTATCAGTTATAATAACAATTATAGTATGGATTATAAGAATACTATATCAAAAACAATATGGAAAAGAATGTGACTTTATTTTTAACTTTAATAATATATTAATTCTTTTATTAAGTGCTACAGTATTTTTATATTTTAAGGAATTAAAAATTAATAATAAATTATTAAGCAAAATAATTTCTAAAATTGCACCTTTGATGTTTGCAATATATCTAATACACGATAATGGTAATACTATGGGATATTGGATAAGATTTGTTATGAGAGATTATTCTTTTGTAAATACAAAAATATTTATACCTAGATTATTTGGAACAGTATTGTTAGTTTTTGTTACTTGTTCAATAATTGAAGCAATAAGAAGAATATTATTTACTTTGGTTAGAAGTACAAAAATTTATAAAAAAATAAAACAAGCAAAAGTGTTTGTTAAAATTGAAGGACTAACTAAAAAGTTAGATGAAATTTTAGGAAAATAAGAAAAAATAAAAAATTTTACTATAATAATAGCGAAAATTATAGAAAATAAAATAGGAGAAAAGTATGGAAATAAAAGAAATTACAGTTATTGGTGCAAATGGAGCTTTAGGAGTAGGTGTTTCTGCAATATTTGCTTCTTTCGGAGATGTAAAAGTAAATATGATTTCAAGAAGTATGGAAAAATCAGTAATTGCAATCGAAAAAGCTGGAAACTCAGTTAAGGCACTAAAAGTTTGTGGTAATATGAAACCTTATACTTATGAAAATTTGGAAGAATGTTTAAAAAGATCTGATTATGTTATAGAAACAATTGTTGAAGATTTGAGTGAAAAAGAAAAAATACATGAAAAAATAAATAAATATTTAAGAAAAGGTGCTATTTCATCATCTGTTACATCAGGAATATCAATAAATACTTTAGCTAATTGTTATAGTGAAGAAAATAAAAAGAACTTTATGGGAATACACTTTTTTAATCCTCCATATAGCTTACCATTGTGTGAGTTAATACCGGCAGATGTAACAGATAAAACTGTTTTAAGAGAAATGAAAGAGTATTTAACAGAAGTACTTTTCAGAAAAGTAATAGTAGTTGAAGATAAACCAGCATTTTTAGCAAATAGAATTGGTTTTCAATTTATTAATCAAGCTATGCAATATGCAGAACAGTATAAACAAAATGGAGGAATAGATTATATAGATACTATTTTAGGAAAATTTACTGGAAGAAATATGTCTCCATTAGAAACAGCAGATTTTGTTGGACTTGATGTGCATAAAGCAATTGTAGATAATATTTATGAAAACACAAATGATTATGCTCATGAAACTTTTAAATTACCAAATTATGTACTAGATTTAATTGAAGATGGTAGATATGGAGTAAAATCTGGAGAAGGATTATATAGAAATCAAGATGAAGTATATGATATAAACACAGAAGAATATAGAAAAAAAGTAAATTATAAAATAGACTTTATTGATAAAGTTATAGAAAAGTTTAAAATAGGAGAATATGAAGAAGGATTAGAGTCTATCTTATCAGATAAATCTGCTGAAGCAGAAATATGTAGTAGATTTTTGATTGATTATGTTCTTTATTCTTTATCAACTTCTAAAAATATTGCAGAAAATATATCTGACTGCGATATAGCTATGGCAGAGGGATTTAATTGGATTCCACCTATTGCTCTATTAGAATTTATAGGCGAAGAAAGATTTAAAAAAATTGCTAAAAAATATTATAATACAAAGTTTATAGAAGAGGTAATTGTTAAAAATTTAAAAAGCAATTATCAATATGAAAAATTTTTGAAAGCAAAGAGGTAGAATATGGAAAAAGTATATATTTTAGGTGGAGCTCAAACCGATTTTGAAAGAAATTGGTTTAAAGAAGGAAAAAATGTAATAGCTTTATTAAAAGAAGTTACAAATAGTGCACTTAAAAATGTTAATTTAACTTATGAAGAAATAAAAGAATTAAATAAACAAAATAAAATTGCAATTTGTGTAGGAAATTTTGCAGCAGAATATTATATTAATCAAGGACATTTAGGACCATTATTAACAGAAGTTAATGAAGCTTTTTATGGAGTGCCTTCTGCAAGATATGAAGCTGCATGTGCTTCAGGATCTGTTGCAATTGATAGTGCAATATCAAAAATAAGATTAGGAGATTATGATTTAGTATTAGTAATTGGATTTGAACTTATGAAAACTGTTAATGCTAAAGTATGTGGTGATTATTTAGGAAGAGCAGCAGTTTATGAAAAAGAAGCTGAAGGAATTGATTTTCCTTTTCCAAAGCTATTTGGTAAATTAGCAGATGAGTATGTAAAAAAATATAAATTAGATGAAAAAAGATATCAAAAAAATTTAGCAAAAATATCTTGTATTAATTATTCAAATGCAAAAAGAAATCCAAATGCTCAAACAAGAAGATGGTTTATGAATGAAAAACAGGCAAACTTTAGAGGAAATCCAAGTAATGAAAGAATAGGAAGTATGCTTGCTATATCTGATTGTTCTCAAGTTACAGATGGTGCAGCAGTTGTTGTTTTGGCTAGTGAAAATTATATAAAAGCAAATAAAATAGAAAATAAACCAATTATTAAAGGATATGGTCACAGAGTAGCTCCTTATGAATTTGATAAGAAAATGAAAGAAAGTAAAAACAATGATTATATTCTTCCATGGACAAGAGAAGCTGTTTGTGATGCTTATAAAAGAACAAATTTAACCGTAGATGATATAGATTTATTTGAAACACACGATTGCTTTACTTCTAGCGAATATATGGCAATATCTGCTTTTGGAATAACAAAACCAGGAAAAGAATATGAGGCTATTGAAAATGGAACAATAGATTTTACTGGAAGTAAGCCAATAAATCCTAGTGGCGGTTTAATTGGATGTGGACATCCTGTTGGTGCATCTGGCGTTAGAATGATGCTTGATTTATATAAACAAATTGCAAATGAAGCAGGAAACTATCAAATAAAAAATGCTAAAAATGCAATGATGTTAAATATAGGTGGATCTGCTACAACAAATTATGTATTTATTGTAGGAAAATAAAAAGTAAGAGTTATAATAGCTATTAATTTAAGCTATTATAGCTCTTTTGTTTTTTAAAATAAACTATTTTTATTAATTGAATAAGGCTAATAGTAAAGTTTAGTACTTCGCTTATATATATAGAAATTATATATCCAATTAATCCAAGTTTTGGAACTAGAAAATATATGAAACTTGTGCTTATTATTAAATCTAATATATTTATAATCATTACACCAACTTGTGCATCTAATCCCCTTAAAACACTATCTACAACTGTATCAACATAAATAAATATGGCAAGTGGTGACAATATTCTTATGTAATGCCCAATATTTGCATCTTTATAAATAAATTTTCCTAGTTGATTAGAAAAAACAAATAAAGTGCAGGTTAATAAAAAAGCAATTGTTAAAATTAAGAAAAGCAAAATATTTGTTACTTGTTTTATTCTTTTATAATCTTTTTTTGCATAATATCTTGAAAATTCTGGTATTAAAAGACTAGCAAAAGATTTTACTAAAATATCTGGAAACATAATAATTGGAAGTGCCATACCATTTATAATTCCATATTTTGATAAAGATTCTTTGCAATTTATACCGCTTTTTTCTAAGCTAGATGGTATAATTAATTGCTTAAAAGTTGTGAGTCCAGAACGTATATAAGATGTTATAGCAATTGGAACAGAAATTCTTATTACCTTCTGAGTGTAATTTTTTTGTTTTATACTTTCTGGAAAAGTATTATATCTTTTTTTATCTATAATATAAATTATATATATGTATATAAATGAAATTATCTCAGAAATAACATCTCCTAATATCAATGCAAAGCAAGAATATTCTAGACCATTTGGAAGATAATGCATCAAAATAAATGCTGTAATTATAACTTTTGTGACATGTTCAATAAATTGACCTATTGCATTTTTATAAATTCTACGAACTCCAGCAAAATAACCAGCAATGGCTGAGCTCATAGATATTAAAGGTAAAGCTAGACAAATTAAATATATAACAGAAGGGCTCACTTTGCTATGTAAACATTTTAAAATTATAAAATCTGTATTTATATATAGAATTATACTTGTTAAAATACTAGTGATTAATGTTATATAAATACATTTTTTCATAACTTTTAAAACACCTTTTGGGTTGTCTAATGCAAGTTCCTCAGAAATAACTCGTGTTACAGCAAGATTAATGCCAGAAGTAGCAAGAGTTATTCCAAAAAGATACACACTCATCACCAATTGATATATTCCAACATTTTCACTACCAATTTTGGAAGCTATATATGCTGTAAAATAAATATCTATTGCTCTAAAAATAAGAGATGTTACAATAAGAATTGAAGTATTAAAAATAAAAAATTTAAATCTTTTCAATGCATTTTTTCTCCTAAAACTACTAAGATTAATAGAGTATATGAAGTGCTTTTTAAAAATAGAATAAAAATAAAAAATGAAAATGTAATGTAAACTTAATATAAGTGTTTAAAATGTAATTAAAAAGAGAAGATAAAACGCAAAAAATGTCGCAAAAAGGTTGAATCCGTAATAAGAATATGGTATAATAGTTACAATTGTATGTGTACGATAAATTAAGAAAAATAATAAATTATGTATGGGAGTTAAATTAATGGAAGAACGCGATTTAGCAATACCATTTGATATTGAAACAATACATGAAAACACAATGAAAAGATTAGCTAAAAAAACTAAACAAGCAATAATCTCTAGTGTGCTTAGAGTTTTAGAAATAATGATTTCATTGGTTGGTATAGTATTACTAGTACCGTTATCAATTGTAGTATTTTTTCAAAATTTAAAAAATAAAGATAATGGACCAATTTTTTATGTTCAAGATAGAATTGGAAAAAATGGAAAAATCTTTAAGATGTACAAATTTAGAACAATGGTAACAAATGCTGATGAGATTTTAAAAGCAATGTTACAAGATGAAGAAATAAGAAAAGAGTATGAGAAATATAGAAAATTTCAAAATGATCCAAGACTTACTAAATTCGGAAAAATTTTAAGAAAAACAAGTTTAGATGAGTTTCCACAATTTATAAATGTGCTAAAAGGAGAAATGAGTTTAGTAGGACCTAGACCATATTTACCTGAAGAACAAGAAAGAATGGGTACATATTATAAATACATAATTCAACATAAACCAGGAATAACAGGTGTATATCAAATAGCTGGAGTAAATAGAGTTGAATTTTTAGACAGATTAGATATGGATACAAGATATCATTATGGCAGAACTTTTATGGTAGATGTAAAAATTGTATTAATAACATTACTTATAACTTTAAGAAAAAAACAAACATACAATTTAAAAGATATCTTAAAAGATACTGCAAACTACATTTCAAGAGCATTAACATTATTTATTAAAAGAATAATAGATATAATAGGCGCAATAGTTGGAATTATGATATTAATTCCACTAACAGTTGCTATTTGGACAATAAATAAAATAAATAAAGAGGATGGACCAGTTTTTTATTCACATGAAAGAATCGGAAAAAATGGAAAACACTTTAAATTATACAAATTTAGAAGCATGGTTGTTGGTGCAGATGAAGTTCTTAAAAAAATGCTTGAAGAAGATGAAAACTTGAAAAAAGAATTTGAAGAAACTAGAAAATTAAAGAAAGATCCTAGAATAACAAAAATTGGTAGATTCTTAAGAAAAACAAGTTTAGATGAGTTTCCACAATTTATAAATGTGCTAAAGGGAGAAATGAGTTTAGTAGGACCTAGAGCTGTTGTAGATGGTGAAATAGAACTTTTTGGAGAACATAAGCAAGAAGTATTGAGTGTGAAACCAGGAATTACAGGATACTGGGCTGCTAATGGTAGAAGTAATACAAGTTATGAACAAAGAGTTAAACTTGAAAGCTTTTACGTTAATAATATGTCTATCTTTCTAGACATAGAAATATTAGCAAAAACAGTACTTTCTGTTCTAAAAAAAGAAGGGGCAATATAAGTGAAAAAGAAAATTTTACATATAGTAGAATCTTTTGGCAGTGGAGTATTTTCTTTTCTGGTAGATTTGATAAATGGTACATCAGATGAATTTGATATAACAATAGCATACGGATTAAGATTAGAAACACCTGAAAATTTTAAAGACTATTTTGGTGATAAAGTAAAATTTATAGAAGTAAAAAACTTTACTAGAAACATTAAACTTGATAAAGATTTAAAAGCATTGTTTGAAGTAAAGAAAATTATAAAAGAAGTAAGCCCTGACGTTATACATTTACATTCTTCTAAAGCTGGAGTTATTGGTAGATTTGCTGGAAACGGCAAAAAAACTAAAATAATGTATAATCCTCATGGCTTTTCTTTTTTAATGAAAAATTCTTCTAAATTTAAAAGAAATCTATATTGGACAATTGAGAGAATTACTGCATTGAGAAAAGCAACAATAGTAGGATGCTCAGAAGGAGAATATAAAGAAGCTTTAAAATTATCAAAAAATTCTATTTGCATTAATAATGGAATTAATATAAAAAAATTAGAAAAAGAAACTGAAGATTTAGAAAAAAATGCAGTTGATTTTTCTAATTTAAAAATATGTACAAGTGGTAGAATTGGAGATCAAAAAAATCCAGAATTATTTAATGAGATAGCCAATAATTTTCCAAACTTTAAATTTATGTGGATAGGAGATGGAGAGTTAAGAAATAAATTAACTAGTCCTAATATAGAGATTACAGGTTGGAAAACAAGAGAAGAGGCTCTAAAATTAGTTAATAATAGTGATATATTTATTCTAACATCTCTTTGGGAAGGAATGCCATTATCACTTTTAGAAGCTATGTATTTAAATAAACTTTGCATAGTAACAGATTGCATAGGAAACAATGATGTAATTAATAATGGTGAAAACGGATTCATAATTAAAAATAATAATTATAAAGAAATCATAGAGAACTTAAATGAAGAAAACTATAAAAGAAATATTGTTAAAGCTAGAGAAGATGTTATAGAAAAATATAATATAACAAGAGAAATTAACGAATATAGGAGATTATATAATGAGTAAAAAGATAGGTTTAGTAGCATGTTATTTTAAACATAATTATGGAAGTCAACTACAAGCGTATGCTACACATAAATATCTAAATGATAATGGTATAGAGAACGAAGTAATAAACATTGATGAATGTGTAGATTTTAAAAATGGAAAAAGAAAATATTATAAAAGTCAAATATTTAATTTTTCATTTATTAAATCTAAACTTGGAATGATAAAATTACGAATAGATAAAAAGATAAATAAAAAATTATCAAAAAATATAAAAATTAGAGATGAAAAATATAATGAATTTATAAAGAAAAATTATAACTTATCAAAACCATTTAAAACATATAAAGAAATGAATGAATGGTGTAGCAATTATACAGATGTAATTGTTGGAAGCGACCAATTATGGTTACCAGTTAATGTCGTCGCAGATTATTATACTTTAAATTGGGTTCCAGAAACAATAAATAAAATATCTTACTCAACAAGTTTTGGCGTAAAAGTAATACCAGAAAGATATAAAGAATTATATAAAAAGTTTTTGAGTAGAATTAATTTTATATCTACTAGAGAATTTGCTGGACAAGAGATAATAAAAGAGTTAGCAAATAGAGAGGCAGAAGTTGTATGTGATCCAACATTATTATTTAATAAAGAAGAATGGATGTGCATTCAAGAAAATGAGCCTATTATAAAAGAAAAATATATATTATGCTATTTTCTAGGAAATAATCTTGAATATATGAAATTTGCTGAAAGATTAAAAAAATATACTGGTTATAAAATAGTATCTTTAAATCATGCTGATGAATATGTAAAATATGCAGATAAATTTGCTGATGAAACTCCTTATGATGTTGGACCAGCAGAATTTTTAAACTTATTAAGAAACGCAGAATATGTTTGTACAGACTCATTCCATGGAACAGTATTTTCATTAATATATAATAAAATGTTTTATTCATTTAGAAGATATAGTAAAAAAACTAAAAATTCAACTAATTCAAGACTTGATTCTTTGTTAGGAATAGTAGATTTAAAAGAAAGATTTTTAAATGGTACTGAAAAGATTGAAGATGTGGTAAATCTAAAAATAGATTATAAAAAAGTTGATGAAACATTAGAAAATTTTAGAAATAAATCAAAAGAATTTCTTGAAAATGCTTTAAAAAATTAATGAGGTTTTATATGATAAATATAGTAGAAAAATCTAAATGTTGTGGTTGTACAGCATGTAGTAATATATGTCCACAAAAAGCAATAGAAATGGTTAAAGACGATGAAGGATTTTTATATCCGAGTGTAGATAAAAGCAAATGCAACAATTGCAATTTATGTACAAAAATTTGTCCAGTACTAAATAAAAAAACAGTAGAAAAAAAACAAAAAGGATATGTGCTAAATAATAAAGAGGAAAATATAAGAGCTGATAGTACTTCTGGTGGAGCTTTTACTCCTATTGCTGAATACGTATTAGATAGAAATGGTGTTGTATTTGGAGCATCATATAATAGTAATTTGGAAGTAATACATATTTATATAGAAAAAAAAGAAGAGTTATATAAACTTAGAGGTTCTAAATATGTTCAAAGCTTTTTAGGAGATTCCTTTAAAAAGGTTAAAGAGTTTTTAGAAAATGATAGATTTGTATGTTTTAGTGGAACACCATGTCAAATTGAAGGATTAAAAAATTTTTTAGGAAAAGATTATGAAAAGCTTATTACAGTTGATGTTATGTGTCATGCGGTACCTTCACCATTAGTATTTGAAAAATATAAATCTTTTATAAAAAAGACAAAATTGAATAATGAAGAGATAGAATCTATTATATTTAGAGATAAAAGTAAGTATGGATTTAAATATTCTACAATGACAGTAAAATCAAGTAAAAAAGAGTATTATAGAGGAGTAGAAACAGACCCTTTCTTAAGATCTTTTTTTGGAGATTTATCAGATAGACCTTCATGTTATGATTGTGCTTTTAAAAAACAATATCATGAAAGTGATTTTACAATTTGGGATTGCTTTATTGCAGAAAAATTTAACAAAAAACTTGATGATGATAAAGGAACTTCAAGAATGTTAGTAAATACAGAAAAAGCTAACCAAATATTTGATGAAATAAATAATAAATTCGAGTTTACAGAAATTACACCTGAAAAATTAACAGAAAATGTAAAAGAGATGACAAATAGTGTTAATTTACCAGAAAAAAGAAAAGACTTTTTTGCAGACATAAATAAATTAGATGAAGAAGCTTTCTTTAAAAAATATTTTCCAGATAGTTTAAAAGTTAAAGTAGAAAGATTTATTAGAATTACTCTTATTAAAACTGGAATATATAAAAAAGTAAAAACATTAGCTAAAAAAATACTAAGAAAATAATGGAGATATGATGGAAAAAGATAAAATATCAGTGATAATGGGAATTTATAATTCTCGTTCAAAAGATATCTTAAAAAAATCTTTAGAATCAATTTTAAATCAAACATATAAAAACTTCGAACTAATTATATGTGATGACGGTTCAACAAATGATTGTGTAAAATGGGCAAAAGAAATTTGTAAAAATGATGACAGAGTTAAATTTATTAGCAATGAAAAAAATATGGGGTTAGCATATACATTAAATCATTGCTTAAAAGAGGCAAAAGGCGAATTCATTGCTCGAATGGATGATGATGATATTTCTCATTTAGATAGATTTGAAAAACAAATAAAATTTTTAAAAAACAATAAAGAGTATGGACTTATAGGATGTGTATTAAACTTATTTGATGATACTGGAATATGGGGAAAAAGAGAGTACAGTGAATATGTAAAAAAAGAAGATTTTTTATTCAGAGTTGCAATTCCACATCCTACTGTTTTTGCTAGAAGAGAAGCTTATGAAAAAGTAGATGGATATAGAGATATGGCAAAAACATATAGAGTAGAAGATTATGATTGCTTTATGAGAATGTTTGCTAGAGGAGTTAAAATGTATAATATACAAGAGCCTTTGGTAGATTATCGTGAAGATTATATAGGTGCAAAAAAGAAAAAATATAAATATAGATTAAATGAAATGTATGTTAGATATAATGGATTCAAAGAATTGAACTTATTAACATTAAAAAATTGGATTTATGTTATTAAACCACTTTTTGCTGGATTAATTCCTCAAAAATTAATAAAAAAGAGACAGAAAATTGAAAGGAAATAATATGAAAGTAGGATTAATTACACTTCATAATGTAAAAAATTATGGCTCTGTACTACAAACTTATGCAACGCAAAATATTTTTAAAAATTTAGGCTTAGAATGTGAAGTCATAAATTATTCTAGAAAAGATTTAATAGACGAAAATTTAGTTCAAAATAGAATTAATTCTTCAAAAGTTTTTTCCAAAAATGTTTTTACAAGATTTGCTGGAAAAATTTTTTTAGGAAATTCCACTAAAAAGCAAATAAAAATATTCAATAGTTTTCTAACAGAAAATATTAACTTAACTAAAAGATATAATTCTTTCGAAGAAATTTTAGAAGATGTACCAGTAGCAGATATTTATTGTACTGGTAGTGATCAAGTTTGGAATAGTGATTGGAATAAAGGAATAGAAAAAGCATTTTTTTTAGAATTTGTACCTGAAAATAAAAAAAGGATATCTTATGCAGCTTCTTTTGGAAAAGAAAAATTAGATGAAAATGAAATAGATATTACAAAAGAAATGCTTAAAAAATATAGTAATATTTCAGTAAGAGAAAACTCTGCTGTTAAAATAATTAATGAATTAGGAATTGATAATGTAGAACATGTATTAGATCCTACATTAATGCTAGATAAAGAAGAATGGTCAAAATTAAAAGCAGAAATTAAACATAAAGGAAAATATATTTTAGTTTATCAATTAAATACTAAAAATCCTGAATTTGATAATTATGTTAAAAATTTATCAAAAATAAAGAAAATGCCAATTATTCGTGTATCAAATGTTTTATATCAAGCTTTCAAATATGGTAAATTTGCATATTGTCCAGAGGTGAAACAATTTTTAACATATTTCTTAAATGCAGAATACATAGTTACAGACTCATTTCATGCAACAGGATTTTCAATTAATTTTAATAAGAAATTTGCTTGTATATTTCCTAAAAAATTTAGTACAAGATTACAAAGTATATTAGAATTAACAGGACTTGAAGAAAGAAAGGTACAAGACTTTAATGATTTTTCTATAATAGATAAAGATATTGATTGGAATAAAGTAAATAAAATAATAGAAAACGAAAGAGAAAAATCATTAGATTTTCTAAAAAAGGCTATTCAACAATAATTTAAGGGGAAAAAAGAACTTTAAATAATTTATAAAAAATAAAGGGGAAAGAAAGATATGAAAATAACTTTTATAGTAGAATCTTATTTTCCAAGAACAAGTGGTGTACCAAGTGTAGTAAAATATTTGGCAGAAGGATTAGCTAAAAGAAATCATGAAGTAACTGTTATAACTAGATATGAAGAGAACTTGCCTTTAGAAGAAGAATATAATGGTGTGACTATAATAAGAATTAAAAATATAGATAGAAATTTTCTAAAAATGTATAAAAGTAATTGCAAAGACTATATAGAATATCTATTATCTAGAAAAGATGATGTTTTAATAATAGAGTGCTGTCAAGCAATTACTACTGATATTTTATTAAAATACATAGACAAATTTAACGGTATAAAAATAATGCATGCACACGGATTTTCTGGACTAACATTAAAACCATTTCAAATAAGGGGAACTTTAAAACATACTTTTGGAAATACGTATAATTTCTTTTGGTGGAGATATTATTATAAATTTATTCTTCCAAAGTATATAAATAAGTTTGATGCTACAATTAGTTTATGTGAAACTGATAGCAGTATGAAGTATTTAAATAAAAAATTCACCAAAGAAAAATATATATTAGGAAATGCTGCAAATGATGCTTTTTTTGAAAATATAGAAAGTGATAAATTTATTGAAAAATATGCAAAAATTGCTAATAATGGCTATTTTTTGAGTGTTGCAAATTATCATGACTATAAAAATCAAATAGGCATTTTAAAAGAGTATTATTTATGTGATAAAAATTCAGAATATGATATGGTTTTTATAGGCTCAAGAAAAAATTCATATTACGAAAAACTATTAAAAAAGAATCAATATTATCAAAAAAAGTACAAAAAAAAGTTGAATGTTCACTTTTTATATAATGTAGAAAAAGGGGATATACCTAATATTATTCATAATTCTAAATTATATTTAGTCGGAAGTAATTATGAAGAGTATTCTATCTCAATAATTGAAGCAATGTCACAAGGAATACCATTTATTAGTACAAATGTTGGTAATGCTAAATTGCTACCAGGTGGAACAACTATAAATAATATTTCAGAAATGAATAAAGAAATATGTAGAGTAATTGATGATGAAGAATTATATAATAAGTTATCACTAAATGGAAAAAAATTTGCTTATGAGAATTGCAAAATAGAAGAAGCTGTAAATAATTTAGAAAAAATTATTTATAAAGAAATAAAAAAGAAGGAGAAATAATGCTTAAAGTAAAAATAATAACAGCATATTTTGGTAGTTTTCCTGATTACTTTCATTTATGGCTAAAATCATGTGAGGAAAATAAAGATATAAATTTTCTTATAGTAACAGATCAAAAAATAAATTATGATATACCAATAAATGTTGAAGTATTTTATATAAAGTTTGAAAATTTAAGAAATTTAATAAAAGAAAAAATTAAAAGTGATATAATATTAGAGAAACCATATAAATTGTGCGATTTTAAAGCAACTTACGGAATAATATTTAATGATTTTCTAAATGGCTTTGATTATTGGGGACATTGTGACATAGATTTAATATTTGGAAATATAAGAAAATTTCTAAATGAATACCATTTAGAAAATTATGATAAATTTTTAAAATTTGGACATTTGTCATTATATAAGAATGATAAAGAAGTAAATGAAAGATTTAAATTAAGTTCTAATTGGAAAAATGTATTAACAACTTCTGAAAATCTTGGCTTTGATGAAAAAAATGGAATATATGAAATATATAAAGAAAATAATTTTCCAATTTTTGAAAAATGCTTATTTGCAGATATTTCTAAAATTTACAAAAGATTTAGATTAGCATTTAAAGAAAAAAATTATAATTATCAAATTTTTTATAAAAAAAATAATGGTATTTATAGAAAATATTGGATAGATGGAAAATTTGGTGAACAAGAATTTCTATATATACATTTTTCTAAACGAAAATTTCCAAAAGAAACATTTGACTATAAAAAAATAGATTCGTATTTAATAACAAATCTAGGATTTTTTGAGTTAAAAGATTCAAATGATATTTCGATTCAAGATATTAAAAAGTTTAATACATATAAAGGTTATATTTATGAAAAATTAGAGTACTTTTTTTATAAATTAAAAAGAGTACAACGAAGGATAAAGATATTTTTTAAAAGAAATTAGGAGATATTTAATGATATATTTAATTGTTTTTTTAATAAGTACATTTTTCGTTTTTCTTGCTGAAATAAGTTTTAATAAAAATAAAAAATGGCAAGGTATACTTTTTTCTTGCATAGGAATATTAATACCATCTATTTTAGCAGGATTAAGAGCTGAAACAATAGGTACTGATACAGATATTTATGTAAAACCACTTTATTTAAGGGTATTATCAGCAAATAATTTATCAAAATGTTTAATTACTGTAAATAACCTTACTGGAATAGAATTAGGATATTGTTTATTAGTATATGTAATAACAAAGATATTTAAAAGTATTCATGTTTTATTATTTGTTTTGCAACTAATAGTATTTTATTTTGTATACCAATTTTTATATTATAAAAGAGATAAAATTTCAATGTCATTGGGTTTTTTAGTGTTTTTACTAATTTTTTATAATACATCATTAAGTATATCAAGACAAAGTATAGCAATGGCAATTTTGTTATATTCTTTAATTTTTAATGAAAAGAAAGAGTATGGGAAACTTGTTTTATGTATGATAATAGGATATTTATTTCATAGAACTATTATTGTAGGAATTCCTATTCATATAATATTTTATATTTTTAATAATGACAAAATTACAAGAAGAAGTAAATATATAATTTTAGTGCTTAGCATAATTTTTATTATTTTAATAGGAATGAATGTGCAAAGTGTTTTAAATATTCTTTTCTCAATGCAAATACTTCCAGAAAAATATCTTAATTATATATCAACTGAAGATTGGACAAAAGAAAGCGTATCAGTTTTTTCTATTTCTAGTAGATGTATATGGCTTGTTTTATTTATATTTTTCGAATTTTATAAAAAAGACGATTTAGCAACGTATTTTATTTTTTATATAATTAGTTTTGGAACATATTCTTTAGTAGAAATATCAGTCAATTTTGTAAGACTAGGATTATATTTTTATGTAATAAGTATGATTGTTTTACTTCCAAGTTTTTTAAAATATACAAAAAAAGATTTAGCAAATAAAGCATTATGTATATTTATGATATTTTCAATACTTGTTGTATGTTGGTATTATCAATTTATAATACTTAATGATGCAGACACATATCCTTATGTTTCAGATGTTATAGGAGGATTAAGGGATTAAATGACTAGTAATAAATTAAAGATTTTTGTTATGATGCATAAAAAAGTAGATTTAAATAAATTAAATTTAGAAAAAAATACATATCAAAAATTATTATTAGGAAAACAAGAAAATGTAGATTTACCAGAAGATATTTTAGTAGATTCTACTGGAGATAATATATCAGATAAAAATAAAAACTTTTGTGAATTAACAGGTTTGTATTGGATATGGAAAAATACAGATTATAAATATGTAGGACTTTGTCATTATAGAAGATTTTTCTTAAATAAAATAAAAACACATATTTTAAGAGAAAACGAGTGTATGAAAATTCTTAAAAATGCTGATATTATTTTACCAAAGAGTTGGAAAACAGAAGAAACAATTTATGAAATATATAAAAAATATCATTATTCAGAAGATTTAGATTTATGTAGAAATATAATAGAAAAAAAATATCCAGAATATTTATCATATTTTGATAAACTTATAAATAGTCATCAAATATATCCTTTAAATATGTTTGTATGTAAAAAAGAATTAATAGATAAGTATTGTGAATGGATATTTGATATATTATTTGAATTAGAAAAACAGATTGATATATCTTCAAGAGATGATCATCAAAAAAGAGTTTATGGATTTTTATCAGAAAGATTATTTAATGTTTGGATAAGAAAAAATAATTTAAAAATAGAGTCTTTGCCTTTATTTTTTATAGAACAAACAAAATTGCAAAGACTGAAAGCAAATATAATAAATATGAGAACATCTTTTAAATTAAAATTGAAGGGAATAAAATTATAATGAAGTCTAAAATAGCAAAAATAGCTCATAATATATATATATATATATACAGCTAAGCGGATTACAGAAATCATACTATAAAATAGAATTATTTTTTCGTCAAAAGTTTTTTAGTTTAACTAAAAAATTTAACGAAAAAAAACTATCTAAAATTAGATATAAATTTTTAAAAAATAGAAATTTCTCTATAATTTGCAATAATTGTTGGGGAGGATGGGTATATAGATGTTTTAATTTACCTTATTTAACACCAACAGTAGGACTTTATATAATGCCAAAAGATTATTTAAAATTTGCTAAAGATTTAAAAAAATATACTTCTGCAAAATTAGAATTTATTAAACCAGAAGAATCTAAATACAAAGAATACATACAACCAAGAGAATCAGTTTTTGGAACATATCCAATAGGAAAATTATTAGATATAGAAATATTCTTTCTTCATTATAAATCAGAAGAGGAAGCTCTAGAAAAATGGACTAGAAGAGTTCAAAGAATAAATTTTGACAATATAATTTTAAAATTTAATGACCAAAATGGATGTGAATTTGAAGATGTAGTAGCATTTGATAATTTAAACTATGAAAATAAAATATGTTTTTCAGTTTATGATGACAAAAACTTAAAGAGTAATTTTTATATTAAAGAATATAAAGAAAAAGGTTTTGTAGTGAGTGATATGATAATAAGTAACAAATATATAAAAATGAATAAATATTTAAATAAAATTTCAGAATAATTGGAGGTATAATGGACTACGATTATTTAATAGTAGGATCTGGATTATTTGGATCGATATTTGCTTATGAAGCTACTAAAGCTGGAAAGAAATGCTTAGTAATAGATAAGAGAAATCATATTGGTGGAAATGTGTACACAGAGAAAATTGAAGATATAAATGTACATAAATATGGAGCACATATTTTTCATACAAGTAATAAAGAAGTATGGGAATATATAAATCAGTTTGCAGAATTTAATAGATATACAAATTCACCAGTTGCAAGGTATAAAGATGAAGTTTATAATCTTCCATTTAATATGAATACTTTTAATAAACTATGGGGAGTATTTACTCCAGAAGAAGCAAAAAAGAAAATAGAAGAAGAACTAAAAGAATCAAATATAGGAGAGCCTAAAAATTTAGAAGAACAGGCTATTAAGTTAGTTGGAAAAACAATATATGAAAAATTAGTAAAAGGTTATACAGAAAAACAATGGGGAAGAAAAGCAACAGAACTTCCAAGTTTTATAATAAAAAGATTACCAGTTAGATTTACTTATGATAATAATTATTTTAACGATAAATATCAAGGAATACCTGAAGGTGGATATACAAAAATTTTTGAAAAAATGTTAGATGGAATAGAAGTAAGATTGAATTACAACTATTTTGAACATAGAGAAGAATTAGAAAAAATAGCAAAAAAAATTATATTTACTGGTCAAATTGATGAATATTATAATTATTGTTTTGGAGAACTTGAATATAGGAGTGTTAGATTTGAAACAGAAGTATTAGATATTGATAATTATCAAGGAAATGCAGTTGTAAATTATACAGAATATGAAGTTCCATATACAAGAATAATAGAACATAAGCACTTTGAATTTGGAACACAACCTAAAACAGTAATTTCAAAAGAATATTCTGATGCTTGGAATAGGGATAAGGAACCATATTATCCAATAAATGATGAAAAGAATAATTTACTTTATGAAAAATATAAAGAATTAGCAAGTAAAGATAAAAAAGTAATATTTGGAGGAAGGTTAGGCGAGTACAAATATTATGATATGCATAAAGTAATAGAAGAAGCTTTAAAATGTGTGAGGAAGGAATTAAATGGCTAAGAAAAGTATTGCAAAAAATTATATATATAATTTATTATATCAAATTTTAATATTGATTTTACCACTTATAACAACTCCGTACTTATCTAGAGTATTAGGAGCTGAAAATGTTGGTATATATAGTTACACATTATCAATTGCAACATATTTTGTTCTTTTTGGAAGTCTTGGTGTTGCTATGTATGGACAAAGAGAGATTGCTTATCTTCAGGATAAAAAAGAAGAAAGAAGCAAAACTTTTTTCGAAATATTGATAATGAGATTTATAACTTTAGGAATATCTTTAGCTATATTCTATTTTACTTTTGCAGTAAATGGTGAATATTCTACTTACTATAAAATTTTAGTGTTAGAAATTATAGCAAACAGTATTGATATAAGTTGGTTTTTTCAAGGTTTAGAAGAATTTAAAAAAACAGTAACAAGAAATTTAATTATAAAAATAATTAGTGTTACATCAATATTTTTGTTTATAAAAACAGATAAAGATTTAATAATTTATTTTATAATATATGTATTATCAAATTTATTTGGTAATTTATCTTTATGGTTTTACTTACCAAAATATATTGTAAAAGTAAAATTTAAAATAAAAGATATTTTCAAACATATAAAACCACTTATATTGTTATTTGTACCACAAGTAGCAATGCAAGTATATACTGTTTTAGATAAAACTATGATAGGTTCAATATTAAAAGATATGACAGAAGTAGGAAACTATGAACAATCTCAAAAAATTATTAAAATTTCTTTAACAATAATTACATCTTTAGGAACAGTAGTTGCACCTAGAATAGCAAGTACAATAGCTAATAAAAAAGAAGAAGAAGTAAAAAAATATTTATCAAATTCATTTGATTTTGTTTGGTTTTTAGGAATTCCTATTATGTTTGGAATAATGGCAATATCTTATAATTTTGTTCCATGGTTTTTAGGAGATGGATTTGAAAAATCAAAACTTTTATTAATTGTTGGTGCTCCATTAATTATGGCAATAGGATTAAATAATGTTTCAGGAATACAATATTTAATTCCAAGTAAAAATCAAAATATATTTACAAAATCAGTTATAATTGGTGCTATATTTAACTTTATAACTAATTTTACATTAATACCAATTTTTAAAAGTGTAGGAGCTATAATAGCATCTGTTCTAGCAGAAACATTAATTTTAATAGTACAATTAATTTATGTTAGAAAAGAAATTTCAGTTAAAATGGTTTTTGGAAATTGTTTTAAATATATAGTAAGTGGAATTATTATGTTAGTCATAACAGCTTCACTTGGCAGATTTTTACATGTAGGAATAGTATCAACTATTATACAAATTGTTGTTGGAGCTACTGTATATTTCTCAGTATTACTTATTTTAAAAGATAAATTTATTTTTACTGTAATAGATAGATTAAGAAAAAAATTATTAGGAGCAAATAATGAAAAGTAAATTAAAAACTACTATTAAAAACATTATAGGGAAAAAAACAATATGTCACTTAAGATTTTCAAAACTTATTTATAGAAAAAAATATAGCAAAGATAATAAAATAATAGGCAGAATTAAAGCTTTTAAAAACACAAAGATATATTATGATAAAAATAAGGGAGAAGAACTTAAAAAACTATTTAAGGGCATTGATGTAATTACTATTTCAAAAGATAAAAAATTCTATAATAATTTTGATTTCTTAAAAGTGAATTGTTTTACTAATTCTATAATTGATAATATGTGTATAGATTATTCAATTATATTAGATAACTCTTTTGAAGATTTAAAAAAATCTTTAAATAAAAATGATGAAAAATTTTATTTAACAGAATTAAAAACAATAGAAGGATTTGAATTATTAATAGATAGAATTGTAGAAAAAAATAAAAGTAATAAAAATATAGTTAATAATTTACAAAATATGAAAAGCAAAAAAGCAGATTCATTATATGAAGCATTACAAAGAATTTTATTTATTAATATGTTGTTATGGCAAACTAATCATAAATTAAATGGTTTAGGAAGATTAGATTTAATTTTAATAAAATATTATAAAAAAGATATAGAAAATAAAACTTTAAATGAAAATGAAGCTAAAAAATTAATTAAAGAATTTTTAGAAACATTACATGATTTTTATGAAATGAAAAGTAGTGCACTTATAGGTGATACTGGTCAAATAATAGAATTAGGTGGAGAATCTATAAATGGAGAATATTTATGTAATGAACTTACATATTTATTTATAGAATTGATGGAAGAACTTAAATTACCTGATCCAAAAGTTTTACTTAGAGTTAGTAAAAAAACACCAAGAAGTTTGATAGAAAAGTCTTTAAAATGTATTCAAACAGGAATAGGATGCCCATTATTTGCAAATGATGATGTGATAATAGAAAAATTAATTAATTTTGGATATGAAAAAGAAGATGCTTATAAATATGGAACATCAGCATGTTGGGAACCATATATAATTGGAAAAGCTTCTGATCCTAATAATATCAGATGGTTGTCTTTTATGAATCCATTGAATGATTTATTAGAAAATGAAGATTTAAATTCATTTACAAATATTCAAGACTTTATAGAAAAATACAAAGAATATTTAAAAAAATATTTAGATAATCTTATAAATCAAATAAATAATATGCGTTTTGAAAAAGATCCAATATTATCATTATTTATTGATGATTGTGTAAAATCTAGCAAAGATATTTCAGAAGGCGGTGCAAAATATAATAATTTCGGATTAACAAGTGTTGGACTAGCCAACTTAGTAAATTCAATATGTAATATAGAAGAATTTGTATTTAAAAATAAAGAGATGTCTTTTGATGAGTTTAATAAAATAAGAAAAAATAATTTTGAAAGTAATGAAAAATTATTAAAAAGATTAAAAAATTCAGAAGAAAAGTATGGAAAAGATAGTGATAAAATATTAGAACTTGCCAATGATTTGATAAAATATACAACAGATGTTTTAAAAGAAAAAAGAAATTATCTAGGAGGAAGATATAAATTTGGCTTAAGTGCACCAAGTTATATAGATGCTTCTAAAAATGTTCCAGCTTCTTTTGATGGTAGAAAAGAGGGAGAACCTTTTGCTGTACATATATCTTCTGATGTATCAAATGGATATACAGAATTAGTAGAGTTTGCCTCAAAATTAAGTTACGAAGAAAATAGATTTAATGGAAATGTTGTAGATTTCTTTGTGTCACCAAATTTTATAAGTGATAATTTTGATAAATTTGTAGATTTCTTAATGTTAAGTATTAAAGTAGGATTTTTTGAGATGCAAATGAATGTTGTAAGTAGCAAACAATTGATAGAAGCTAGAAAAAATCCAGAAAAATTTCCAAATTTAGTTGTAAGAGTTTGGGGATTTAGTAGTTATTTTAAAGATTTGCCAGATGATTATAAAGATTATTTAATTGAAAGGGCATTAAAAAGTGAAGGTAATAGTTAGTAATATTCAAAGGTTTTGTTTACATGATGGACCAGGAATAAGAACTACTGTGTTTTTTAAAGGATGCAATTTAAAATGCCCATGGTGCTCAAATCCAGAGAATATTGATTTTGAAGTTCAAGAATATTTTAAAGATGGCGAAAAAAATGTATATGGAAAAGAAATATCTCTTGAAAATTTAGAAAAAGAAATATTAAAAGATAAAGATTACTATGAAAAAGAAGGAGGGGTTACCTTTTCAGGAGGTGAGCCTCTATTACAATTTAAAAATATTGAACCATTATTAAAAAATCTAAAAGAAAAAGATATCAATATTTGTGTAGAAACGGCTTTAACAGTATCTACTGAAATTATAGATATTGCTATAAAATATGTTGATGAATTCATTATTGATATTAAAATTTTAGATGAAAATTCATCTTATAAAATTAATGGTAATGTAGAATTTTTTTATAAAAATATAGAAAAATTACTTAAAAATAATGTAAATGTAACTTTTAGAATTCCATTAGTACCAGAGTTTACTGTAACAGAAGAAAACATAAATAAAATATATGACTTTTTAAAAATTTATAAACCACAAAAAGTAGAAATTTTCAAAATACATAGATTAGGGGAAAGTAAATATAAATCTTTAGGAAAAGAAATGATGGAATTTAAAGATATTTCTGATGATAAAATATTAGAAATTAAAGAGAAAATTAAGAAATTAAACATAGAAGTTGATTATATAAAAATTTAAATTAGGAGAAATAAATGAAAGAAAAGATAAAAAAATATATTAAAGTAAATACTTGTATTTTCTTATTGTTTTTTGCTGTTTATATTTTTTTAGGATTATGTATGTCTTATGAAAAACCATTTACTAAAAATATATTTTTAGGAGCAGATAATTACAGGGTGTTTAGAGATTTAACAGATATAAAATATAGTCATTACAGGATTAAAGTACATCCATTATTTTTAATCTTTTTACAAACAATAATTTTATTAACAAATGGAATAACAAATAGTTCAACATTATCAGTTGCTTTAATAGAATCTTTAGCAGGTGCAATATCTGTTTCTTGTTTATATGGAATTTTAAAAAAACTAAATATAGATAAAATAATAAGTATTTTAATTACAATTATTTATGGATTTTCTTTTAGTATATTAACATTTTCAACAATTCCAGAAAGTTTTATTTTCGCTGGAACAGGTCTTATTGCATATTGGTATATAGTTACATGCTTAATAAAATCTAAAGAAGAATTTTCTAAAAAAGAATTATTACTATTAATATTTTTTGGAGTGTTTTCATTTGGAATTACATTGACTAATTATGTTTCATATTTAATTGGGTTAGTAGTAATTTTATTATATAAATACGATTTAAAAACAGAATGGAAAAAAATTATTAAATACTTTTTATTAATAAATATATTTAATATGTTTTGTATTATTTTTATATCTTTATTTCAAAAGTTTATATGGAAATCATCTCCATTATTTATATCTTCAATTATTGATGCTTTAAAAGGAAAAAAATATGAAGAAATAAATTATATGGATTGGAATTTTAACTTAAATAAAACAATAATTTGGATTAAAAATACAATATTCTATCCTATAATATCTGCTAAAATATCAATACAAAAAGACTTAGTAGCAAATGAAGATGTTATATTATTTGAAAATTACTTTCCTATTATTAATATATTACTTACTGTAATTTTTTCTATTTTATTTATATTTATAATAAGAAAAATAATATTAGGATTCTTACATAAGAATAGTGAAAACATATACACATTATTTATATTAATAAATTTATTAACAAATATGGTATTACATTATATCTATGGCTCTAATGAAGCTTTTATGTATTCTCCACATTTTATATTTTTGCTTTTTATTTTAATAGCAATGGTTATTAATGAATTAAAAAACAAAAAAATAAAAATAGTTTCTTATTGTCTGTTAGGAATATTTGCTATTTTTGAAGTTATTAATAATTTAATTATGTATAGCAGAATGATTTTGTTATCTAACGAACTTGAAAATAGAAATTTAAATTTATATAAATCAATTTCAGGAACTGTGTTTATTTGTGGAATTATAATTGCTTTATATATAATTCATAATTATAAAAAAGAAAAATTAATGACAATAGATAATAATGTAATAATTCATAGATTTACTAAATGTATTTTAACATATTTATGTACAATATTTATTATAGGCGTGTTTATTGCATTTAATTTTTAAATAGAGGTGTTTAATGAAAAAATATTTTAATTTATTAAGAGTTAAGCATTACATAAAAAATTTATTAGTATTTTTACCAATATTTTTTAGTAATAATATTTTTAATAAGGATAAGTTAATTGTAAGTATTGCTCGGATTCATTATATTTTCACTACTGTCTTCAATAGTTTATATTATTAATGATATAAAAGATATAGAAAAAGATAGAAAGCATCCAATAAAGAAGAATAGACCAATTGCAAATGGTAGTGTTTCAATAAGAAAAGCAATAATAATTGCAGTGATGTTATTATTAATAATAACATTTGTATATATATTCATATATACAAAATGTTCTAATGTGAAATTATCAATTATATTTTTATTGATTTATTTAATACTAAATATTGCATATAGTTTTGGATTAAAAAATAAACCAATAATAGATATAATAATTTTAGCAAGTGGATTTGTATTAAGAATTTTATATGGTGGAGCAATTATAGATGTAGAAATTTCTAGTTGGTTATATTTAACAATATTTTCCGGATCATTCTATTTAGGATTAGGAAAAAGAAGAAATGAATATAAAAGATATCAAGACAAAAATACAAGAAATGTTTTAAAATTTTATAGTAAAGATTTTTTAGATAAAAATTTATATATGTGTATGGCATTAACAATATGCTTTTATGCATTATGGGCAAAAGAGTTTGAAAGTAAATTAATGCTATGGACTGTACCAATAGTAATGATTATGGCTATGAGATATAGTTTAAATATAGAAAAAGATGAATCTGAAGGGGATCCAACAGAAATAATATTAAAAGATAAAATCTTAATAGTTTTAGGAATACTATATTTAATTTTAGTTTTTATGTATATATATTTTTTGAAATAATTAATATATTTCCACTATATTCTTCAAATATATGTCAAAAACTATTTATAATCTAATATATATTATGAAACAAAAATGGAGAAAATTATGAATAATCAAAAACCAAATTTTTTTAAGACTAGATATTATTCATCAAAATTTAAAGGTAGATTTGAATGTTATAAAAATACTAAAATTTCAGTAAGTAAAAATGCTAAAGTTATCATAAAAGGAATTTTTAGATTAGGAGCTAAAGAAAATCCTAAATCAAATTTAGAAACTAGATTTAGTATTGAAGGAAATGGTAATATTAGTGTTAATGGAGACTTTTTAATTGGTGCAGGATCTGATATAAGAATTTATGACAATGCAAAACTAATTTTAAATAGTGGATATTGTAATGGTTTTGTTCAAATTATATGTACAGATAAAGTAGAAATAGGAGAAGATGTTGCAATAGCAAGAGATGTTATAATTAGAGATACAGATTCACATGAAATTGTAGCTGAAAATCATAAAGTAAAAGCACCAGTAGTAATAGGAAATCATGTATGGATTGGAACAAGAGCAATTATAATGAAAGGTGTAAAAATAGGGGATGGAGCAGTAATTGCAGCAGGTGCTGTTGTAACAAAAGATGTTCCTCCGAAAACAATAGTAGCTGGAGTTCCAGCAAAAGTTATACGTGAAAATGTTGAATGGAAAAAATAAAGAAACTATCTAGAAATAAAATTTCTAGATAGTTTTTTTATATAAAAAATTATTTTTCTAAATCATCTTGCTTAGAATTTGCATTTGTGCTTGGAGCAGAATTATTTAATGTTTTTTGCAAATGTTCAATTTTTTTAGAAATTCCACTTACAATAGACTTATGAATTAAATAAGTTAAATGTTCTGGCTCAGGCATATATTCTTCTGGAATTGCTGCTAATACGAACTTATCACGAATACTAAATCTTGTAATTTTTCCATTTTCATCAGTTACTCTAAATAGATGATTTAATAGTGAACCAATATCCATTGGAAAACCATGCTCTCTAGAAAAAATAGTAGCAAATGTTAAAGTAGTTCTAGTATTTCCATCTCTAAATGGATGTATAAGCCAAAGATTTGCTAATTGTTTTGTAAATTCAGATGATTTTTGTTCTAGTGATAGAGAATCCCAATCTGTATTATTCATTTTATCTAAAGCCATTTTTAATTTTGAAGGAATATCTTTTGGATCAGCATATTGCAAACTAAGTCCAGGTAAAACAACTTCTTCTTTTTCGATAGGAACTTTTCTAAATTCACCAGCCCAGTCAAAAATATCTTCAAATATATGTTTATGAATAGATTTAAAATATTCAACATCAAATCTTGTATTAAGAGTGTGTCCAGCATTAATAAGTTTTGAAAATGTGATATCTTTTTCTGCTAAAATTAATTCATCATAATTACTAATTCCAAGTTTATTTTTTAATACACCAGTATTCTCTTGAAGATAAGGATCTTTCAACTAAAAATCACCGTCCTTTTTATAAAGGAAAACGATTTTTTTCTGAACATCTTCTAATTCTGTAATTCCATCTACATATTCTTTTATAATTTGAAGTGATTTATCACTTGGAAAATCAGTTCCAGATATAGAAATAGCAAGTGCATTTTTAACAATTTCTTTTCTTTGTTCACGAGTTGTGTTTTTTATTGATAAATCCATATATTTTCTCCTTTAAATTAATACATATATTATATCATCTTTAATTTTATAAAGCAATTATAATAAAAGATTAGAAAAATTTTACTCAAAAAATTATATTTAATATTGACTTTCTTAAAATAAGATGCTATTATTTTAGAAATTTTTTCTTATGGCATTTCGCCAAAATTTTCCAATTTTAAAAAATTATGAAACGATAAAAACAAACTTTTATTAACAAAATTACTAACGATAAATTTTTCTATTACGATTTAATATAGAAAAACAATATTGAAAAATAAAATTTAATATGCTACGATAAAGGAGGTGATACATTGCCAATAATATCACAATTTTATGGTATTACAATTAGAATGTTTTATAAAGACTTTCAGAAACACCATGGAGCTCATATTCATATTGAATATAACGAATATACAGCTGTTTATTCAATTGAAGACATAAAAAGAATCGAAGGGAAAATGCCTCAAAAACAAAATAGAATGATTATTGCATGGATGGAAATACATAAAGAAGAATTATTAATTTTGTGGAGAAATCTTCAAAATGATAGTAATTTTTTTAAAATAGACCCTTTAAAATAAGGAGGAAAATCGATGATACCACCAAAACCTAAAAAAGTTGAAGTTGTTGAAAAATATAAAATAAAAGTATTGTTTGACAATGGTGAAGAAAAAATTTATGATATGAAAAAAAATTTAAAAGAAAAGTTTTATAAAAATTTAATTAATCAAGATTATTTTCGCACAGTTAAAGTATCAGGAATTACTTTAGAATGGAAAAACGGTGAGGATATAGATCCTGATGAGCTTTATAACAACAGTATTCCTGTAAAAAAATAATTGTTAGATAAATTATCTAACAATTAAATAAGTTACTATTGCATGACTATCTAAATTATCATGAATAACTTTGTCATCTAATACAATGTTATATTCTTTATTAAAATTATTTCTATTTAATAAAACAATTGCAATACTATTATCTGTATTTTCAAAAGCTGTAATTTCAATATCAGTAGAATATGAGCTAAATGCTATTTTTTTGGCATTTGGCTTTATAAATTTACTAAAGTGATTAATATAATAAAAGCTTAAATTTTTAATATAATTATTTTTTTCTTTATTTACCATTATTGGGCTATTGCAATAATTTAACTTGTGGTTTGGACCACCTTTATAATCTAAAACTAAATTCCAATCGATATATCCATTTATTCCAGAATTTAAATCTCCTAAAATATCATGTGAATATATTTCTGCATTTTTAACTTCATCATTTGGATTGAAATTTGAAAATCCTGTACATCCTTCAGTATGTATTAAAAGTTTTCCTGGAAAAGTTTCTTGAACAAGTTTTATGTTTTCAAAATGATCTCCTGAGTATATATGAAAAGCAAAACCAGAAATAGCATTTAATGCTTCATTGCTATTTAATTCTTTTTTTGCTCTAGAAAATAATTTTTCTTTATTATGATCCCATACTAATATTTTTGTTTTTATATCATATTTTGTAAAAGTAGGGTATAGATAATTTACAACAAAATCTTTTTCTTCTTCTGGAGAATATAAACAAGATTCCCATGGTTGAATTGCATTTGGTTCATTTTGAACAGTGATATAATCTATATTTATATTTTCTTTTTTGTATTCTAATATAAATTTTGATAAATATTCAGCAAAAACATTTTGATATTTATTTAATAATTTTCCTCCTAAAACAAGCATTTTATTAGATTTCATAAATTTTGGAGGACTCCAAGGAGATGCTAAAAATTTTATGTTTGGATTTATTTTTTGAGCAGATTTTATCATTGGAATAATATATTTTTTATCTTGTTCAATACTAAAATCTGATAAATCTTCTTTTTTAGAATAAGAATAAGATTTTAGTGAAAAATCTGAACTTCCAATGGGAATTCTACAAAATGAATAATTAGATTTATCTTTTTCAAAATAATCATTAATAATATTATTTTGTTTTTCTTTTGGTAAAAGAGATAGGGAATATCCAGAAGACTCAGTAAAAGCTCCTCCAAATCCAATAAAAGATTGATATTTTATTTCAGGATAAATATTTATAATTTTATTTTCCATTTTTTCAGAATAATTCTTAAATGTCGATTTAGTTTCATTTAA
>CANRPX010000011.1 GCA_947632605.1 uncultured Clostridia bacterium | reverse complement strand
CTTGGTATTGATTCAATAAGACGTAATATTCCTTGTGTATCTAAAACATCTGCATTTCTCATTTTTCCGTCTTTTGCTTTAAATTTGAAAGTGTCACAATTTGTGACGGTTTCATTTCCTTCTTTAATCATTCTATATTTTAAAGTTCTCCAATAATGCGATGGATTAGGACTATCAGTTAATGCTTTTACTACATCTATAATATTAAAATAATATTCTTCTTTATCTGCATTCCATACACTTCGTATCTCATATTCTTCAAAAAGATTTGATATAATTTTTAATTTGTTATTTTCCATTAAATGTACCTCCTTGTACAATTGTCTTAACATTACTAGCGAACATTTGTATTGTATCATTTTTTGACTTCACATTCAATATTTTTACAAAAAAATATCAATTTTTTAAACAAAAAAGAAGTGTCATCCATTTTCTTTTGGATACACTCCTTATTTTTCAATAATTTTCATAGGTGACAAACTAATTTTTGACATCTATTTTTTTGAATTGTTGAAATTCTTGTAGTAGGCTATTTAAACATTCTTTCCACAGCAATTTTTATATTTTTTTCCACTTCCACATGGACAAGGATCATTTCTTCCAATTTTTGGACCACTATTTACAATTGGTTGTGGTTTTGAAGTTTGATTTGTTTTTGGAATATTATTATTTTCTCCTTCTACATTCATATTGCTAATAGCAGAATTATCTAATCCAGCATTTGTAATATTTACAGTAGAACTTCTTTGAACAGGGCTTGTTGTTTTAACTACATGAAGCATAATTTTAGCAACTTCTAATTTGATTTGAGCAATCATTTCATCAAACATTTCCCCGCCTTCAAATCTATATTGAACAACTGGATCTTTTTGTCCATAAGCTCTCAAGCCAATACCATTTTTTAATTCATCCATTGCATCAATATGATCCATCCATTTTCCATCAACAACTTTTAGTAAAACAACTCTTTCAAGTTCTCTAATATCATCTCCAAATTCTTTTTCTTTAGCTTCATAACTTGCTAAAGCTTTGTCTTTTAATTCATTTAGAAGTTCATTTGCATCAATTTTATTTGCTTTTAATGCATCAACTTCGCCAATGTTTAATCCAACTTTTATTTCATTTAATAATGCATCTTTATTAATTTTATTTTCTTCTATTTCTTGTCTATAAGTGTCAACTATCATTTCACAAGCAGATTCAATCATATTAACAATATTATCTCTAATATTTTCTCCGTTTAAAACAGATTTTCTTTGTGTGTATATGATATCTCTTTGAATGTTCATAACATCATCATAGCTTAATATATGTTTTCTTATTGAGAAGTTTCTTCCTTCAACTTTGCTTTGTGCATTTTCAATAGTTTTAGAAATAATTTTTACTTCAATTGGTAAATCTTCTGGAATATTTCCTTTTTCAAATATTCTTGTAATTATATCTCCGCCAAAGATTTTAAGAAGATTATCATCTAGTGCCAAATAAAATCTAGTTTCACCTGGATCACCTTGACGACCGCTACGTCCACGAAGCTGATTATCAATTCTTCTTGACTCATGACGTTCTGTACCAATAATTTTTAAACCACCAGCTTCAATTACTTTTTGTTTTTCATCTTTTATTTCATCATCAAATTTTTTCTGTAATTCTTTAAATGTTTTTCTAGCATCTAATATTTCTTTATCATCTGTTTCATTAAAAGCTGTTGCTTGCTCAATTAAGTATTCTTCATATTTTTGTTTTCTCATTTCTTGTTTTGCAAGATACTCACTATTACCACCAAGCATAATATCAGTACCACGTCCTGCCATGTTAGTAGCAATTGTAACTGCACCATATTTACCAGCTTGTGCGATAATTTCAGCTTCTTTTTCATGATTTTTAGCATTTAATACTTCATGTTTTATTCCTTCATTTGATAATAATCTACTTAACTTTTCTGAATTTTCTATTGAAACTGTACCAACTAAAACTGGTTGTCCTTTTTCATGACTTTCTTTAATATCATTAATTACAGCTCTAAATTTTGCAGATTCATTTTTATATATAATATCTGTTTGATCTTTTCTAATTAAAGGTTTGTTTGTAGGAATTTCAATAACATCCAAATTATATATTTCTCTAAATTCTCCTTCTTCTGTCATAGCAGTACCTGTCATACCAGATAATTTAGAATATAATCTAAAATAATTTTGGAATGTAATAGTAGCTAATGTTTTTGATTCATCAGCAATTTTTACATTTTCCTTAGCTTCTATTGCTTGATGAAGACCATCATTATATCTTCTTCCATACATAATACGTCCAGTAAATTCATCTACAATAAGAACTTCTCCATCTTTAACAATGTAGTCAATATCTTTTTTCATAATTCCATTAGCTCTTAAAGCTTGTGTTATATTATGAACTATATCAGTATTTTGAATATCATTTAAATTTTCAAGTCCGAATTCTCTTTCAGCTTTTTCAATACCTTTTTGTGTAAGTGAAGCTGATTTTGCTTTTAAATCAACTATATAATCATATTTTTCATTATCTTCACTTTGATCTGTATCTTTTACATCTTCTTCTATAATTACTTTTGCTTTTAATCTTTTAACAAAATTATCTGCTTTTTTATATAAATCAGAAGATTTGTTTGCTCTACCAGAAATAATAAGTGGTGTACGAGCCTCATCAATTAAAATACTATCTATCTCATCTACTATGGCATAATTTAATTCTCTTTGAACCATTTCTTCTTTATGAATAACCATATTATCTCTTAAATAGTCAAATCCAAACTCATTATTAGTTCCATAAGTAATATCTGCTCTATAAGCTTTTTGTTTTTCTTCATGTGGCATTCTTCCATAAATAAGTCCAACAGAAAGTCCTAAGAACCTATAAATTTTTCCCATCCACTCACTATCTCTTTTAGCTAAGTATTCATTTACTGTAATAACATGTACACCTTTTCCTGTAAGAGCATTTAAGTATACTGGTAATGTTGCAACTAAAGTTTTTCCTTCACCAGTTTTCATTTCTGATATTCTACCTTGGTGTAAAATAATTCCACCTATTAATTGAACATCAAAATGTCTTAATCCTATAACTCTTTTAGATGCTTCTCTTACTACTGCAAAAGCTTCTGGTAATATATCATCTAGAGTTTTACCATTTGCTAATTCTTGTTTAAAATATTCTGTCTTTGCAGTCAATTCCTTATCTGTTAATTTTTCCATTTCTGGTTCTAGACTGTTAATCTTTTCAACAATTGGCATTACCCTTTTTACTTCTTTTTCACTATAACTTCCAAAAATTTTGCCTAATAGTCCCATTGTTTCCTCCTATTTTTCATTAAACTTAAGTTAATATATCATTTTTTTATTATTTTTGCAAGGTATTTAACTTTTGTTTTATCAATTATTTGTCATACAAAAAAATATCTCTCATAATATTTAATAAAAATTAAAAGGAGTGTTGTTTATATGTTAGTTTGTAATATTAAATTAAATAAACAAAATATTTTTAAAACTCTTCTAGTAATAATGATAATGATTTCTATTATTATTGGAATTATAGCATTATATAAAGTTTTAACCTCTTCAAATACAGATGAAAAAAATCTTCTTGATGATTCAATTCCTTCAAATACAATTGCTGAACTTACATCTGAAAATTATACTAATGTTTTAAATATGGTACATAGTGATATTGATACATATATTGGACAAAAAATAACTTTTTCTGGATACATTTATAGATTATCAGGATTTTCTAAAGATCAATTTGTATTAGCTCGTAATATGGATATTGGAAATAACCAATCTTTAATTGTTGGCTTTCTTTGTTCTTCTGAAAAAGCAAGTAAGTTTGAAATGTATTCATGGGTAAAAATTACTGGAGAAATAACTAAAGGAAGTTATAATAATACAGATATTCCTATTATAAAAATTACTGATATTGAGCAAACTTCAAAACCAGAAAATGCAAATGTAATGCCACCAGATGATTCTTTTGTTCCTACTGCTGTAATATACTAATCATCTACTAAAGAATTTATTATTCCTTTATCTAATATTTCTGAAAAAATATTTTTTAAAATAATGAGTATTATTGGTCCTACTAGTAATCCAATAACACCTATTATTTTAAAACTTGTATACATTGCTATAAGTGTAAAAATAGGATGTATTCCAATATTATTACTTACAAGTTTAGGCTCTAAAAATTGTTTTGTAGCTAATATTAAAATATATAATCCTAAAATAGATAAAGCCAAAGAATTATTGCTTTTTAAAAATAATAATATTCCCCATGGAATCATAACACTTCCAGCTCCTAATATTGGAAGTGCATCTACAAAGCCAATAAAAAGAGCAATTAATATTGGATATCCTATATCCATTCCAATAATATATAAAATATTTAAACCTGTTAAAACAATAATAAAAGTTATAAAACTTAATGTAATCTCAGCTTTTAGATATCCACCTAAAGAAGATATTATAGCTTTTGCATGTGTAACTATTTTACCAACCATTTTTTTAGATAAATGATGTTCCATTCTATCTAAAATATAAAATTTATCTGAACTTATAAAATAAGTAGCAAGTATTGTGATAACTATATTTATAAACATATTTGGTATTGAAGTTATATAATTTAATATTCTACTTAATAAATTTTTTATTTGTTCAGCAATAGTATTTAAAAAATTATTTGCAGAATTTTCAAAAATAGATATAACATCACTTGATAAATTTAATCTTTCTAAATCTATTTTAGATGTCTTATCATTTATGAATTTTACTGTTATTTCAAGATAATCATTTAATCCAGATAAAAGATTTGTAGTTTCTTCTACAAGTTTTATAATCCCAAATATACTAATTGCAAATATAATTGCAAAAATACTTACAAGAACAATTATACTACTTGTTTTTCTACTAAAGCTTGTCTTTTTATTTATCCATTTTATTATAGGATCTATCATAACTGAAATGATATATGCAATTAAAAAAGGAAGATAAAAAAATGTGAATTTGAGACAAATAAAAAATATACCAATTAATAATATTCCTATAATACACTTTTTAAATATATTAAAATAATCCATTATATTCTCCTAAATTAATTATATTCAAATTAAATAAAAAAATAACTATATTATATTTTTAAGTATAATATAGTTATTTTATTTTTAAAAATTCTGATTATATTGCATTTGATTACAATATGGACAATAATTTTGATTATTACGATTAGGTCTTGATAATAATTCTTTTAAAATAAGAATTTTGATAATATCTTTAAGTAAATTATCATTTCTATTAGGTTTTGAATTACTGCTAGTTTGTGAAATAGATGATTGTCTTGTTGTCTCTGATATTCGATTGCTACCATTTGAAGATACAGAACTTGTATTTGATGATGCAGATTGTGATGAACTACTAGATTCTGATTGTGCTACATTATCATTTAAATCAATTTGACCTTCAACAATATTATAAACTGTATCTGTCATATTGTTTAAAGCATCTTCATTTAAAAATTGATAATTACTATTAGCAATTACTCTTGAAACTACTGGATTTATTATTCTATAAATATCTGGATATAAATTATTCATATTTTGATTCATCTGATTTTGATACATATTTGGATTATTATACATCATATTTGGATTTTGCCCTTGCATCATATTATAATTTTGCATATTATTTGGAAAATATGTATTATTAGGTGTTTGATTATAAAAATACAAATCTTGCATATAGTTATCATTGTTATTTGAATAAAACATAAAAAAACCTCCTTTTTTTCATTATATGAAGGAGATTTTTATTTGAGAATAAAATTTAAAATTATTTTACAATTTCCTGTACATATTCTTTAAATATTCTTCCACGTTCAGCAAAGTTTGCAAACATATCAAAACTTGCACTTGCAGGAGAAAACAATACTACATCACCAGTTACAGCAATATGATTTGCCTCTTCTACTGCCTGCTTTAAAGATGTGCAATTGCAAATTGGAAGAGTTTTTCTTGTTTTCTTAAGCTCTTCTAAAACAGCTTTTTCTATTTTTTCAGCAGTTTGACCTAATAAAATTAAAGCTTTACAATTATCTATTATTGGTTTTGCAAGAACTGTATAATCTAATTGTTTATCATATCCACCAGCAATTAAAATAATATTTTTAAGAGCAAATGCATTTAATCCTGCAATTGTTCTTGTAGGACTAGAACTAACAGAATCATTATACCATTTTATTCTATTTTTAGTTTCTTTAATAAGCTCTAATCTATGTTCTACACCTTTAAATTCAGTTAATACTTTATCTATTGATTCTTTTTTTACTAAATCTTTTGTAGCAATAATTGCACAACAAGCATTTTCAAAATTGTGTACTCCACGAAGTCTCATATATCTAGTATCAAATACATGTTTTCTCAAACCATTTTCACAAACTTTAATTTTTCCATCTTCTTGATCATAAATATATCCGTTTGGTATTTTGTTTTTACTACTGAAGAAAACTACTTCTCCTGGTGCTTCTTTTGCACATTCTCTTGTTATTTCATTATCATAGTTTAATATTAATAAATTATCTTTTTCTTGATATTTAAAAATTGCTTTTTTTGCTTCAATATATTCTTCCATATCTGTATGAACATTCAAATGATTTGGAGTTATATTTGTTATTACTGAAATTTTAGGGCTTATTTTCATATTCATAAGTTGAAAACTACTTAACTCTAAAACAACAATATCTTCTGGAACCATTTCAGATATTTTTGTAAATAATGGAGTTCCAATATTACCTCCTAAAAAGCAATTATATCCATCTTCTTTTAATATTTCATATATAAGAGTTGTAGTTGTTGTTTTTCCATCACTTCCAGTAACTCCTATTACAAGTCCAGGGCAAAGTTCTATAAGCATTTCTACTTCTGTTGTAATTATTGCACCTCTTTTTGCTTCTGCAACTAATTCAGGAGTATTTGGCAAACAACTAGGAGAACGGAAAATTAAATCAAAACCAACTAATTTTTCTAAATAATTTTTACCTAAAGAAAATTGCATACCATAATCTACAATTTTATCTAATAATGTTTTGTCTATATCATCAAATTCTTTAGAATCAAAAACAGTTACTATTGATTTTAAATCATGTAAATATTCAATTAGAGGAATATTGCTAACTCCCAAACCTATTATAGCAACTTTTCTGCCTTTTAAATAATTATTAAATTCTAATAGCTTTTGATTTATGTATTTCATAATACCTCCTAAATCTATACTAATTCTGGTAATTTAATTTTACTTAATACTAATTTTGTAGATTCATAAACAGATTTACAATTTGTAACATCAATTTCTTCTGTAATATCACTATATTCATAAAATCCAGCTTGTTTTTGTAATTCATCACGTTTAATAATATTATCTCTTATTTCTTCTAAAGTTTCCTTATTATTATATTGATGACATTTTCTTTTAACTCTTTCCTCTAAGTCAGCAACTATAAAAAAATGATAATCACAATCTGGATAGATTTTCATTACACTTCTACCTGAAACAATTACATTACTATCTTTTTTTAAATCATCAATTAGATTTTTAGCAAAAACAAATAAATTTTTATTATCTGCACTACCACCAATTGTTGAAACTGCAAGAGAAGATTCTTTTGATTGAATTGCTTCTTCATCTACTTTTTTTCCATCTATATATATTATTGTTTCATTATTCTCAATTTTTATTTCAATTTTGAATAAATCCATCATTTCTTTAATGTCTAATTTTTTACCTTGTTTTTTTAACTCTTCAAGTTTTTTTCCATTTTTTATCATACTATATACAATTGATCTATATAAATTTCCGCCATTTAAAAGAACTGTGTTTGGAATTTCTTTTATAAGTTCTCTACATATACTTGTTTTTCCTGAGCCAACTAATCCTTCAATTCCTATAACTATATTTGACATTTTTGTTATTCCTTTCATCTTTTTAAACACAAAAAAATTATATCAAAAATTTTGCATTTCTTCAATATAAATACATTTTAATTTTTTGAATATTTTATTTAAATTTACAAATACTATTTGTGAGTCAAAAGGAGGTGCTTTCTAAGATGTCAAAAAAGAATAATAATTCAAAAGGATCTAATAACTCAAACTCAAACAATAATAACAACAATAACAGCGACAAAATGTCAAAAAATTAGTTTTTAGATAGTAACTTTTTAAGCATTATTTGAATTTGATTTATACATGATACTTTTTTCAATTAATAATTCATAAAATTTATTGTTTAAATAGATACTATTTAAGAAAACCTCTTCTAAAATTAATTAGAAGAGGTTTTTATTTATAACTTATTTTAGAAAATGATTTTTATTCTAAATATTTTTTTAAGAATTTTCCTGTATAAGATTTTTCATTTTTACATATTTGTTCTGGAGTACCTACTGCAACAATTTCTCCTCCATTTTCTCCGCCTTCTGGACCTAAATCAATTATATTATCAGCTGTTTTGATTAAATCCAAATTGTGTTCAATTACTAAAATTGTATTTCCTGTATCTACTAATCTTTGTAGTATATCAACTAATTTATGAACATCTGCTATATGAAGTCCTGTTGTAGGCTCATCTAAAATATATAATGTTTTTCCTGTTGCTCTTTTTGAAAGCTCGGTTGCAAGTTTTACTCTTTGTGCTTCTCCTCCAGATAAAGTAGTAGAAGGTTGACCAAGTTTTATATAACCTAATCCTACATCACTTAATGTTTGTATTTTTTGTTTTATTCTTGGAATATTATTAAAGAATTCTAAAGCTTCTTCAACTGTCATGTCTAAGACATCTGCTATGCTTTTTCCTTTATATTTTACTTCTAATGTTTCTCTATTATATCTCTTTCCTTTACAAACTTCACAAGGCACATAAATATCTGGAAGAAAATTCATTTCTATTTTTAATACTCCATCACCTTGGCAAGCTTCACATCTACCACCTTCAACATTAAAACTAAATCTTCCTTTTTGATATCCTTTCATTTTAGCTTCATTAGTTTCTGCAAATATATCACGAATTACATCAAAAACTCCTGTATATGTTGCTGGATTAGAACGTGGTGTTCTTCCAATTGGTGATTGATCTATATTAATAATTTTATCTATATTTTCAATACCTTTTATTTTTTCACATTTACCAGGTTTTTCATTTGAACGATTAATATCTTTTGCTAAATTTTTATATAAAACTTCATTTACTAAAGTAGATTTTCCAGAGCCTGAAACACCTGTTACACAATTAAAAACCCCTAATGGTATTTTAACTGTTATATTTTTTAAGTTGTTTTCTGATGCATTTATTATTTCTATTGATTTTCCAGATGATTTTCTTCTCTTTTTAGGAACTTTTATTTTTTCTCTTCCACTTAAGTATTTTCCAGTTATAGAATTTTCTACTTGTTTTATTTCTTCAGCTGTTCCTTGAGCAATAACATATCCACCATGAATTCCAGCACCTGGACCTATATCAATTATTTGATCTGCTGCATACATAGTATCTTCATCATGTTCTACTACTATTAAGGTATTACCTAAATCTCTTAATTTTTTAAGAGTTGCTAAAAGCTTATCATTATCTCTTTGATGAAGACCTATACTTGGTTCATCTAAAATGTATAAAACTCCTGATAATCCTGATCCTATTTGTGTTGCAAGTCTAATTCTTTGTGCTTCTCCTCCAGATAATGTTCCAGCACTTCTTGATAAAGTTAAATATTCTAATCCAACATCCATTAAAAATTGTAATCTAGTATTTATTTCTCTTAAAATGACATCTGCTATCATTCTATCTTTTTTACTTAAATCTAAATTATTTAAATATTCTTTTAATTTTCTAATTGGTAAATCTGTAATTTGATTTATATTTTTATCTCCAACCTTAATACTTAAAACTTCTGGTTTTAATCTTGCTCCATTACAAGTATAACATGGTCTATTACTCATATAAAGCTCATAAAATCTTCTCATTCCATCAGATTTTGTCTCTCTATATCTTCTATCTAAAGTAGGTAAAACACCTTCAAAAGGTTGTGTAAATTTTCTTGTTCCAGCTGCAGATGTGTATTCAAAATCAATTTCTTCATCACCTGTTCCATAAAGAATTTTTTCTAAAAAATCTTTTGGTAATTTTTTTATTGGTTTATTTTTTATATCTACTCCATAATGTTTTCCAATGCTTTCAAAATACATTCTAGCCATTGTATCTCCTTTTTTCAATGTGCTAGATCCAAAAGCTTTTACTCCATCATAAAGTGTTTTATTTTTATCAGGAATAATTAAATCTTCATCCATTTTCATAAGATAACCAATACCTGTACAATCTGGACATGCACCAAATGGATTGTTAAATGAAAACATTCTTGGGGTTAATTCTTCAAAACTAATATTACAATCTGGACAAGCATAATTTCCACTAAATAATTTTTCTTTATTTGGTGTTTCAATCTTAACTAAGCTATTTGAATGTTTCATAGCAGTTTCGATAGATTCTGCTAATCTATTTCTAATTTCTTCTTTTACAACTAGTCTATCAACTATAATATCTATATTATGTTTTTTATTTCTGTCTAAATCGATATCATCAGAAAGTTCATACATTTGACCATCTATTTTACATCTTACAAAACCTTCTTTTTGCATGCCTTCCAATAATTTAGTAAATTCACCTTTTTTTCCTCTAACTATTGGGCTTAAAATTTGAATTTTTGTTCCTTGTTCTAATGTAAAAACTGCATCAACAATTTGGTCTACTGTTTGTTTTTCTATTTTTCTACCACAATTTGGACAATATGGAATACCAATTCTTGCATATAATAATCTTAAAAAATCATATATTTCTGTAACTGTTCCAACAGTAGAACGAGGATTTTTAGATGTTGTTTTCTGATCTATTGAAATAGCAGGAGAAAGTCCTTCAATACTTTCTACTTCTGGTTTTTCCATTAATCCTAAAAATTGTCTTGCATAAGAAGATAAACTTTCTACATATCTTCTTTGACCTTCAGCATATAAAGTATCAAATGCTAGAGAAGATTTTCCTGATCCTGAAAGTCCTGTTATTACTACAAGTTTATTTTTAGGTATGTCTATATTAATATTTTTTAAATTATGCTCTTTAGCTCCCCTTATAATAATTTTATCGTTCATTTTTTTCTCCCTCAAAAATAATAATTTTACTTAAAAAATTAATCTTATATATTAAATATATAAAGCAGAAAAAATATTTTTCTCAAAAAAGTATAGATATTATATCATATAAACAAAAGTTTGTATATAAAATTAGAAAAATTTTGCTAAGAATTTTAAAATTTATATCTTTTCAAAATTTCACTTTCTTTACTTTTTGACTAAAACGTTGTATAATCTTGTTACTCAAGTTTTATAACATTCTTTGACAATGCATTACTAATAATGAATGTTAAAGACTTTGGGAAAAAACTATGAAAGAGGTGTTAAACACTATGAGCAACTTGAAACTTGTAAACAAAGGCAAAGTCTGCGACATTTACAGCGACGAACACTTCCCCAGCGTTTTGTTCTTTAACAGAACAGACCGGTTCTCGGTTGGTGACAGGGTCTTTCCTGGGCTGGTGAAGTACAAGGGCCTGGTTCTGAACCAGATGTCCTTGAAATGGATGCGTCTTCTCGAAAAAGAAGGCATCGTTGAAAACCACTTAGTTACATCTACTGCTGAAGTGATGCTCCAGTACGGTTTAGACGATTCGTTCTCTGGAACGGGCATTGTTGCATGGAAGTGCATTCCTATTCCTTTAGAGGCCATCGTTCGTGGATATTATATTCCCGAATCAAAAAGCTGGAATCCCTACAAGGAAACTGGTACTATGTATGGCTACTTATTACCCGCTGGGCTTAAGGAATCTGAACGTCTTCCTGAAGCAATTTACACACCATCAACTAAAGCCGGTCCTGGTGAACATGACCGCAACATCGACTTTTGTGAAAGTATCGATGTTTTGGATAAGTTCCTCACAAACACTTTTGATGTCAGCAACATTGATCCTTGCATCGTTCGTGAATGGGCACATACCATTGCCTCAAATGTAAAGAGATTCTCTCTTCTGGCATATCAGTATGCACACGATCTGGCCCTCAAAAAGGGCATCATTCTGGCAGATACAAAGCTGGAATTTGGTTTGATGAAAAAGCCCTTTAGCGATGATGAATGGCAAATCGTTCTCATCGACGAAGCATTTACCCCAGACAGCAGTAGATTCTGGGATGCGGAAATCTATGAGGTTGGAAAGCCTCAACCGAGTATGGACAAGCAGTTTATCCGCAGGTACATCTACAATGTTTTGAAATGGGACGGAAATTCGGAACCTCCTGAGGTACCAACAGAAATTTTATCTGAGCTCTCCCGTGTCTATACAAACATCTATGAACGTCTTTTTGGAGAATCTGTTTCTTCCATTGCAGATCAAATTGCATTGGAATGGCAGGATGCTCTGGAGATTATTAAAAAGGATTGTGAAGATTAAAATGGACCTGTCTTAAAAGTGATTTTCTTTAGTTTTTTCCACATCAAAATGGGGCGGCCAAACTTTACGTTAAGCCGCCCCGTCTTTTTTTACAATTTTTTTATTCTACTTATCAATTTTTCAATTAAGCTTTTATTTTTTACTTTTAATTCATTTCTATTTTTTTCTATATCATCAAGTGATATTTTTAATTTGTTACTTAAATCTAATATCATTTTTTCAGATTTTTCTACTTTTTCTTTTAAAGCTTCATTTTCTGTTTTTAAATCTTTTTTATTTTCTAACATCTCATTATAATTTTCAAAAAAGTCAGTGTCTTTTAATGAATTATAAGTAAATCTATCAAAATTATATTCATCTTCATCAAGTTCTTTTAGATTTTTTATTTGGTCTTTTAAATTATTTATCTCATCTTGATACATTACTTCCATTTCATCATTTCCCATAATTGCATCTTCATATAGTCTTTTCATGGTAGTACAAATTTTTTGAGTAATTTCTCTTGAGTAATATAATTCTCTGGAATCTAAATCATAATCGCATTTTATAAGATTAGTATCTAACATAAATATTCTTTCATTTTTAATATCTATTTTAAATATTTCATATTTCTTTACTGGATATTCAGTTAAAGATTCGATTTTTGATATACCAATTTCATATTCAGATAATTTTTCAATACAATATCTTAATACTTGTTCATCAAAATCTGAATCATTTAAATTTAAAAAATCTTTTCTTTCTAAAATTTCATCTGTTCTAATTTTTCTCATAAGTAAAATCCTTTCTAATCATCATATATTTGTTGCTCTTTTTCCTTAGTTCTTCCACCAAATAATTTTAAAACTTGTTCTTCAAATTTTTCAGTTGTAACATCAGGAATTCTAGCATTTTCATCTGGCTTATTACTAATAATAAAACAAGCAACAGCTTTTGAAGAATCAGCTTTTTTAAATTTTATTGAATCAGGTTTAAAAGAACCTTCATATTTCTTTTGAAAACTCTCTGCATAACTTGTAAAACCTTCAGGAAAATCTAATCCTTTTTTTCCAACAAAATATGCAGTTACACCATTTCCAGATGGATGATCAATTATTTGTCCAAAATAATCTGTTCCCATTCTCATAGCTAATTTGCTTAATCTTGTATTTTTCTTGAATAGTACTAAAGTTTTACCATCCTTTAATTTATGTGTGTGTCTTCTTACTTCTTCTACATCACTTTTATCAGCAAATACTCCTGGAAGAATCTCTTCTTTATAATCTTGTAATTTACTTACTACTAAGCTATTTGCAATTCTTGTCATTTCAGAATTTGTAATTCTTGGGTTTTCTCTATAAGCTTTCGCAACTGCAAAATGTACAGCTACAATATCTCTTTCATCAGTTAATCCCATTTTTTGTAAAGCTCTTGTTTTAATACAAGTTTTTTCTTTAGATATATGTTCTAATTCAACAGCTTCTCTCATTGTTCTTATAAAGTTTTTAAGAGATTCTATTCTTTCATCTCTTATATCTTTTCTCATAACAGCTGCATCTACAAATTTCTTTGCTATGTATAAATTGATATTTTCTTCTCCAATACCATTTTTTCCGTATATAATGTCTCTTGCTTCTAAAACATCAAATTCATCTTTAAATTTATCTTTTATAATGCATTTCATAAGTTTTATATCATCTGGTAAAAATCCTAATCTTCCAGTAATTTCTTCTAAAACATTTCTTCCTTTATTTGCTTTTTGCAAATTTTCAATTATTGTATTCCATTTTAATAAACTTTTTTCTCTTTTAGATAATATGTCTATTGGAACTCCAAAATATCTTGCTAATCCTTCAATATCCACTATTGTTTGAATTTTTTCTGGTATTTGACTATCTAAAGTTTCTGAATAATCTGTATCTTCATCTTTAACACCAATACAAGAAGAATATTCTGGAATAATTTCTTGAATTGTTCCTTTTTCAACAGCTTTTAAGAAATTAGATTTAGCTGCTTTGCTATATATTATTCTATCTATAATATTCTTTTTTGATACTGTTCTAAATCTTTCTTGCATCATATCTCTATTTGTTCTTAATTTTGCAGCAATGATTTTTTTATGAACTTCAGGTAAATCTTGATATTTTTCTTGTGACAATATTTCATCTATTTTTTCATCTGTAAGCTTTTCACCTAAGCCAGATACAAAATCTTTTACATCATCAAAATAATAATTAAAAATATATGTTTCTAATTCAGGATATTTAACAAATTTTTTTCCTAAATATCCTATTTTAGAGTGAACATTGTCTCTAAGATTTATTTGATTTTGGCGTTCTGTGTATTCTGGAGACAAATGTTTTTGTAATGCAAATTCTGGTACAGAAATACTAAGTGATGTACCATTATCATATTTTGGTGAAAGATGTATTCCTCCAATAGTTGATATAACAGATAAATTTGAAGGATTTCTATCATAATGATCTACTAAAGAATCTGTAAGTATATCAATAAGTAGTCTTCTTCTAGCTTCTGAAAATTGAGTTCTATTTCTAGAAATTGATTCTAAACCTTCTAATATCATTGATATTCCGTAACATTCTTTTGTTGCGGTATCAATCATTGATTTTGAATCAAAATGTAATCTTGTATTTTGAATAACATTTCCAATACTTATTAATTCTTCATTAACTGGATCGCAGAAATTATAACTTAAGCATCCAATTTTGCCATCTTTAACAACTAAATCTACATCAGCGCAAGGAACGCCTAAAACTCTACATATATCAGAAACTATGCTTTCTGCATAATCTGCATAAGTAGAGTCACCACTATCTTCTTTAACTTGTGTTTCTTTAAATAATGCTTCCCTTCCATCTACTTCTATCCATTCCTTAGTATTTACACCTCTATCTTCAGAATGAATAATTGGAGCATCTGTTACATCTCTTCTAACAAACATATATTTTCCTCTATTTAATAATCAAAAGAAAGTTCGCCTAAATCTTCTTCTCTTTTTTTAATAGTCTTATCATCTATTTTTTCTTTTTTTATAACATCTACACAATCTGTATCAAATACATCAAGCGAATGAAATTCCCAAGTTCCAAGATCGCCAGTATACTTTTTATCTCTCATTCTCATATAAACTTCTGCTTCATAAATACCAGCACCAAATCCATCTTCTAAATCTAAAGCATATCCTGTAACTTCTACACCAGAAAAGTTTTCTTGAAATGCATCTCTAACTCTTTGTTGCAAATGACTATAAACGTCATCTGAATTTTCTTCTCCAAATCTATATCCACCAAAAATTCTTTCCATTACTGTAATATCTTTATTTGTATCAATTTGACAAATAATATGTTCTATGTCTGGTAAATTCTTTTTTTGTTTTATTAATTCAACTAGTAATCTTCGTTTTTGACCTACTGATAATTGAGTTTTAGACTTTTTTACAAATTCTTGAAATCCCTCTAAAATAATCTCATCTTCTTCTGGATTAAGAATATATGTAGTTGGCTTTATTTTAGCAGTAGTAACATATCTATTTTTCTTATCTACAATTTTATATACTTCATCCCATTTAGAAAAATAATCAGGATCATCAGATGGTAATGAAAACCAAAAACCTGTTGTTGGTTTATAACCAAAAGGAGATGGTTTTGTTTCATCATAAGTTGAATGTTCAAATTCTTTATCTGAAATATTTACATATAATTTGTCATAGCTATTTTCCATTTTGTTTACTCTCTTTCGTTTACTTCTTTTAGAGAATCAACTTTTCTTGGTTTCTTTCCATTTTGTAAAGCTCTTCTTCTAAAATCTTTGTTTCCCATTCTTCTAGGATTAAAATCTTCTTCTAAAGTGATTAAATCTGTATGTAACGCACCTTTTGAAGCAACTAAATAATCAAATTCATCATATTCTTTCATACCAAAGAAATTTAGTTTATCTGATATATCTCTTCTTTGTCTACTTGGTACTCTAGATTTAAAAGTTGGAAATAATTCTTTTGAAGCATATACTTTTCTACTATCCTTAAAACCAACTAAATAAGAATATCCATTTCTTCTTGCTTCTTTAAGTCCTTCTGCATCATATTTAAAATAATAGCCTGTTCCTTTTTCTTGCATTAGATAACCAATAATAAAATCTTTCCATTTTACTGTTAAAACTCTAATATCACCATTAGGATCTAAATTTTCCATTTTTTCCTCACTTTTTTATAATTTTAAAGTGTTTAACAAAAGTAGTTATATTATACCAAAAATAGCTTGTTTTTGCAAGCCTTTTGGAAAATTATGTAAATTAAAAAGTGTATTTAATATAATACACTTTTTAAAATAAATTTTATTTATATTTTTCTAACTCTTTAATTTTATCTCTTAGTTCTGCTGCTTTTTCAAACTCCATTTTTCTAGCAAACATAAGCATTTCATCAGTTAATTTTGCAATAATATCTTCAATGCTTTCATTTTCATCAATATCATATTTGCTTTGTATGTCTTCAACAAGAGTTGCTTTAATTGTATCACGAACTGATTTTCTAATAGTTTGTGGTGTAATATTATGCTTTTTATTATATTCTTCTTGTAAGGCTCTTCTTCTATTTGTTTCAGAGATAGCTTTTTCCATTGATTCCGTAAGTTCATCTGCATACATGATAACTCTTCCTTCTGTATTTCTAGCAGCACGTCCAATTGTTTGAATTAAAGAACGTTCTGAACGTAAAAATCCTTCTTTATCTGCATCTAAAATTGCAACTAAAGAAACTTCTGGAATATCTAATCCTTCTCTTAAAAGGTTAATACCAACTAATACATCAAATTCTCCTATACGTAAATCTCTAATTATTTCCATTCTCTCTAATGCTTTAATATCTGAATGCATATAACGAACTCTAATACCAGCATTTCTTAAGTATGCTGTTAAATCTTCTGCCATCTTTTTAGTAAGAGTAGTTACTAAAACTCTATCACCTTTTTCTACTTGTTTATCTATTTGTTCCATTAAATCATCAATTTGATTTTCAGTAGGTTTTACTTCTATTTTTGGATCTAAAAGTCCTGTTGGACGAATAATTTGTTCTACAACATTACCTTTGCTATGTTCTTTTTCATAATCAGCAGGTGTTGCACTAACAAAAATACATTGATTTATTCTTTGTTCAAATTCCTCGAATTTAAGAGGTCTATTATCAAATGCTGAAGGAAGTCTAAATCCATATTCAACCAATGATTCTTTTCTAGCCCTATCTCCATTATACATAGCTCTAACTTGTGGTATTGTAGCATGTGATTCATCTATTAATAAAAGAAAATCATCTGGAAAATAATCAAATAAGGTATATGGTGGGCTTCCTGGTTTTCTACCACTAATATGTCTAGAATAGTTTTCTATTCCTTGACAAAATCCGGTTTCCTTAAGCATTTCAATATCAAAATTTGTTCTTTCTTCAATACGTTGTGCTTCAATTAATTTTTTATTTTTAGTAAAATACTCTACTCTCTCCTCCATCTCTTCTTCTATTGTTTCTAATGCTCTTTCAAGTTTATCTTTACTTGTTACATAATGAGAATTTGGATATATCATAACATGTTCTCTAACAGCTACTGATTTTCCAGTAAGTGGGTTTATTTCTGAAATTTTTTCTATTTCATCTCCCCAAAATTCTACTCTTATAGCTGTTTCTTCTCTATTTGATGGGAAAATCTCTAAAATATCTCCTTTAGCTCTAAAAGTTCCTCTTTTAAAGTCCATTTCATTTCTTGTATATTGCATATTGACTAATTTTCTCATTATTTCATTTCTGTCTCTTTCCATACCAGGACGAAGTGATACTATCATATTTTCATAATCAATTGGGTCTCCTAATCCATATATGCAAGACACAGATGCTACAATAATTACATCTCTTGTTTCAAATAAAGATGCAGTTGCTGAGTGACGAAGTTTATCTATTTCATCATTAATAGAAGCATCTTTTTCAATATATGTATCTGAAGAGGCTATATATGCTTCTGGTTGATAATAGTCATAATAAGAAACAAAATATTCTACATTATTTTCTGGAAAAAATTCTTTAAATTCTGAATATAATTGTCCAGCTAATGTTTTATTGTGTGCTAAAACTAATGTTGGTTTTTGGACTTTTTCAATTACATTTGCCATTGTAAAAGTTTTTCCAGAACCTGTAACACCAAGAAGTGTTTGAAACTTTTTTCCTTCTTTAATTCCATTACTCAAATATTCAATTGCTTCTGGTTGGTCACCAGTTGGTTTATATTCTGATACTAGTTTAAACATTTCTTCTCCTTTGTGACCGATTTAAATATTGATATCTTTTGTATTTTACCATTTTTTCATAAAAAATACAAGGTATATAATCTCTTTTAAGTTTTTAAAACTTTTACTTTACCTTGAAAGTATAACTTACAAATGATAAAATATATTTGTTTTTGGTTTATAGATTTTTCCCTACTAAAAATCTAAATATTTATCATAAGGATACTTTAGATGAATAAAAAAATATTATTTATAATAATTCCAATAATTATTTTTATAGTTATATTATTAATTTATTTTAATAGAATTAACAGTAATAATACTATTATTAAAACTTTTGATAATTCAGCAAAATATATATGGATAAATGATGGAAATGTTTTTGACAAAACACAAGAAGATGAAGATAATCCAAATCCTAGCAGAAATTCATGGGTATATTTTAGAAAAAATTTTAATATAGAAAATAAAAGAGATATAAAAAGTGCAACAGCATTAATAGCAGCTGATTCAAAATATTGGTTATACATAAATGGAAATATTGTAGTTCGTGATGGCGAGTTAAAACGTGGTGAAAAAGAAAATTCAATTTATTATGATGAAATTAATATCGAAAATTACTTACAAAAAGGTGAAAATAATATTTCAATTTTAGTATGTTATTTTGGAAAAGATGGATTTTCTCATATTGATTCTGGAAAAGGTGCTTTATTATTTGAAGCACAAATTGGAAATACTTTACTTGTAAGTGATGAATCTTGGAAAGCAATTAAAAGTCCTTCTTTTATAAATGATAATAATCTAAAAAATGGTAGATTAAGCGAAGCTAATATTTTTTATGATTCTAATTTAGAGCTAAATGGTTGGACAGATAAAAATTTTGATGACACTTCTTGGAGCAATGCTTATTGTTATGGAAGTGCAAATGATTTGCCTTGGGGCGAATTAATAAAAAGAGATATTCCATTTTTTAAATACTCTGATATAAAAAAATATGTTAATTCAAAAGACTATGAAAACAAAACTTTTGAAGAAGATACTTTATTAGAAATGAAATTAGATTACAATATGCAATTAGTTCCATATTTTAAAATTAGTTCAAATTCTAATGAAAAAATTATTGTTTCTAATGATAAAAATTTAGATAATACCGCTTTTTATGGTAAAATCTCATACATTACAAAAAATGGTGAACAGTCTTTTGAGTCTCCTAATTGGATTAATGGTGATAAAATATATTACTATATTCCAAAAGGAGTAAAAATTTTAGAACTTGGATATAGAGAAACTGGATATGATGTTAAATTAAGCGGAAATTTTGAATGTAATGATGATAATCTTAATATTTTATGGAAAAAAGCAAATAGAACTCTATATATTAATATGAGAGATACATATATGGATTGTCCAGATAGAGAAAGAGCATTATGGATTGCAGATGCTAGTGTTTCTATGGAAGAAGCTTTATATGGTTTAGATTTATCTGCAAATGATTTATATGAAAAATGTATAAAAATGCTTATTGGTTGGAAACATGAAAATATTTTTCCTACTGTTACCCCATCTAGCTATTCTTCTCTTCATCTTCCTATTCAAAATTTGTTATCAATACCTTCAATGAATACATATTATAAATTTACTGGAAATGAAGATTTTCTAAAAATGGTTTATCCTAATATTAAAGAATATCTAAATGTATGGACAATTACTGATAATAATCTTGTTTGTGGAACTGGTAATTATTATTATAATCTTATGAATTGGTATGATTCTCAAGGTGTTACTGATTCAGGTCTTTTAGATAATATGTGGTATTACTATGCATTAAAAAATGTATCTGATATTGCTTCTACTTTAGGATATAATGATGATGTTAGTATTTATCAAGAAAAATTAGATAGATTATATAAAGGAATAAATGAAGAATTTTGGGATGGAACTGGATATAAATCTAAAGATTTTAATGGATATGATAATAGAGCAAATGCTTTAGCAGTTTTATCAGGAATAGCAGATGAATCAAAGTATGAAAGTATATATTCTGTTTTAATTAATGATTTTGATAATTCTGTTTTAATGGAAAAATATGTATTAGAAGCATTATGTGAAATGAATAAAGGAGAAGATGTAATATCTAGAATGAAATTTAGATATAAAGATATGATAGAAAGCGACTCTTCTACACTTTGGGAATATTGGGATGGAAGTGTTGGAACTAAAAATCATGCTTGGGCAGGTTCTCCACTAATTATAATGTCTAAATATTTCGCAGGCATCACACCATTAAAACCTGGCTTTTCTGAAATTTTGATAAAACCTAATTTTGCTAGTTTAAATAAAATATCTGCTTCTATACAAACTCTTCAAGGAACTATAAGTTTAAATGCAACCAAGTCAGAAAATGAAATTAATTTAGAAATTTCTACACCATCTAAAACTTTGGTTGCAATAGAAAAAGTTTCTGATAAGTTTAATATAAATATAAATAATACAAAAATTTTTATTGATGGTAGTCAAACAAATTCAAAAATAGCAAAATTTGAGAAAGAAGATTCTAAATATATATATCTATATTTAGAATCTGGAAAATATAAAATAATTTCAAAATAAAAAAAAGCAAGGTATTAAAAACACCTTGCTTAATATTTTTCTTGAACTTTTTGGGGAAGTTCTTCAAAGCTTACTTCTTTCCAAGAATGTACACCAAATAGATTAAATACTTCTAATTCTAAAAAAGCGTCTTCTCTCAGTTCTCTACTTGTTTTAAATTGTATTTCTTTTTCTTTTCCATTTCTATTATAACAAATTAAAGTATATTCAAATTTCATTTCATCAGAAGAGGCAATACTTTTAATTTGATTATTATCTATCTGAGTATAATAAACATAACTTTTAACACATAAAATATAATAAGCTATGCACATAATTCCAATTCCTAATATTACTACTATTGCAAATGATAACTTTTCTTTTATTTCTTCCATAAATTTTTCTCCTAATCTTCTTCTCTTATAATATTTTTGCTTCCAAAATATGAAGCCATAAAATACGCACCATATATAACTGTAATTATAATTGCTGTTGCTATAATTGATGGTAACAATTCTTTAGATTTTGCGATTCCAGATAAAAGATTTAATGCAAATTGTATTCCGAAAATAGAATGAATTATAGCTAAAGCAAGTGGTAACATGAAAAATATTCCTATTTGAATAAATAAAGATTTATTTATCATTTTTTCATCACAACCTATTTTTCTTAAAATAGTATATCTTTGTTTATTATCAGAGCTTTCTGTTAGTTGTTTTAATGCTAAAATGACACTACTTGCTATTAAGAATATAGCACCTAAATAAATTGCAATAAATATTATTATTGTTACTAATCCTAAACTTGCCTCAACAAGTGAAATTTTAGTCATTCCATCTAAGTTTATTCCATTCTTATCTAGTGATGTTATTAAACTTGAAGCTCCACTATTTCCTACAAATATTTCTTCTATTTTCTCTTTTTCTTCATCAGTTTCTGCATTGTAATTTGCAGTTAAAAAATATGTTTCTTTCATATCTTCTGTTAAATTGCAATTATCTGGAACTAATAAAAATCCTATATTTGTATGAGAAGTAGACATCTCATAAAATCCTTTTTTACATTCATTATATTTAGATTTATAAGTTTTTCCTGCTATTTGTAAAAAGTTTTTTCCATCTGCTAATGCTCTGTTTCTTATATCTACTTGATTTTCAAATTCACATACCATAATATATTCATCATCATTTAACTCATATTTTTCTATTCCATAAGCTTCTGCTATTTTGTTATAATCAGAAATTTTTATAATTTTTTCAGCTGATGAATAAATAAGATAAGGAAATTCTTTATCAATTTCTTCAAACTGATCTCCTAAAAAAGTTTCTATGGTTAAATCATTTGTAGCATAAATTGGAATTTCTACAATATCTTTTAAAACGTTCATATCAAGTCCATTATTTTTTAAAGTTTCAGATATTGGTAATTTTGAATCTTCTCTTTGTGCTTCAGTAGATTCTACTTTTCCGCCATAAGCATTTCTATAAACTTCAGGAATGTTTGCCATTTTCTCTAAGTTAATATCCATTGGTGTCATTTCAATCAAATCTTTTTGCATAGAATTTCTTAAAGCTAAACTTGATGATAAAATTGTAATTGTCATAAATAACATCAAGCAAATTACACTCATACTAATTACTGTTGTATTTATTTTATTATTTATTTGTCTTAATACAAACATATTTGTATCTTTTAAATATACTTTTTTAATTTTTTGAATAGTTGTTAAAACAAAGCCAGATAATGACCAAAATATTGCAACTGTTCCAAATATTCCCATTAAAATTGGCTTTAAAAGAGATGAGGAAACTCTTAAAGTATTTACTTTTACAGTTACTATATAATAAGCATATCCTAAAACTACTACTCCTACTATGAAGACTAAAATTGCTAAAATAGGATTTCTAAATTTTACAGTTTCATTTTTCTTATTTGCATTTAATAAATTAATTAATTTATATCTAGAAATAGTTATTGTGTTAAAGAACATTACAGCAATATACATTACAGCAAAATAAATACATGTTTTTATTGTACTATCTTTTGAAAAAACAAATTTAAATTTAGTCATATCTGCTTCAAATAATTTTGCAATTATTATAGACATAAATTGTGAGGCAAAAATACCTATTACAAGTCCAACCATAAGAGATATTATTCCTACAAATATTGTTTCAAGTAGTATTATTTTAGATATTTGCCCTTTCCCCATTCCGAAGAGTCATATATATTCCAAATTCTTTTTTTCTTCGATTTATTAAAAAATTGTTTGCATATACAATAAGTAATCCTAGTATTACTGCTACAAAAACTGATACTATTCCAAGCATTGATATCATTAATTTTATTAGTTCATGTGTACTTTTAGACACTTCAAGCATTGCTTCTTGACTATCTAAAGAATTAAACATATAAAAAATTGCTACACCTAAAACTAATGTTAAAAAATATATAGCATAGTCTTTTATACTTTTTTTCATGTTTTTAAGAGATAATTTAAAAACAAGCATTTAAATCACCTCCAAGAAGTGTTTGAACATCAATTATTTTTTCAAAAAATTGTTTTCTTGTATCATTTCCTTTTATTAATTCATTAAAAATCTTTCCATCTTTAATAAATAAAATTCTATGTGCATAAGAAGCTGTAAAAGCATCATGTGTAACCATTAATATAGTTGCATTTAAAGCTTTATTTAAAAATTCAAAATTTTCTAATAGTTGTCTTGCTGATTTTGAATCTAAAGCTCCTGTTGGTTCATCTGCTAAAACCATTTTTGGATTTGTTATAATTGCTCTACAAGATGCTACCCTTTGCTTTTGACCACCTGAAACTTGATAAGGATATTTATTTAAAATATCTCTAATTTCTAACTTATCTGCAATTAATAACACTCTTCTTTCTATTTCTTTTGGATTTACTCTTTGTATTGTTAATGCTAAAGCTATATTTTCATAACAAGTTAAAGTATTTAACAAATTGAAATCTTGAAAGATAAATCCGAAGTTCTTCCCTTCTAAATTTATTTAAAGAATTTCCTCTTAATTTTGTGATATCTTTATTTCCTACAAAAATATGTCCACTTGTTACTTTATCTATTGTAGCTATACAATTTAAAAGTGTTGTTTTGCCAGAGCCAGATGCTCCCATTATTCCAACAAATTCTCCTGAATTTACATCAAAACTAATATTATCTATTGCTTTTGTTAAATTAGATTTATTTCCATAATATTTTTCGATGTTTTTAACTTCTAAAATTTTTTCCATTTAAAAACCTTCCTTCAATATAATAAATTTTAAAACTAAATTTATTATAAAAATTCTTTTAAAAAGCTACAATCGATTTTACTTACACTTTTCTTACTTTTTTGTAAGGTTACTTATTTCATATCTATATAACTACTATTTGGAAATACTAGTTTTGTTTCTGTTCCAATTTTTTCTTCTGAAGATATACTTATTAAAATTCCTAACTTGTCACATAATTTTTTACAAAGAAAAAGCCCTATTCCTGTTGATTTTTTATTTATATTTCTACCATTTGTTCCAGTAAATCCTTTTTCAAAAACTCTTGGTACTTCTCCTTGCTTTATTCCCATTCCATTATCTTTTAAATATAAAGCTATGTTTTCTTTTCCTTGATTTGCATATATTTCAATTTCTAAATTTTCATTTGGCTTTTTATATTTAATACTATTTTGAATAATTTGATTTAAAATAAAAACAATCCATTTGCTATCTGTATTTACATTTAAACTTAAATCATGTAAATTAACTGAAACTTTATCCTCTAGCATAAAAGATTTGTTTTTTAAAATTACTTCATTTACAATTTCACTAAAAGAAGTTTTTCTTATGTAGTAATCTTTTTCAACAGCATTACTTCTTGCATAGAAAAGTGCTTGCTCTACATAGTTTTCTATTTTATCTATTTCTTCATCTATGCTTTTTGTTACTTCGTTTTTATTGTTTTCAATTATCATTTTGCTAGTTGCTATTGGAAGTTTTATTTCATGAATCCACATTTCAATATATTCTTTATAATCTTCTAGAGAATATTTATATTTATTAACATTTTCAATCATTGATTTGTTTACTTCTTCTAAAATTTCATTCATTACTCTTCCTTCAATGAAATTTGGTTTTTCAATAATTTCATTGATTAAATATTTATCATCTAATTCATAAAGTAATTTAAATAGCTTTTTATAATATCTATTTTTATTTACATATTCAATAATAATTGATATAAAATAAAAACTTAAAATACATATTGGTATATAAATTTTTAAAAACTTTCCAATTGGATATATCATTAAAAATATTTCTATTGTAATTAAACCAAATATTAATAAACTTATTTCAATAAATTTATTTTTTAAAAACTCTTTAAAACTCATAAAATCTCCTTTTATAATTTTTTTTGAATTAAAATATAACCTTGTCCCCTTTTAGTTTCTAATATTTCTTTTAAATTCATTTCTTCTAATTTATTTCTAAGTCTTGTAATATTTACTGTTAGAGTATTGTCATCAACAAAACTCTCACTATCCCATAAATAATCCATTATTTCTTCTCTTGAAACAATTTTGTTTTGTCTTTCTAACAAATATTTTAAAATTTTAAATTCATTTTTTGTAAGTTCTATTTCTTTTCCATCTTTTTCTATTACGCTTCTAGATATATTTAAAACAAAATCTTTTCCTTTAATTTCTTCTTGTAATGTTAAAGTACTTCTTCTTAAAAGAGATGCAATTTTTGCAAGTAAAATTTGAATATTAAAAGGCTTTGTAATGTAATGATCTGCACCATAATTTATAGAAAGCAATTCATCTATTTCATTATTTTTAGATGTTATTATTATAATTGGCATATTAGATGTTTTTCTAATTTCTTTTAAGACAAATTCACCATCTACACCTGGCAGATTTATATCTAACAAAACTAAATCTGGTCTTTTATTTAGTATATCTAAAATAGTGTTATTAAAAGTTTTTAAGCTTTCTACACTATATCCATTATTAGTTAAAAATATTTCTAATTCATTTCTTAATTTTTCATCATCTTCTACTATTAATATTTTTTGCATTTCAACCTCCTTTTTGCTCATTATAACACAATAAATAAAAAATAACCTTACAAATATGTAAGGTTATTTTAACATTTTTAAAGATTATTTATTCTTTAGAACTTCTTTTAGCATTTTTATAAGTTCTGGTATATCTACTGGTTTAGAAAGATGTCCATTCATTCCAGCATCTTGAGCTGCTTTTTTATCTTCTTCAAAAGCATTTGCTGTCATTGCTAAAATTGGAATATTAGCAATTTCTTTGTTTTCAAATTTTCTAATAGCTCTTGTTGCATCATATCCGTTCATAATTGGCATTTGAATATCCATAAGAACTAAATCAAAATATCCTGGTTTAGATTTTTCTAATATTTCACAAGCTTCTTTTCCATTTTCAGCATTTTCTACTAAAAAGCCAAAATCCTGTAAGTACTCTGTTGAAATTTCTCTATTCATCATATTATCTTCAACTAAAAGAATTCTCTTTCCTTTAAAATCATCTTGCATCACTAAATTTGTAGATGTTTCTTCATCTTTAGCTTTTCCATAAACTCGTTTTAAGCTTCGTTCTAAGTCAGATAAGAATAAAGGTTTTCCAACAAAATCTGTTACTCCTGCTTCTTTTGCCTCTTTTTCTATTTCAGACCAATCATAAGCTGAAAGTATTATTATTGGTGCATCTTCTCCAACTAAATTTCTAATTCGTCTTGTTGTTTCAATTCCATTCATATCTGGCATTAGCCAATCTATAATATAAATTTCATATTTTTCTCCCATTTGCAATGCTTCTTCTGTTCTAGCCACAGCTTCTTTACCATACATTGTCCATTCAGATTTCATTCCCATTTGTCTTAACATGTGACTAACACTTTTACAAGCATTTAAATCATCATCTACAACTAAAGCTCTTATTCCTTTTAAACTATCTACTTCTACAATTTTTTTACTTGCTTTTTGTAGTCTTAAATTTAATGTAACAATAAATTCTGTTCCTTTTCCAACTTCGCTTTGAACTTCAATTTTTCCATTCATCATGTCAACAATATTTTTTGTTATTGCCATTCCAAGTCCAGTTCCTTGAATTCCACTTACTGTCGAATTTCTTTCTCTTGCAAAAGGTTCAAATATTATATTTAAAAAGTCTTTTCCTATTCCTATACCAGTATCTTTTACTCTAAATTCATAAGTTGCAACACCTTTTTTAGTAACATTTTTTTCAGTAATAATAAGTGAAATTGTTCCACCTGGAGGTGTAAATTTTAATGCATTTGATAGGAGATTTAGAAGAACTTGATTTATACGTAATTTATCACAATAAATATCTTCATCAACAACATTAACTGTATTTATAAAGAATTCTAATTGTTTAGCATGAATATCTGCTTGTATAATATTTCTGATTCCATGAAGAATATCAGCTATATTTTCTTCTTTTTCTTCAATACTTACTTTTCCAGATTCTATTCTACTCATATCTAATACATCATTTATTAATGATAATAAATGATTAGAAGATTGATTAATTTTTTCTAAATAATCTTCAACTCTTTCTGGGTTATCCATGTGAGTCATAGCTAAGTTTGTAAAACCAATAATTGCATTCATTGGTGTACGAATGTCATGTGACATATTATTTAAAAATGTGGTTTTAGCAATATTTGCTTGTTCTGCTAATACTAAAGCTTCTTGTAATTCATCACGATGTTTCATCTCAACACTTATTAATTTCTTTTGTGATTTATTTCTAAGCACTACTAATAGTAGAATTATTGTTATAAGTAAAATTCCTAAAGTTAAAATTAATATAATTCTAAAGAAACTATCACTTTTTGCTTCTAAAACTGCTCTCGGAACTACCATAACAAAGTACCAGTCAATATTACCATTCATAGGTGTAAATGTCATTAATCTTTCTTCGTTTTCAAAGTAATATTCAATATTAAATGATTCATTATTTTTCATTTTTTCTCTAATTTGATCTACAGTTAAATCTCCATGTATATCCGCTTTTTCTATTATACTAAAGAAGTTATCTCTTTCATAGATATTATTATCTTGTTTTTCAGAAACAATATAATTTCCATCAAAATCTATAACACTACTATAACCTGTGTTATTAAAACTTTTTATTCTTAAATCATCTCTTAATGAATTTGTATCATAATAACAAGCAGCATAAACAAAGTTTTTATTTTCAACTGTAAAAGGTTCTATTCTTATTCCTAGTAGCAAAACATTCTTTGTTTCCCCTGTTTCTGGATCTTCAATATTTTTTGTAGTTAAAAATCTATCTTCCTGACTATTTGCATAATCTAGTAGTTCTTTATCTTCAGTAACTTCAAATAAACTATTAAGTTTTGTACCATCATCTGCAACAAGCACTGCATCTAATCCATTTAAAGTTTCAACTTTTATGTCTAAATATTCAAGTACATCATCAATATCATCATACTTTAATAGTCTTACTACATTTGCAAGTCCTTCTATTTCTCTAAATCTATATTCCAAACTTGATCTTATATTTTTTTCATCATGTTTTGATAATTCATTCATATTACTAAGTGAGTTTGAAATTATTCTATTTGCTATTGTTCTATATATTAAACTAAATATAAATAAAACTATGAAAATAATAATTAATGTAATAATTGTTGTTATAAAATTATTTATTTTCATTTTTTTAATAGCATCTTTATTTTTCTTTGTATTAGCTCTTATCTTTTCGTTTGTTTTTTTATTATTCAAAATACTATCCCTCCAACCTATCTATTAATTTTCTCTTTCGGTATGTGAAATTATTTCATCTTTTGCTGCTTCAAAGCAATTCAATAATTTAGGAGAAAACACTCCACATTTGCCTTCATAAATCATATTAATAGCATCTTCAATTGAAAAAGAATCTTTATAAACTCTTTTGCTAACAAGTGCATCATAAACATCAACTATTGATACTACTTGTGCCCAAATAGGTATTTCATCACCTTTTAATCCATCTGGATATCCTCTACCATCATATCTTTCATGATGATATCTACAAATTTCATAACAGTATTTATAGAATTCATTTTCTTCTTGCTTAAAGTTTTCTAGCATCTGACATCCATATATAGTGTGTTTTTTCATCTCTTCATATTCTTCATCTGTAAGTTTTCCTGGTTTCATTAAAATATTATCTGGTATTGCAATCTTTCCTATATCATGAAGAGCTGAAGCATTAACCATTAACTCTATTTGCTCGTCTGTAAATTTGTCTTCTGGATATAATGCTTTCCAATATTTTAACATTATTTTAGTAAGTTTTTTTACTCTTTGAATATGCTCTCCAGATTCCAAACTTCTAAATTCAACTACAGAACTTAAAGCATTAATTAAGAAATCATTACTTTGTTCTAGTTTTTTCTTACTTTCAAAAAGCTCTTGTGTTCTTTCCTCTAATTCTTTTTCAATTGACATTCTTTTTTTAAATAGTTCAATTATATTTTCTGTTCTACGTTTTACAACAGCAGGTTCAAAAGGTTTATAAATAATATCTGATGCGCCTAATTCATAGGCTCTAACATCAGTTTCAGTTGTTGCCTCACCTGTAATCATTATTACTGGAATAGTATTCATCATGTCATTTAAAGACATGTGCATCATTACATCTAATCCAGTTTTTATAGGCATTACTAAATCTAAAAATAATAAAGCTATTTCATCTTTATGTTCATCTAGTAATTTTATTGTTTCTTCTCCATTTGTTGCTTCTAATAATTTATATTCATTGTCAAAAATATCTTTTAATAACTCTCTATTAATCATTACATCATCTGCAATAAGTAATGTGTTTCTTTCCATATTTTCTTACCTTCTTTACATTTCTACAATTTTTTTAATTTCATTAATAACTTTTTCATAAGTTTTTTCTACTTCTGGAAATAGAGTTATTGCCGTTTCCAAATTTCCAGCTCTTAGTTCTTCTGTAATTTCAATTACTTTTGTAGATAGAACTTCAAAAGACATATTTTGAGAAACACCTTTTAAAGTATGTGCACCTTTAAATGCTTCTTCACAATTTTTACTTTCAATTCCATTTTTTAATTGAGAAAAAGATTCATCATAAAGGAAAAATTTTAAGTATTTTTTTATTCTTTCATCATCTTGCATTCTTCCAATTGCTTTATTATAGTCTCCACCAATATTGTTATATAATTCTTCTACCATAACAAATTCCTTCCTATAAATAAATATATATAATAAACTTATACTATACTATTTAAAAAGTCAATTAAAATTTCATTACTTTTAAGGCCATTTGTAACAATATTATTTCAAAGTTATTATTTTATTTTACTAAAAAAAGAATTCAATCTATTAAAATTTTCATTTAATAAATTGAATTCCTTTATATTTTTATTAATGTCTATTTCTTCTGCTATTTGTATTAATATTTAAAACTTTTAATTTATAGAAATAAATTACTCCTATAACAATTGCTATAATAATTAATCCAATAATAAGCATACTTCCACCACCTGTTTTAGGTAATGCTTTATTAGCTAAATTATCACTTTCATTGTTATTTGCAGGTGATTTATTAGTATTTTTGTTAGTATTAGTATTTGTATTTGTATTAGTGTTTGTATTAGTATTTTCGTTAGTATTTGTGTTTGTGTTAGTATCTTTATTAGTATTAGTGTTAGTATTTGTATTTTTATTATCATCATCGTCATCAATTCCAGGTCTATCTGGATTATCTGGATTGCTTGGATTGTCTGGATTAGTTGGATTATCTGGATTTTGTGGTGAACCTCCAGTAATTGAAACAGTGACAGTTGATGTCATATCCTTAACTGCTTGTTTTCCATCAGCAACTTCTACACCTTTTAAAGTAATTTTTACATCATTTGCTACATTATCCTTAGCTTTAAAAGTTATTGTAAATATTGCTTCATCAAATGGTTCTATTTTAGAACCTGTTGTAATAAATTTTCCATTATCAGGATTCATTGTTGGTGTATCCCATCCATTTTGTCCTTGCATTTTAACATACTCAAGATTTTCTTTATCATATTCTAAATATCCACCTAATGCATTAAATCCTGTATTTGTTTTTGCACTTAATGTAACTACAAATTCTTCTCCTTTAGCAACAGTTGTTTTAGATGATTTTAGACTAATAGAAGCAGTTAAATCTTCAGCTCGTACAGTAGTTGCTGTAAGTAGTAATAATAGTGCTAATATATAAAATATTTTTAGTAACCTTTTCATTTTTTCTCCTTTTGGAATAAATATTTTATTTTGTAGATAAGGAAAATTCCTTATCTACAAAATAATTTTTATTAACTAATTTTCTTCTGCATGTTGTACATTACCAATATATTGTAATTTCATATCTGATAAATCTATAATGTTTACTAAATCATTGTTATCTAAATCTGCTGCTATATAATATACGCCTAACAATTCTGTTTTTTCAATATAATGTAATTTTACTCTTGCTATGTCATTTACTTCCATAGCCATACCATCACCATCAACATCTCCAGCAATTATAACTGTACAACTAATATCATCTCCGACAGTAATTTTTGTTCCTGTTGTAACTAAATCTGAGTCTGTTAAGACTTTATCTGAACCATCTTCATTTGGCTTTGTTATAACTGGTTCTTTTGAATATTGTAAATTAGATTTAAAGTCTGCAACTGTTGTATTTGAAGAAACTTTTGTTATGTAATGTTCTCCAACATCATAAACACTTGATGTTAATGTATCTTTTTCTACTGGTTTTACAATGTTTACACTTACTTGTGTACCAGTAGCACTTGCTTTTGTAGATGTGATTTGTTCATCTAATCCTTTAATTCCTGCTGAACCTTCTAAATCTGTTAATTGAATAGACGTAAATCCTTCTGTTGTAACATCATCTTTTACTTTAAATTTAATAGTAAATAATTCACCTGGTTCTTTTATGTATTTATTACTATCTGTAATAAATTTAAAATTATCTAAATTATAATTTTCTTGAGATAAATTCCAATTATCATTTCCTTTTAAAGATTCATTAACTACTTCTAGCATAGAAGTATCAAATGTAAGTTTTCCTCCAACTGCAAGTAATCCTTCTCCAACATCTGTAAGTGAATCTATTGATGCTGAAACTGTAAATTCTGTTCCTGGAACTAATTTATCAGTATCAGATAAATCTGTTGTAAGTTTAACAGTAAATTTAGGCTCTGCAACTACTGGTTGAGCTACAACTTCTAATCCACTTTCTTTTTCTGTTTCATGAGTAGTTACTGTAGCAAATGCTGCTTTTACCATAGTTGTTTCTTCTGTTAAATCTTCATAGTTAATTGTTAAAGTATTTTGTAAATCTTTTACTTGATCTCCAACTACAACTTCATCTAGTTCATATCCTTCTGTTGGATTTATATTAACTGTTATTGAATCTTCTGGTTCTAATGTAAATACTGTTTCATTTTCTTGTCCACTTACAGCAATTGTTCCACCTGTAGTACCAGAAAGTACAACTGTTTTTGTTTGAGATGGTTCTTCTTCTTTTGCTTCAACTGCTGCTATTGTAAATGGGCTGAATGAATCACACATAACAATTAGTCCAAGTTTTGTAACAACAACAGGTATTTCTTCAACACCTATTATTTGTCCTTGATCATTTTTTGTGAAGTGGTATGCTTTAAATGTAACACCTTCATCTTCAGGACCATATCCTGGAGGGAATCCAAGACGTACTCTAACTTTTTGTCCTGTGCTTATAACTTGTTTTTTACATAATGTAAGTTTTATATTATATGTTTCTTCAGATAAAACTGTATCTTGTCCAGTTGTATCATCTTCTCCTAAAACTTTATTCATTTCTTTAACTTGTGCATCATCTGCTCTTATAGCAACAAGAGCCATTCTATGTTTTAGAGAATCTGCTAAATCATCTAGAGTTTCTCCTTCACTTGTTTGCCATCCATTTGTAGAAAGGTCTGTATTTTCCATTAATTGTGGTTTACCAAATACATTCCAATCAACTCCTTGTGAAGCTCTTAAAGCATAAGCATCACATCTATGAGCACAGAAGTAAGATAAATCGTTTGGAACTTTTCCACTTCTTGCTCCAACTACACCTTTGAAAGATATTAAATAATATACTGAATCATCTTCATACATTTCACTTGGTGTGAAATCAAATGAAAATGTGCTTATACCATCAAATTCAAAGTTTTCTACTTTATAGTATTTATTTAAATCATTATTTGGTGAAGAAGGTACAGAAACTGTCATTTTTATATCTTCTTTACTTCCAGTTGGTATTAATACATCATCATATTCTACTGTTACACGATATGTACTTCCAATATATAATGTTGAATTTACTATTGGTGTAACTGTTTTAACATAAGGTGGTGCAACATAATCTCCATTTGGATTATAAATTTTATCTGACATTACTATAAATGAACTTGGTGTTCCAAAATAAGTTGTTTCTCTAGCAATTTTGTTTGGGTCTCTTTCTTGTGGGTTATGTGGTGCAGGTGCAATATCTGTAACTGCAACTTGTATATATTTACAATTTGAAATAGCTGTTTGTAAATATGAATTTCCATTTTCATCTGTTATATCTTCAATTGGATATAATTCAAAGTCTGTACGTAAATATCCCCAGCCAGACTCTATCCAATTATCTGTTCCTGGATAATATTGATAATAATTTGCTACTATATAATATCCTTGTTCTGCAGCAGCTTTATATCCCATGTTTTTATAGCTTATTCTAAATATACCTGCATCTACATCTTCATCTTGATCATAAGCTTCATCATCTAATTCAACAAGTAATCCATCTGTATTATAAACTGGTTCAAATTTATCACTTGTTGTTTGAAGTTTTGGATATGTAAATTCATAATTTGATTCAGACATTATTCCTGTTGGAACATGTTTTGCACCTACTTTATCATCTCCTACTAATAAGTATTCTGATTTTTCAGTACCTGTAGATGGGTCATCAAATGTTGCATCTACTGCATACCATTTTCCATCTTCTAGTTGAACATAATCCCACATGTGTGGTTCTAGTTCTTCTTCTGTATGTTTATAAATACCAGTTACTAGAATACAAGGAATGTTTAATTTATCTAAAACCATTTTTACTGCTCTAGCATATCCTTCACAAACCATTTGTCCATTTGCTTTTGTTTCAGGGTCGCTATCTAATATATTTTTTTCTCCTGTTTCATTTGCAACAAATGCACCATAAACATTTCTTACGTTATAGTCACTTGCTCCATCTTTTGCTTCACCTTCATAAGTATAATCTGCATTATAAATTATTTGGTCATGAACATATTTTACTTGTTGTTCAATCATATTTTGATTTTCTTCAATTTGAAGGTTTTTAGCACCTTGAACAATTTCATCTACTCTTTTATTAACAGCTGAAATTGATTTTTCTATTTCTGGTACACTCTTATCTAAAAATGCTTTATTACGATATGTATCTCCTCTACCTGTTCCTAAAGTAGCATAATATGTTCCTTCTTTTGAAGTTACTCTTAAAGTTAAATAATCAAAATCTACATAAAATACATCTGGGTGATCTGCTACAAATGCATCTCTAGCTGCTCCCATTGATAAAAGTAGATCTTGTGAACCATTTGCATAAGCTGAAAGTTGCTCTTGTGTAACACGATGGTTTTCTACAAGGTCATAATTTGTATTTCCTGTTTTAAAACTACCATCTTCAAGCATTTCTTCCATTGCATAATAAAATTCTTTTGATTCTTTTGTTAATTGATTAAAAAAGTATTTTGTTGCAACTGTTTCTTTAATATCATCAGCTGCATATACTTTATTGTTAAATTTCATCCATGCAAATTGTGCAATTAGTATTACGGCAATTATTAAAATTACAATAAATCTTTTAAACTTCATAAATCCCCCTTAAAATAAATAAATTTTCATTTTAATTCGTATAGTATTATACTACAATTTTCCTATTTCCGTCAATCTTTTTAACAATTCCTTAATGAATTTAACATTATTGTAATATTTTATCTCACAACTTAATTAGCTTCACATATTATATAATAAAGGAGGGATTATTTATGTGTAAAAGTAAAAATAAGATTTTTAATTTTCTTGTTAGCTTCTTTATAGCTTTTTCTGTTTCAATTTTATTCTTTACAGGAGCTATAAGCTCAATATTAACTCTAGTTTATTTTACTTTAATCTTAGGAATTTTAGGAATATTTTCAATAGTAATTTCGGTATTTTGTAATAAAAGCACTGAATGTGAATATATTTATAAAAGTAATCTAGTAGGAAATTCAATTGGTGCTATCATCAGTAGTTCCTTCGCTTTATCTATTAATTTAGAATTATTTTCAATAGCTAGTACTTTTTTAATTGGTATTGTTGGATTTTTTCTTGTTTCTATTCTAATAAGTTTAATAGAAAAAATAATATATACTTCTTGCTATAAATATTGTGATAAAGAAAAAGTTTGTTAAATAAATGTAAAAGTAGCATTAGATATTTTCTAATGCTACTTTTATAATTATTATATAACTGCTTTCCTACTATTAACTAATTTCATTTTTTCTAACAAGTTTATTTTATATTTATTATAGTCTCTCAATTTTCCTTGAAAGATAAGATTTGCATTTTCTATGTCTTTAAAATCTTCTGGTTTTATCGTATCTGGTAAATCATTTATTATTTCAGATTTTTCAAGAACATATTTTACAAATTCAGCACAGTAAAAAGAATCATTTGATTGTATTTTTTTATGAAATCCTACTGCAATTAATCCAATTATATTAAATTTATGCAAATTTTTTGTTAATTTAATATAATTGATTATTCCTTTTAATTTATTATACTGATTGTCATCTATTTCTAATGAATAAATATTAGCTTGTGTATATTTAAATCTTTTAAAAGTTCCATAATTTATATTTTCATGTACAAATCCACCTATAAAAGGATTATATGGATTTAATCTTCCAAAACTATACATTTCATCTAATTCTTCATCTAAAGCAATTGATACATGTGTAAATTCATCTTTTGTATATATTTTTATTATTCTTGATAATATGGTTCCAGTATGAGTTAGAATCAAATATATTTTTTTCATTATTTCTCCTTTGTTTAAATCTAAATCATTTAAGTTATAATCTTTTTATTTATATATTAACTTAAATTTAAACTAAGTCAATAGAATTAATAAAAAATTAATTTTCTACTTTTAATTCTTTAATCATTTGCAATGTATTTAAATCATAACAAACAATTTGACTATCTGACAAAGTGTATAATTTATCTTCTATATAAATTGCTCTATCAATATTTGTTCTGTAATCTATTTTTTGTAATATTTCCCCATATTTTTCGAATTTTCCATTTTCTAAATCAATTTTAAAAATTATAAATCCATTTTTATCATCTCTATATTGTAATTCTCTAAGACTTACTGGAAATCCTATAAGATTCTTTGCCTTGCTATAAAACAAAACTTTGTGATTATGTTCTAATTCTGAATATGCATAGCTTCCACCTATATCTTCTGAGAAAATTTCTTTAGGATTTTCTAAGTCTGAAACATCAAACATAGATATTTTCATATTTGTATTTGTTATTCCACCACTACTGGTTTGTTTTGTATTATGTCCAATTCCAATTATATGATTTTCATCGTAAGGATGTAAATATGAGCTATATCCAGGAATTTTTAATTCACCTTTTATTACAGGATTTTCAGGATTTGATAAATCTATTACAAATAATGGATCTATTTCTTTAAAAGTAACAATGTATCCAATTTTTCCCATAAATCTAACTGAATATATTTGTTCATCTGGTGCTAAATCATCAATTTTTCCAACTTCTTTTAAATCTTCATTTAATATGAATAATGCATTTTTAGTTTTTCTTTCTCCAATATTAACTGTAACAGTTGTTTCATCTTCTATTTCACTTATTGGTTCATCATAATTTTCAATAGTTGTTGCTATTCTTAAGAAACCATCATATTCATCCATTGAAAATTGATTATTTATATATCCTTCAACTTCTCCTTTTGCTACTAATTTAATATTAGAAGAATCTAAATCAAATTTATATATTATTGTTTTGCATCCATTATAAATATAATTTTCTCCATAAGAAATTTGTGTTATATATAAGCTTTTCTCACTTGCATATACATCATCGCTTGCACCAAAAAAGCTTTCTACTTTTGCTTCTTCTTTATCGTTTATATTAAATCCGCAAACTAACATATAGTCATAATTTTGAGTACCTGAAAAATATGCAATATCTTTATATGAGATGCTTGAATATTCATTTGATTTTGAAGAATCATAAGTTACTGGTAAAATTTCTTCATCTTTTAATTCATCACTATAAAAACTAAAATATTTTCTGCTTATAAAATATATGTTATCTCCTACCATTCTAGAATTAATATAGTTTCCATCTAATCCAACTTCTCTTATTATTTCAGGATTGTTTCTGTCTGTGATATCATAAACAATCGCTTTTGCCATATTTTTACTTCTTATACTTACATAATCATAAGCAATACTATCTTCAGCTCTTGAAATATTTTCTGTGTATTCATAGTAGTTTCCTAAAACTATCATTTTATTTTCGTTTATATATAACTGATAAGGAGAAAATCTTGCTGTTTGATTATCATCATATTTTAAAAATGTAATTAAGTCTAAAGTGTCTGCTTTAATAATATAAACTACATTGTTAGTAATATAATAAATGTATGTTCCATCTGTTTTTACAATGTCAGCTTCATCAACATTTTCTACTTGTGTATTCGTTTTAGAATAATCTAAGCTTGATAAATTTTCAGAAACTGCAGTATCAGTGGTTACACTAGATGATTTTGTACTTGCAGCATCAAAAGTAGCAATATCTTCTTTTTGTATTTCTCCATTATATCCTCGTGCAATTTTTTGATTTTCGCTTAATACTTTTCTTAATTGCTTCATACTTTCAAATCTTGGAAGATCATTTTGTGCTAACATTTCAGAATTTGCAATTTTAATTTCTTCATTTTCATCTTGATTTAAATTTTTGAATTCAAAAAGTGATACAGAAAATACTAAAACTACAACTGCTGCCATTGATAATATTTTAACAAAATCTATTTTTTTATGATTATTTATTTTTTCAAAAGTTTTTTCTTTTAAGCTCTCACTTGCATGAATTTGGTCTAAGGCTTTTTTATAATTATCTTTATTCATCTTCAAAACCTCCTTCTAATTTTTCTTTTAAAATCTCTCGTGCGCGAGATAACCACGTTTTTATTGTGTTTTCATTTGCATTCATAATATTTGCTATTTCTCTTACCTTATATCCTTCATAATAAGAAAGATATATAACTGTTTTGTAATTTGTAGGAAGTTCACAAACAACAGAAAAAACATCTGATTCTTCCTTTTCTTCAAAAGGAATATTTTCATCTAAAGAAACAACTTTTTTATTCCAATTATTACTTTTTATATTTTTAGTTAAATTTATTGTAACTCTAATAAACCATGCCTTTTCATGTTCACTGTTTTCGAATTTTGGCATTTTCTCACTAAATTTTAAAAATACTTCTTGAAATATATCTTCTGCATTTTCAATAGTTCCACATCTTGTAAGCGCTACTCTATAAACCATATCTGCATATTTATCAATTATTTCTTTAATATACTTTTCTTTCTGTTTCTGCATTTGTTACCTCCTATTTACTATTAATACAAATTAGAATAGGTTTTGGTTTCAAAAAATATAAATTTTATTTATTTAATACATTTTTAATTTTTGAAATTACATAATGACTTCCACCACTAGTATTATTTTGTACATTTTCTACCATACCAACAATAAGTAAATTTCCTCCTTCACGATTTAATGTTATACAATTAAACCATCCTAAAGTTCCACTTTCAGTATCATCTTTTGATTTTTTAAGTTCTGCTGTTCCAGTTTTTCCAATCATTGTCATACCTTCTATTTTAGCATCATGTGCAGTTCCTTGTGGTGTTTCTACAACTTTCATTAATGCAGTTTTAACTTTTTCTATTGCCTCACTTGAAAATACATTTTCTTTTATATACTCTGGTTTATTATCATATTTAAATTCTAAATATGGTTTTATCATACTTCCATTGTTTACAAGCATAGAATATATTGATGCTACATGGATAGGATTTACTAATACATCTCCTTGTCCATATCCAGAATTTGCAAGCTTTGCTTCTGTAAATTTACTATCTTTATTTAAATATTGAGAAGCTTTTAAAGTAATTGGAAAATCAATTTCTTCTCCAAATTTTAGTTCATTTAATTTTTCAGAAAATTTATCTTCTCCTATTTTTAAAGCAAGTTGTGCAAAAAATATATTATCTGAACGAATTAATGCATTTTCAACATTTTTAGGTTCATTATATTGTGTTAAAGTTGTAATAAAATAATCTCCCCAGCTTTTATCTTTTTGCCAACTTGTTCCTGAATAAGTAAATTCAGTATTAGAATCTATCACGCCTTCTGATAAACCAATTAAAGCAGTTATTGGCTTAAAAGTAGAACCAGGACAATAACTTTGTTTAAAACGATTATATAAAGGTTTATTTTCATCTGCATTTAAAGAATTCCATTTTTCAGTAGTCATTCCTAAGATAAAATCGTTAGAATCAAATGTAGGAGTACTAACCAATGCTAAAATTTCTCCTGTTTCAGGATTCATTACAACAAAAAATCCTTTATCATCTTTCATTTGGTCATAAAAACTTTTTTGAAGATCAAAGTCAATAGTAGTTTGAATACTTTCACCATCTTTTTTATCTTGTGTTACAATCGTTTTTACTCTATTTTCATTTTCATCTTCAATATATATTTCTGCTCCATCTATTCCTCTTATTTTTTGTTCATAAGCATATTCTAGTCCAGATTTACCAATTAAACTAGAAGATGTGTAATTTTGTCCTTTATGACTTTCTAATTCCTTTTCATTAATTGGTTGAATATATCCTACTAGATGTGCTGCTTCTTCTCCTAAATTATAAACTCTTCCATCTACATTATTTATTAAAATACCGGGAATTTGTAATAACTGTTCTTTTATAGGAGAATTTTTAGATATCTTTAAAATTGGAACAAAAGTATCATCTTTAACATAAGATGCACCAAGTAAATTATTTATTTTTTCTACTGATACACCTAATAATTCTGAAATTTTAGATATATTTTGATCTCTATTTGCGCCTAATTTTCCTGGCACAATTCCAACTTGTGAAACAGAGCCATCATAAGCTAATTCTTTACCATTTCTATCTAAAATAGATCCTCTTTTTGCTCTTAAAGTAGATATTCTTACTTTATAATTTTCTTCTAAGTCTGGAAAAATCATTTTTGAAGACCAATCTATTTTATATTCTTTATTTTCTTTTGTTATTTGAGCATTATTTTCTAAATTTATCTCACCAGCATTTGTATAAAACTTTTCTTTATATGATAAATTTATTTTTTTCTCCTTTTTTTCTGTTATTTCTAAATCAGTAATCTCAAGTCCTGTTGCATTAATGCCTTCATATATATTTTTATTTCTTGTTATAAAATCTTCTTTTGAAAATTTTTCTTTAGATTCTTTTGAAAGCATCTCATACATTTCTTCATATTTTTGCTCATTTATATATGAATAAAATGTTTTTATAGTTTGCATTTGATTTTCTTTTTCTTTATTAATAGAAAATACAATACCAAAAGCTACTAAAAGTACAACTACTAAAATTAGAACAAAAATTATAATCTTCTTTTTCATATTTATTTTCCTTTCTTACTTTTTTATTATATTTATTATAAATTTTCTAACTAAATTTTAAACTATTATTTCTACTCTACTACAATAGCCTGACTATATAATTTTTTCCAATTACTTATAAATTTACTTCTACTTTGTTTTACATTACTTCCAGCTGATGGATCATTTAAATAAACATAATCTTCATCATAACCTATCAAAACTGCACAATGTTCTCCAATTAATTCTTGAAAAGTTCCTGTTCTATTTTCATAAGTCCATGTTACACCTTCCATTAAGTTTCCAGCATTTTTTACACACCATACTACAACTGGATTTCCTTTACTTACATAATTTAACAATGATTTTTCAGAACATCCTGATATTTCTTTTACTCTTCCTCCAGCATAAACAGACATAGCATTTGCAATTGGTTTGGCAAAAACTCCATAAGAGCCTTTACTTAATCCTAAGCTTGGATTTCCAACAAATTCTTCAAAAGGATTTCCACCATACCAGTTTCCATCTTCTCCTTTATATTTTTTAGCTCCCATCTTTAAATTATCAATGATATTTTTAGCAGAAACATCAAATCCTTTATATTTTAAAACCATAGTAGCTGAAACTGCTTCACAACCAGTAGGATATCCTAAAGATATTTGATTTAAATATGGAACTTTATCTATATGATAACTTGTTACTATATTATCTGGTTCATCACCTGTCACGTTAGTAGGCTCTACTGGTTTTTCTTTAAGATAATAGTTTGATTTTACTAAAGTATAACCAACAATACCTTTTTCATTTCTAACTTTTTTCCAGCCTTCATTTGTATCTTTTAAAAATTCAATTTGTTCATATTGTGATGTAGTAGCTAAAATTGAATAATCTGTACTTGCACCACTTCTAATATTATATCTTCCATTTGCATATAATTTTGTATTTGAAGGAGCATCTTTAGAAACATTAACTGTTAGGCTTGCCTCTTTTTCTCCTTCATCTGTTGTAGCAATTATTTTCGCAGTTCCTTCAGATACAGCTTTTATTTTTCTATTATTAATTGTTACTATATTTTCATTAGAACTTTTCCATTCAACATCAGTATATGTAGCTTCTATTGGTGTAACTTTAGAATTTATAATATACTCTTGTCCTTTTCCAATAGTAATTTCAGTATCATCTAAAGTAATACTCTCAACAGGTATTTTTCTTATCTCTATATCAAAACTTTTTAAAGTATTTTCTTTGTAATCTTTTATAGAAATTGTAACTGTTCCTATTGCATTTGCTATTATATTGCCATTATCATCAATACTTGCAATTTCTATATTTGAAGATTCATATATTAAATCTTTATGTGTTGCATCTTCTGGAAGTACTTTTACATCTAATTTATATATATCTCCTAATTTCAAATTGTCAACTTGATTTGTTACTTCTATATCTTTAATTTTTACAAGACATTCTAAATCTATTTTATTGCTAGAAATTTCTGTTTCTCCTGAATCATCTGTTAGATAAATACTAGCTTTTCCAACTTGCTTTGCTATAACTTTTCCATCTGAAATTTCAAAAATATTTTCATCTGTACTATGCCAAACTAAATTACTTTTTGTAAAATTATTTGGTACTATTTCCTGTTTTATATTATATGTTTCTCCAGGCTCTAGTTCATTAGTATCCAAAGAAATTTGAATTGATTGGATTTTTATTGGTCTTATAAGTATATATACTTTATATATTAAATTAAACTTCCAGATTGCTATTGCAAGAAAAATAAAAACTATTATTAAAATGATTTTCATTATATTTATCTTTTTGTCTTGTTTACTACTATATATTATCTCGTGTTTTGCCAATTTCATTTCCTCCAAAATACTATATATATTTATAAGACAATTTAAGATTATAAAAAGTTTCAATTTTTACATTACAATTATATAACATTCGACATATTTTTTCATTATAAAAAATAAATAATTTACAAAAACTTCATAAATCTTTTCTTAAAAGTTCTATAAACAAAAAAAGCTAGTAATCTTAAAATTACTAGCTTTCTTATTTTATTGAAATTCTATAATATCTGTCCACTTACTTAAGAATTCTTGTTCTTCTGGTATATTTTTTGCTTTTCTAGCTGCAGCAACAATTGGAATCCATTTTTGAATATTTGATTTTTCAATTACACTTTTTTCTGAGAATAAATTTAAATATTTATCTGCTAAAGCTTCTTTTCCATCTATTGAGAATAATAAATATGTTCTAGCAGCATCTGCTGATGCATTTCCTTGAGTAACATGTGCCCAATCTATTATGCAAGCTTCTCCATCTGGTTTTATTATTACATTACTTGGATTATAATCACCATGACATAGCTTTGTATGATCTTTCATACCATCTAATCTTTGTAATAATTCATATCTTGTATCATTATTAATATTATCTGCATCATTTATAAGTCTTTTATATTTATCTTTAATTCTATTTAATAAAGGAACATGTTTTGATAATATATATAATTGTATATCAACAAACCAATTCAAATATTCATCCTCTTTTTCAGGATGTTCCATCATTAATTTATCAAGAGGTGTACCTTCTACATATTCTGAAACTAATGCCCATCTATTATCTATTTTACTAACTTCAACAAGTTTTGGAACACATAAATCTGTTCCTTCTTCAACTCTTGCTTGATTTAATGCTTCATTTAGAATAGCTGCTTTTGAATAGTTTTCAACAAATAGTTTTATAGTTTTATCTCCATCTCTATAAACTTCTTTTGTTTTTCTTTCAACTATTTTATTATCTAAATTTAAATACATTATTCTTCACCTCCATAATATGCTTTCAAATACATTTCTTTTATTTCGCTCATTAATGGTAATCTTGGATTTGCTCCTGTACATTGATCATCAAAAGCTTGTTCTGTCATAGCATCTAAATTGTCTAAGAAAGCTTTTTCATCTACACCGTACTCTTTTATTGTTTTCTTTATACCAATTTTCTCTTTTAATTCATCTATTGCTTTTATTAAATTATCTAATTTTTCTTCATCATTATTTCCACCTAAATTCAAAGCTTCTGCAATTTCTGCATATCTTCTTAAAGTATGTGGATGATCATATTGTGGAAATGTTCCCATTTTTTCTGGAACTTCTGCTGCATTAAATCTTAATACATAATCTATCATTAATGCATTTGCAATTCCATGTGGTAAGTGATGAAATGCTCCTAATTTATGTGCCATTGAGTGACATACACCTAAAAATGCATTTGCAAAAGCCATACCAGCCATTGTTGCAGCATTTGCCATTTTTTCTCTAGCTTCTGGATCATTTGCACCGTTATCATAAGCTCTTGGTAAATACTCAAATATGTTTTTCAAAGCTTGAATTGCTAATCCATCTGTATATTCTGTTGCCATCATTGATGCATAAGCCTCTAATGCGTGTGTTACAGCATCAATACCAGAAGCTGATGTTAATCCTTTTGGTGCGTTCATCATTAAATCACTATCTACAATTGCCATCTTTGGCATTAATTCATAATCTGCTAAAGGATATTTTGTTCCTGTTTTCTCATCTGTTATAACAGCAAATGGTGTTACTTCTGAACCAGTACCTGCTGATGTTGGTACTGCAATAAAATATGCTTTTTCTCCCATTTTAGGAAAAGTATAAATTCTTTTTCTTATATCCATAAATCTCATTGCCATATCCATAAAATCTACTTCTGGATGTTCATACATTACCCACATAATTTTTGCTGCATCCATTGCTGAACCACCACCAATTGCAATAATACAATCAGGTTTAAATTCATTCATTGCTTTTGTTCCTTCAATTGCACATTCTAATGTTGGATCTGGTGCTACATTTGAGAAAGTTGTATGCTCAATTCCTAATTCATTTAATTTGTCTGTTATACATTTTGTATAACCATTTTCAAAAAGAAATGTATCTGTAACTATAAATACTTTCTTTTTATCCATTACATATTTTAATTCTTCTAAGGCAACTGGTAAGCAACCTTTTTTAATATATACCTTTTCAGGTGTTCTAAACCAAAGCATATTTTCTCTCCTTTCAGCAACTGTTTTTATATTTAATAAATGTTTAATTCCTACATTTTCTGATACTGAATTTCCACCCCAAGAACCACATCCGTAGTGTTAAAGATGGTGTTAACTTAAAGTTGTATAAATCACCAATACCTCCTTGTGATGAAGGTGTATTTATTAATACTCTATAAGTTTTCATATTTGTATAAAATTTTTCAATTTTTTCTTTTTCAGTAATTGTATTTATATATAGTGATGTTGTATGTCCAAGGCCTCCATCTTCTATTAAATGTACAGCTTTTTCAATAGCATCATCAAAATTTTTTGCTCTGTACATTGCAAGAACTGGAGAAAGTTTTTCATGTGCAAATTCTTCTGATAAATCAACACTTTCAACTTCACCTATTAAAATCTTTGTATTTTCTGGTACCTTAATTCCTGAAAGTTCAGCAATTTTATATGCTTTTTGTCCAACTATTTTTGCATTTAATGCACCATTTATAATAATTGTTTTTCTAACTTTTTCTATTTCTTCATTATTTAAGAAGTAGCATCCTCTTTTTATAAATTCTTCTTTTACTTTATCATATACTTTATCTAGTGCTATAACAGATTGTTCTGATGCACATATCATACCATTATCAAAAGTTTTAGAATGTATTATAGAATTTACTGCTAACAAAATATTTGCTGATTCATCAATTACAGCTGGTGTATTTCCGGCTCCTACTCCTAATGCTGGTTTTCCACTAGAATATGCTGATTTAACCATTCCAGGTCCACCAGTAGCTAAAATAATATCTGAATTTTGCATTAATGTATTTGTAAGCTCTAAAGATGGAACATCTATCCATGCAATTATTCCTTTTGGTGCTCCTGCCTTTACAGCTGCTTCTAAAACTATTTTTGCTGCAGAGATTGTTGAATTCTTTGCTCTTGGATGTGGACTAATAATAATTCCATTTCTTGTTTTTAAAGAAATTAATGTTTTAAAAATAGCAGTAGATGTTGGATTAGTAGTTGGAATAACAGCTCCGATTAATCCAATAGGTTCTGCAACTTTCTTTATTCCATAAGCTGGATCTTCTTCTAACACTCCACAAGTTTTTTCATTTCTATATTTGTTGTAGATATATTCTGAAGCATAATGATTTTTAATTACTTTGTCTTCAACAACTCCCATTCCTGTTTCTTCTACTGCCATTTTAGCAAGTGGAATTCTTGCACTATTTGCAGCAATAGCAGCGGCTAAGAATATTTTATCTACTTTTTCTTGAGTAAATTTAGAAAACTCTTTTTGTGCTTCTTTAACATTTTTAATAGTCTCTTCTAAACTTTCTACACTGTCTACAATTTTATATTCTTTATTCATACTTTAAACACTCCTATTCCTATAATGTACTTTATATAAAAAAATATAATAAAATCCTTATATATTATAATATAAAATAAAATTTTTTCAATACTAATTTTTCTTTTATTATTTCTTTTTTATGTAATAATAATACAATTACT
>CANRPX010000010.1 GCA_947632605.1 uncultured Clostridia bacterium | reverse complement strand
TTAGGTTTTATCTGTTACATAATATCCTACTCCTCTTTTTGTTATAAGGATTTTAGGATTTGCTTTATCTTTTTCTATTTTATCTCTAATTCTATTCATAGTAACATCTATTGTTCTAATTGCACCAACATATTCTTCATATTCCCAAACTTCACGAAGTAACATTTCTCTAGTTACAACTTCTCCAGGTTGACTAGCTAAATATTTTAAAACATCAAATTCTTTTTTAGTTAAGTTTATAACTTCACCTTTAACTCTGGCCTCAACTTTCTTAAGATCAAGTGTTAAGTCACCAACTTTAATTATATTATCTTTATCTTCGCTTTTTTGATTATTTATTTCCATGTTTGCATTTAATTCTGCTTTTCTTAAATTTGCCTTAATTCGTGCCATAACCTCTCTAATTTGAAAAGGCTTTGTAATATAATCATCTGCTCCCATTTCTAATCCAACAATTTTATCTGATTCAGTATCTTTTGCAGATATCATTAGTATTGGAATATTTGATATATTTAAAGCATATCTAATTTTTTTACATACAGATATTCCATCTAGTTTTGGAATCATAACATCTAATAAAATTAAATCTGGTTTTTCATTAATAGCCATTTCAACAGCTGTAACACCATCATAGGCTTGTAATGTGTTATAACCTTCTTTTTGTAAATTAAATACTAATAATTCCATTATACTTTGTTCATCATCTACTACTAATATAGTTTTCTTATCTTTTTCAACAATCTCTTCCACAGAATTACCGCCTTTCTAAAAGAAATTTTAATTCTACTATATCGTTATATCATATTTAACAATTTTGTACAAGTTTTTTTTCAAATTTATTACATAAAAACTTCAATATTGAAAATTTTACAACTATCTTGTAATAATATTTTTTTATCTTTAATCTCTTCTCCATTTACTATAAATTTGTCTACACCAGTATTTTTACCTTTATTATTCTTTACTTTTATTTTATATAATGTAGTTTTGTATTTATATTGAATTTCATATTCTTTCCAGCTTTTTGAAATACATGGCTCGATTCTTAAAAATCCTTTTTCTATTTTTAGTCCTAAAATATATTCTAGAATTGCTTTATAATACCAGCTACTAGAGCCTGTATACCAATTCCATCCACCTCGTCCTACTAAATCTTTATTACTATATAAGTCTGCTTCTAAAACATAAGGTTCTAATTTAAATCTTTTAGATTCTTCTCTATTTTTAGAATGTTCAATTGGATTAACAAACTCAGCAAATTCTACTGCTTTATCTCCAAACCCTAAAAGTGTTTCTGCAATTATAAACCAACAACTACTGTGAGTATATTGCCCACCATTTTCTCTAATTCCTGGCGGATAAGATTTTATATATCCTGGATTTATATCAGATTTTTCAAATGGAGGATCAAATAACTTTATTATTTTGTTTTCTTTATCAACTAAATAATTTTCTGCTTCTTCAAGAGCTATAAATTTTTTATCATTATCTCCTATTCCTGATATAACAGACCAGCTTTGGCAAATACTATCTATTCTACATTCTTCTGAATTTATGCTTCCAATTTCTTTACCATCATCTGTAATTGCTCTTTTAAACCATCTTCCATCCCAACCAATAGTATTTACATTTCTTTTTAATAACTCTTTATATTCTGAAAATTTATCTACCAAATCTTTTCTATTTTTAAATTCACAAATTGGTATAAATCTATTTAAAATATCATATAAGAAAATTCCAAGCCAAACACTTTTACCTTCTCCTTTTACACCAACTTTGCTAAAACCATCATTCCAATCTCCTGAACCTATTTTTGGAAAAGGTTCAATGCCTTTACTTATAGTAAGTTCTATCGCTCTTATACAGTGGTCAAATATACTTTCTTTTATATTACTAGCATAAAAAGTATCATATCGTTCTACTTCACCTTCTGTTAAAGTATCTCCTTTTAAAAATTCAACCATCTCATCTAGCAAACTCATATCATTTTCAAAATTTACATATTCTATTACTGCATAAACAAGCCATAACATATCATCTGAAAATCTAGTTCTTATTCCTTTTTTTGTTTCATTATGCCACCAATGAAGCACATCTCCTTCTATAAATTGATGTCTTGCACAATTTATTATCTGTTCTTTTAAATAATTAGAATCTATATATTTTATTCCCAAAGTATCTTGAAGTTGGTCTCTAAAGCCATAAGCACCACCAGATTGGTGATATCCTGTCCTTCCTAAAATTCTACTTGCTAATGTTTGATACACAAGCCATCCATTCATCATAATATTTATTGATTCTGAAGGAGTTTTTACTTTTACAATATTTAAAATATCATTCCATTTTTCTTGTGTTTTATTTAATTCGTTTTGAATATTATCTATATTGTTATACTTTTCTTTTATTCTTAAAATATCTTCAAAATTATTTTCTTCACCAATTATTATATAAAAATTTTTATCTTCAAATTTATCTAATTTCAAAATAAATTCTATTCCAACGCAAGAATTTTTACCTAATCCTGACTTATTATTTAAGTTTGTATACAAAGCATCTGGATTTAAAACATCTCCACTACCAAAAAAGTTATCTTTTTCTCCTGTAAAGCTATTAATATCTAAATTACTTGTTACATACATAATTTTATTTTGAAAACATTCTTCATTAAAAACATTTTTTATTTTTAAAATATTTTTATGCTTTTCAACATATAAATTTCCATTAGTTAAAAATTCATCTTCTCCTAAAACTGTTTTTATATAAACTAGTAATCGTATTTTTCTTTTTTCATTCACAATATTTTTAATTCTAAATTTAAGAATTTTTAAGTGTTCTTCATTTGGCACAAAAACTTCAACTTCTTGATTTAGATTATCATTTGAATTTTTAAATTTTGTGTACCCAAAACCATGTACCACATAATAATAATTTTTATTTGGAATAACACCTGAATTTAATGTCCAAACCATTTTATTATCTTCATCTTTAATATAAAAGATTTCTGATGGTAAATCTGTTACTCTATCATTGCTCCAAGCTGTTAATCTATTTAGTCTACTGTTTTTATTCCAAGTAAAACCACCTAAATTATCTGTTACAACTGTACCAAAAAAGCTATTACAAATAACATTACTCCAAACAGATGGAAGTAAATTTTCATCATTTTTGTAAATTAAATATTCTTTACAATCCTTTGTAAAACCACCATAAGAATTATCAAATAATAATTCTTCTTTTTTTAGTGGATATACTTCTGTATCTGACTTTATATTTTTTTCTTTTTTTAATTTTTTAATAGATTTTTCTTGTTTTTCCAGTTCTTTTAATAATTCTTCTAATCCACCTTTTTCTGCATCTAATACTAATCTTGATTTAAATTCTATTACATTTAAATCTTCTTTTAACATTTCATCTTTATTTAAAATAAAAATACCAGAATTTCTATTCTTCAAATAATCTATTTGTTTATTTGAAATAACTTCATTTATAGAATCTCTTACATATCGTTCATATACATCTGTTTCTAAATTTAATATAACTAAATCTATAAATATCTTTTTTGCTCTATAATACTCATAACTACTAATTATTTCTTCAACAACATAAATATCTTCAATATTTTTTATTTTAACTAGCACTATTGGATTATCTCCAGAAATGCCATATTTCCACAAACTATCGATTTGTGCAGTTTCTATTTTTAAAACTTCTCTTAAAGGATTTAATCTTAATATATATTTTAATAATCTAAAATATAAATCCAATTTTTTTGTATCTACTTGTAAATACTTGCTTTCTTCTTCACTTCTTACTTTTGCGATGTTTAGTATTCTAACAATTTCTTCATCACTTTTTATGTTTTCTAGATTTTCAATTGCTTCTTCTTTAGTATCTGAAACAGCTATTAAAAAATTAATATTTGCTTTTTCTTTACTTCTAATTTTTATTGTTCTTTTCATTGCAATAATTGGATCTGTTACTTGAGAAATCACTTTTGAAAAGTTTTTCTGATTCTTAAAAATTTTAGAAGTATCTATATTTTCTCTTCCTAAATATTTTTCTTTATCTATTTCATATTCAAAATCCACAATTTGTTCGTTTTCTGTGTATAAAGTTGTTGCTAAAAATTTACTTTGTTCTAAATCTCTATCTTTTTTCTCAAATATAATATTCTCATTTTCTTCTTCTATTTTCATGAACAATTTATTAAAAATTGGGTGAGAATACTCTTGCATTTTTTTAGATAAAGAAGGCTCAAAATCTGTAATTACTTCTAGAAATTCTTCTGAACTTCCAAGATTTTCTATTTGAATTCTTCTAATTTCTATTCCTCTATTTGGATCTAAACTAATTATTTCTTCTATTTTTAAATTGTTTTCTTGTTTAATAAATTTTGCTCTATCTGGAGAAAATATAACTTTTGCGTTTTCCTTAATATCAATTACTTTTTTTGTTTTTATATTTCTTATAAAGCTATTCATTCTTTGATTTAATTCTGAAGTTTCTTTAAACTTGTTTACCATTAAACCATCAAATTCACTAATGCTTTCTCCAGTATCATCTATTGTTATTTTATATCTATCATTTGAAATAACATTTATATTTTTAAATCTCTTATCTGGTTCTTCTATTACTCTTTCTAAATATGAGCCTAAATTTAAATTTTTTGTTTTTGTAATTTTCTCTTTTTTCTCTTTAGTAATAATCATTTGTATTGGCATTCTTTCTTCTAACAAAATATTTGTTGCTTCTATTTCTGGATTGTTATTAAATCTTTTTCTTAAAATATTTTTGTTTAAAACATTATTAATAGATAATAAAATCAAGCCTTGATGATGTGCCATATATGTTTTTACAACTTCTTTTTCTCCTGTTTTTACTCTTGAAGGTGTGTAATCTATTGATTCATAAAAACCATATTCTCCTAAACCACCATCTTTTTCTATTCGTTTTAAATTTTTTACTCCACTTTCTAGCTCATCTTCTAGAGATAAACAAGTACTATATGGAGAAACTACAATATCATCTTCTAAACCTCTTCTTAATCCAAGCCAAGGTATACCAAAAGCTCTATATTGATAATTATTATTTAAATCTCTTAAATTAAAAGCTGATTCTGATATTCCCCATGGAACTCCTAATTTTTTACAATATTCAATTTGACTCATTATTGCAAATTTACTTGCTTCATCTAAAAGACTTCCTTTATATCGTTTTAAATTTATATTTGGCATTAAATATTCAAAAGCAGTTCCAGTCCATGAAACTAAACCTTTATATCCATTTAAACTTGTAAGAGTTCTACTTAAATTATTCCAATGCTTTACTGGAATATCACCTTTTGCAATTGCTACTATACTTGCTTGTCTTGCCTCTGATGCTAAAAAATCGTAATATGAATCTGTTAATTTATTTTCTTCTAAATTATATCCTATTGACAATAATCTTGTTTTTTCACTATATAATTTTGAGAAATCTGCATTATCTATAAGTTCTGTTACAGTATTTATTAAATTTTCTAAGTCTCCCCTATTTTTATTTTCTATAAGAAAGTTTTTAACTATATATAAATAACCAACAAAATTTCCACTATCTACTGTTGATATATATCTTGGCAAAAGAGGTATTAAAGTTTTTGTATTATACCAGTTATATAAGTGCCCATTCCATTTATTAAGACCACTAATTGTAAAAATAACTTTGTTTAAAATTTCTATTGTTTTTTTAAAGTTTATAAATCCTAAATCATAAGCTGATATAATAGCTACTAGCTCTAATCCAATATTTGTAGATGATGTTCTATTTACTATCTTATTGTTTCTATCTTCTTGATAATTATCTGGCATTAAATAATTATTTTCTTCATTTACATATTTTTCAAAAAATTTCCATGTTCTTCTTGCAATCTCGATTAAATATCTCTTATCGTTTTCTTTAATAACAGATTCTTTATTGTTATCTAAACTGATATACCATGCAATTATTGGAGCAATTATCCATATTAAACTTAAAACTTTTGATATAATACCTGGTATTACTAAAAACAAAACTCCAATTATAAAATTTACATTCATTTCTTTATAAACATAAATTAAACTTGTTTCAGAATTTCTTTCTGCATCTTCTGCTGTAACCCATTCTAAAAGTTTTGTTTTATTTTTCATTCTATATATACTTCTTACAATTGCATCTACATTTTGTATGGCTTCATAAGGTAAAAATAATATTTGTAAGAAAATTCTACTAACACTTATTTTTATACTATTTAATTCTTTTGAAAACTTTTTATATGCATAAACAGAGCCAGTAATATTACTTTCTTTAAAAATTACATAATTTATTATATCTATCAAATATGGAATTACAATTGATACTACTGAAACTCCAAAAACTATTCCATCTGATAAAGCATTTTTGAAAATTCCTAAAGTAGAAAATAGAATTAATATTAAACTAAATATTGGAAGTAAACTTCTTCTCAAATTATCATATATTTTAAATTTTGAAATTTCATTTAATCTTATATTTTGAAGCCATTTTATAATCTGCCAGTCTCCTCTTGTCCATCTATGATTTCTCAAAATATAAGGAATATATCTTGAAGGATAACCATCTAAAAGCATTACATCTGTTAAAAGTCCACATCTTAAGAAATTTCCCTCTAATAAATCATGACTTAAAATTGTGTTTTCTGGAAATTCATCATGTAAAATTTCATTATATACCTCTACATCATAAATACCTTTTCCAGTAAAAATTCCTTCATCAAAATAATCTTGATATATATCTGATATAGCATTTGTGTAGCAATCTATTCCACCTTTCATACTATATAATTCAATAAAGAAACTTTTTTGTGCTATTGAAAGGTCCATTCCAATTCTTGGTTGCATAATCCCATATCCATCTACTACCTTATAATCTTTTATAACTGGAACATTTAAAATGTAACCCATTGCTCCTATTAATTTAGAAGCTGTTTTTAAATTCAAGTTTGTATCGCTATCTAGAGTTATAATATATTTAATTTTTGGAAGTTTAATTTTTTGTTTTTCAATAGTATTTTCTAAAAAATCATTGTCTATTATTCTAGTTATATATCTATTAAAAGTTGTAAGTAACCCTCTTTTTCTTTCCCATCCAATATATGCATTTTCTGAATCGCTCCACTCTCTTTTTCTATATAAAAAATGAAATTTGTTAAATTTATCTGTTTTATATTTTTCGTTTAATTTATTACATAATTCTATACCACTTGCTATTACTTCACTATCAAATTCTTTTACTGGCTTATCTTCTTCAGAGCAATCTCCAAGTAATGCAAAATATAAGTTTTCAGATTTGTTTGCTAAATAATATACTTCTAATTTATCAAACATCTCTTTAACTTTTTCTTTTGATTTTAATATTGTTGGAATTACAACAAAAGTACTTTTATCTTCTGGAATACCTTTCTCATAATCCATTTTTGGTATTAAAGTAGGACTTTTAAATTTACTCATTAAATAATTTTCTATTCTTAAAAATATTTCAGAAATTGGAATATAAGAAAGTATAGAAATTGTTAATGATATAATAAGTTTTTGACTAATATTAAATAATAATAAATATAAGATTAAACAAAAATATAATGGCATTAAAATACTAATAGCAATATAAAGTCTTGCTTTTTGACTAAAGGTTAACTTTTTCCTTGATTTAATTTCTAGAATATTATCTAATTCTTTTATTCCATCTTGTTTCATCAAATAATATCCAATATGTGATTTTTTTAAATTTTCAATGCCTTTTAATCCTTCATATTTTCTGCAAAGTTCTATTAATTTTTCAGATATATATATTTCTGAAATTTTATTTTTTCTAGCTTTTTTTTCAATAATTTGTCTATAATAACTTTTACTTTCTTCATCCATTTTATTATAAATTCCAGCTGGATCTAATTTTAATATTTCTTCAGAAGCATTCATATAACTAAATAATTCTGTAAAATCAATTCTATTTATCTCTTTAATACTTGTTATACAATTTCCCATAGTAATTTTTATATTAGCAATATGAAAATGTTCTTTTTGAATAACTTCTGATATAGATAATCCTAATTTTTGTACCTCTTTTGATAATATATTTTGATATGCTACTGCATCTTTTCCATATATTTTTAATTTATAAGACATATATTCTATAAAAGAATATTTTAATTTTTCATCATTTACTTTCAAATATTTTGTATTATTATTAAATATTAAGTTATTATTTTTCTTTTCAACAATTCTCTCTATTATGCTTTCTGCTCTATATTTTTGAACTTGAGAAGAATAAATTTTTTCACAAAGTTCTTTAATGTGAGAAATTAATGATATTTTTAAGAAGATTCCTATATTGCAAAGTTCTTCCATACTTAAAAGCTTCTTTTTTTGATAAGCTTTAAGTGCAACATCAATAAGTTCTCTGTCTATTTTACAATCTGAAAAAGCTACAATTTCTTCTGCTAACACATAACTTCTAGCAAATCCCATAAATCTATCATTAGACAGTCCTATCATATTTTTATATTTTTTTACAGTAAGCTCTTTTTGAATTGTCTTTACTGTTTCCTCAATAATATAAAAATTATCTAAAATCCATTCACCAGCAGCATGAATTTTTATTCCAAGTTTTATGTGCTTTGTAAGTAAATTATAAGTTTCTAAAATAAATTTATAATCTTCTATTAAATTATTAATTGGATAAGTATTTTTATTTGAAGAACTTCTAGTATTATGTTCAGATGCAGTTTTTTCAATATGCTTAGCTAATTGATTTCTATCTAAAAGAGTTCCTCTTATATTTAATTTTTTGTACTTTTTCATAAAAATCCCCTTATGCTTTTTTAAGGTATTTTTGCCATTTTTTTATGAATTATGCAAATTTAAATTAACTGTTTATTTATTTTTTTTGCTATATAAATTATTAAATTTAAAATAAATTATTTTATTTATAATACTTTAAATCATAAACAACAATGCTCTTCATAAAATGTAATAAACTTTACTTTATTATTAGGAGATTTCTTATGCTTTTACTAAATAAAAAGAGACTAATTTTTATAAATTTAAGTTTAATTATATCTATTTTTTATTATAGTTTTTTTAGTAACAATTATTTAAAAACTCAAACTGTTTCATCAACTCCTGTATCTAACCATACAATTATTTTAGATGCTGGACACGGCAACCCAGATGGTGGAGCTGTTGCAGAAGATGGAACAATTGAATCTGACTTAAATTTAGATATTGTTTTAAAATTACAAAATTTACTTGAAAGCTCTAATTGTAATGTAATTTTAACTCGTTCTGATGAAAATGGAATTTATGAAACAGATAGCAATACTATTAGAGAAAAGAAAATTTCTGATATGAAAAATAGAGTAGAAATTGCAAATAATTCTAATGCTGAACTGTTTTTGTCAATACACATGAATAAGCTAGAACAAACTCAGTACAGTGGTTGGCAAACTTTTTTCAAAAATAAAGATGATACAAGTAAAGAAATTGCTAAAAATATTCAAACAAGTTTAAACTATTTTTTAAAGAAAGAAAAAACACGAGAAATAAAATCTATTTCTGGAATTTATTTAACTAACAAAGTAAATATTCCACTTGTAATTGTAGAATGTGGATTTTTATCAAATGCTGAAGAAAATAAACTTTTACAAACAGAAAAATATCAAGATGAACTAGCTTGGAGTATTTATATTGGAATTATGGATTATTTTAAAAATTGACTTTATAAAAAATTAGTAATATACTTCTAATATCATTTCAGGAGGGATTTTTTATGGGATTATATGGAGAAAAGAAAGATTATGAAGAACTTGTAAAAGAAAATATTGAAAAAGCAAAAATCTTGTATTCTCTTTCTGATGAAAATAAAATTTTAGTAAATAAATTACTTGAAGAAAAGGAAATCATAAAGCAGAAAAATGGCTTATTTGCAAATATGAAATTAAAATCTATTGATAAAAAAATAAATAAAATTCAAAAAGAAAACAAAAAAGACTTAAAGTGATTTTAAGTCTTTTTTATATATTAAATACAAAGTTTTATCTCATTAAATATGAGAAAATTACTGAACTTAATTTTAAGCTATTATGTTTTATAGTTCCATCTGTTGTTGTTAATAAGTCATCTTCTATTAATTCATAATTTCCTTTTCTTATATTTTCATAATCAATTGGAACTTGATCTTTTTGTTCTTCTGTTTCATATTTTTTAAGCATTTCTTTAGGAATAACTGTATTACTTGCAATAACAACATCTATTGCATCTTTTCCTAAATATTGTTCTAATACATTAACATGATCACTTACTCCAAAGCCATCTGTTTCACCTGGTTGAGTCATTGCATTACATATATATAGAACTTTTGCTTTTGCTTTTTTAATTGCAGAAACAACATCTTTACAAATTATATGTGGCATAACACTTGTATATAAACTTCCCATACTTAAAATAATTAAATCTGCTTCTTCTATTGCTTTAAATACTTCTGGTAAAACATGTGGTTCTTCTTTATAGAAAAATTTAGAGTATTTTTTATTTGCTTTTGTTATTTCCTCTTCTCCCTCTATAACTTCACCATCTGTTGTTTCTCCCATTAAAGTTAAGCAATCTTCTGAAAGTGGTAAAACTTTATGTTTTACGTCCAAAATTTTACTTAAATATTCAATACTTGTTTTTAAACTTCCAGTTTCTCTAATTAAAGAAGTTAAAATTAAATTTCCAAGTGCGTGACCATTAAGTTCACTATATGTAGATAATCTATATTCCATAACATCTCTAACTTCGTCTGGTAATGTAGATAAGTTACTTAAAACTTTTCTAATATCTCCTACTGCTGGGGTAGAAAATTCTTTTCTAAGTCTTCCTGTGCTTGCACCATCATCTGATACAGTAATGACTGCTGTAATATCTACAGGGAAATATTTTAAACCTTTTAAAACAAATGAAGTCCCTGTTCCTCCACCTAATATTACTATCTTTTTATTTTTTTGCATAATGACTCTCCTTAAAACAAGAATTATTATATATTTTATTCTTCGTTTTTTATTAATGATACTTAAAATATTTATATTTCACTTCTACCTTCTAGAGCCTTTGTAAGAGTAATCTCATCTGTATATTCTAAGTCACCACCGACAGGAATTCCTCTAGCAATTCTTGTAGTTTTTATTCCTAATGGTTTTACTAATTTAGAAATATACATAGATGTAGCTTCTCCTTCTACTCTAGGATTTGTAGCTAATATTATTTCTTTTGTTTCTTCATTCATTATTCTAGTTAGTAATTCTTTTATTTTTATATCATCAGGTCCAATTCCATTCATAGGAGATATTGAGCCATGTAAAACATGATAAACACCGTTATATTCGTGTGTTCTTTCCATTGCAATTACATCTCTGACATCTTCAACAACGCAAATAATAGAATTATCTCTTTTAGGATTTGAACAAATATTGCAAGGATCAGTATCTGATATGTTAAAACATTTTGAGCAAAAATGCAAATTCTTTTTAGCATTTAAAATAGAATTTGTAAATTCTTCTGTTTCTTCTTGACTTAAGTCAAGCATATAAAACGCTAATCTTTGAGCAGTTTTGTGTCCTATACTAGGTAACTTTTCAAAACTTTCTATTAATTTTTCTATTGAAGGTGAATAATATGACATATTTTTTTCCCTTTATCTTATATTTTACATTAATCCTGGTATATTATATTTTCCAAGTTGTGCTGATTGAGCTTCATCAACTTTTCTTAAAGCTTCATTTACAGATGTTAAAATCAAATCTTGTAGCATTTCTACATCATCTGGGTCCACAACATCTTTTGTAAGTTTGATTTCCTTTACTACTTTATTTCCTGATACTTTTACATATACTGCTCCACCACCTGCTGTTGCATCAAATTCTCTGCTTCCTAATTCTTCTTGTGATTTTTCCATATCTGCTTGCATTTTTTTAGCTTCTTTCATTAATTGATTTATATTCATTCCGCCGAAGCCTCCCATTCCTCCTGGAAATCCACCTCTTTTACTCATTATATAAATTCCTCCTTAAAATTAATCTATAATATTTATATCTATTCCTAAATCATTTATAGATGATTTTGTATTACTTTGTGAGTTACCTTCTTTTTTTAAATCTTTATATCTTAAATGAACTTGTTTTCCGGTAACTTTTAATATTTCTGCTACTAATTCATTTTTATTATTAACATCTTCTAATATTTTTTCATTAAATGAAGTTAATCCGTTAGGAAATTCAACTTCCCAAACTAAATCATTTACTTCATTTATTCTTGTATTTATTAAAGATGTATATAATCTAATTTTTCCATTTCTTTTTAATGTATCTATAACTCTTTTCCATGCTGTTTGTACATTACTTGAAGATTGAGTTGTTTCTTTTTTATTTTCTTCTACATTTTCAACTTTTAGCTTTTTTTCTTGTATATTTGAAACCACTTTTTCTACTTCTACTGGTTGTGCTTTATTTACATCTAAGTTTGCTAATTTTTGTTCTATAAGTTGTAATCTTTTTTCTATACTTGAACCATTATTAGAAGAAATAAACTCTTGTCTACAAACTTTTATAATACCAGTTTGGAACATAATTGTTTTTTGTGATGACCATTTTAAATCATTTTCTAAATCAGATAATTCATAAATTATATTTAATAATGTTTGTTCTTCTGAAATATCTGCTAACTTTTTAATTTCTTCTAATTCTTCTTTAGAATATAGCTTTAAATCATTTGTAGCTTTATATACTAAAATATCTTTAAAATATTTCACTACTTCCCATAAATAATTGTATAAATCTTTTCCATCATTTATTACATCATCTATTACTTCTAAAGCTTTTATTGTATCTTTTTCTAAAATAGCTCGTGAAAGTCTGTTTATGTATTCTAATTTTGGAAGTCCAACTAATTCTTTTACTTCATCAGTTGTAATAATTTCTGTATTTTCTTCTTGACTACATCTTTCTAAAATACTAATTGCATCTCTCATGTGTCCTTCTGAAAGTACTGCTATAATTTTTAAAGCTTCTTCATCTATTTTTATATTTGATTCATTACATATTATATTTAATCTTTTTATAATATCGTTTTCTGGTATTTTCTTAAAATCAAATCTTTGACATCTTGAAAGTATTGTAGTAGGAAGCTTTTGTGGTTCTGTTGTTGCTAAAATAAACTTGACATGTTCAGGTGGCTCTTCTAATGTTTTTAATAATGCATTAAAAGCTCCTGTTGAAAGCATGTGAACCTCATCTATAATATATACTCTATATTTTGCTTTTGTTGGAAGAAAATTTACTTCATCACGAATACTTCTAATATCTTCTACACTATTATTTGATGCAGCATCCATTTCTACAACATCTGTTAGAGAACCTTCTAAAATTTCCTTACATATTTCACATTCATTACAAGGTTCCCCATCTTGTGGATTTAAACAATTGACAACTCTTGCTAATATTTTAGCAGATGTAGTTTTACCTGTTCCTCTTCCACCAGTAAATAGATATGCATGTCCAACTCTATTAGAAATTACTTGATTTCTCAATGTTTTAGTGATATGGTCTTGCCCTACCATATCTGCAAATTTAAGTGGTCTAAAATTTCTATAAAGAGCTGTATATGACATATTTTCCTCCTTTAATTTTCTTACTGTAAAGGCTTTCCTTAAGGAAGGCATGCGAACTCACATAAATACACTACTTATCGCTGCTTTCTTCCGAACCTGACGAGATTCATAGCTTTTTATTGAAGCATACCTTCCTTAAGAAAAGCCACTTTAACTTAAAAGATTATATAATGAATTTTGCTATTTTGCAATAGTTTTTATACTCTTTTAAATACTACATCATCAAAATCTGTTAATTCTTTATTTGGTGAACCTTCTTCTATAATTGTATCTAATGGTAAATCTAAATGTAGAGTTCCTTTAAAACTAATATCATCATTTGTTGTAATTATAACATCAAAATCTACATCAAATTTTATCTCTTCAACCGTTACTCCCAGATTTGAAAGTAATTTTCCATCATAAGTAATTTCTGAATCTTCATTTGATATATATGTACCTAAATCTTCTAACGAAAATCTAAAACCTACCATTCCGCCAACATTAGAGATTTCCATATTTTTCATATCATCAATCACAGCACCACTAAATGCTAGTCCATCATTTAAATAATCTTGTTCACTATATGTATATAAATTTTGAAGTTCTCCTGTTGGTCTTAAAAGCTTTACTGTTCCTTTTTGTGGCTTTTTGTTTATAACAAAGTTTTCGAATTTTATTTCTTTTATGGTATCATCTGTTTCCATTGTTTTGTCAATATACACATAAACATCATTTACTTGTGTAACTCCCACATTCCATATATGTTCATGGTCATCTGTTACTTTTCCATCTACTGTACTTACTAAAAGAATTTTACTTATTGAGAATGGTAAAACTTTTTCACCTTCAACTTCATATCTTTGCATAATTTTTACTACACCCACTAATAATACAATTATTAGAAGTAAAAACAAAATCTTTTTAACTAGATTTATTGTCATTTTTATTTCTCTCCCTTAAAAACTTAAAAAACTGTTTTAGTAATTTCTCGCATTCTTCTTTTAATATATATTTCTCTATTTCAATTTTATGATTAAATTTATAATCTTCTAATAAATTTAACACTGATCCACATGCTCCTGTTTTTTCATCATCTGTACCAATATATACTTTTTTAATTCTAGAATTTATAAGTGCTCCTGCACACATTGAACATGGCTCTAATGTTACATACATTTCACAATCAAGTAATCTCCAAGCATTTAATTTCTTACAAGCTTTTTTAATTGCTAGAATTTCTGCATGACAAGTAGAGTCTTTTTTTGTTTCTTTTTCATTATGTGCTTTTGCAATTATTTTTCCATCTTTAACTATTACAGCTCCAACTGGAACTTCTTCTATATCAAGAGCTTTTTTTGCTTCTTTTAAAGCTTCTCTCATAAATTTTTCTTCCAAAAGATACTCCTTTAAACTAATTGGTGTGCCTAGACGGACTCGGCAAGCCGCGTCGGGAAAATAGTTCACTGGACTATTTTCTATTCCTCCTTTTCGAGTCCTTTTAAAGCATAATTTTTTTGGTGTGCCTAGACGGACTCGAACCATCATCGGTCGCTTAGGAGGCGACTGCTCTATCCCGCTGAGCTATAGGCACATTACGTTTAAATTATAACGAAATATGCAAAAAAAATCAAGCCTGAAACTATAATCAGACTTGATTTTAACTATCTATTTTTATAAAGCTAAACTCATTATTTTTTGGATTTTTAATGTTCATTATATATCCTGAAGAAATACCCTCTTCTGTTGTTAAATCATTATCTATTTTTACATTGCATACATATTCTTCATTATAATTATTTATTATGTGGATTTTAAATTTAATAGTTGTATTTAATGATTCTATATCTATGCCTGCATCTTTCAAAATGGAACCATTAAATGCGATAGAAGCATTATCTGTATTAATTTGTCCATTTGTTATTATGTTTTTATTTATATATCCTAAAGAAATTGGATTTGAACAATCTGTGTAGAAAACATTTTCATCATAATTTGCAGCATCATTCTTTTCATTCGAATTAACAACATTAAACAATATTCCATCATCGCTAAAGTTTTGTAATTCTGTATATTTTCCACAATTTAATGGATTTTTATAATTAAATATTTTTTCTCCTGCTTCTGAATTTGATTCTATTTTTATATCAGTTATAAATAATTGATTAACTGTATTTTCTGCTGTAATTTCTTCACTTTTAGATTTATTGTCTATTATTATTTGCATATCTGTGAATTGACTTATATCAAGATCTGATAAATTACCATCACTTTTATCATCTACATAAGCATTACTATATGTAATTATTTGTTCTATTTTGAAAACTGGAGTTTTGTTTTCTTCAATAAATCTAGCTGATTCTTCTGCATATATTTTCTTAGTAGTTTCCACTTGAAAAATATGTTTATATCCAAAAAATAAAACTATCAATAAAGCAATATTTATTACAAATATAATTTTGTTTATTAAATTTATATTTCCTCTTATTGCCTTTCTTTTCATCATTTTTCCTTTCTGTTATATTTCATTATACAATGAAACCATTGTATTATATATTTTTGTACCCCATTCTTTATCACTTGCATATTTTGTATTTACACCATTTACTGTTGGTCCATTATAAAATTTTCCAGTAGCAACTTCTCCTTCAAAAATTACTGTTCCTTCTTCATTTAAATAATCTCTTGCAAGCATTCTAGCTACTAATTCTATTCCATATTGATAACTCTCAAAAATCGCAGATGAGGCAAAAGGTGAATTATCATAAGCTTTATATCCAAACAAATTCTTCTTTTGTGTAGAAATATCTGATGTTCCCCATCCACTTTCATGAATTCCTATTGCTGCTAAAAAGATTCCATTAACTTTATATTTTTGTTCCATATCGTAAAATAATCCTGCATTATCTTCAAAAATATGGTTTTTATCGTTTGTATTTCCAGAAAGTGCTTTTGTGAAATCACTTCTTGTTAAACCACTTGTAACATTAAGTGGCATATCTATATTAAGAGACAACTTAATTCTTTTCTTTCTTGCTATTTCACTTATTCCAGGCGTTAATTCTTCTGATGTTAAATATTCTTCTCTAACGAATCCTTCCATACCATCAACTAAAACTCTTACCCAACCATCTTTTTCAGAAATAAGTTTAACATCTATATTTTCATAAATTAAACAAACTTTATCTCCATTTTCATCTTCTGTTTTATACATATTAGTATCACTTGTTGTATACATATTATCACCTATATGTACTTTTTTATTATATAAAAATTCAGAAGTACCAACTTCAATTACTAAATCCACTGGATTAGAATTTATCACTTCATTAATTATTTTTTCATCTATAATTTCATCATTTTCATAGGTTTTAATTGTAGTTTGATCTTTATATCCGAATTTTCCTGTTTGAATAATTTTTTCTTCATCTTTTGGTAATTTATCATTTTCTATGTATTTAGTTTCAAAAGGAATTTCTACTTGTTTTGTTTCAATTTCTTTTTTTGTTAAATCACTAATATTATTAGATATTACTTCCATAATATCTATTGTATTATTATTTTCTTCAAATGTATTTATTGCTACTTTTTCTTTTTCAGTAGTAGCAAATATGTAATTTCCCTGTATACTAGTTGCAAATAATAATAAGAATAAAATACCTATTATAACTCCTAATGCATTAAATTTCTTATTTATTACATATACTCTGTTAAATTGTATTTGTTCAAAATTAAAGTTTAGCTGCTGTTTTGGCTTAGCTCGTCCATATCTAATATCTTGTACTTCTTTAAAAAGGGTGGAAAGTTTGTCTTTATCTACATTGTGTTTATCATTTTGTTCACTCATACTTTTCCCCCCCTTTCTATATACAAAAATATCTAATTATTCAAATATATTTTATTATATTTACAAAATCATATCAATAGTTTTTTCTGGAAATTTTATTTATAGATAACTATTTTTGCTTTATATCTTGATTTTAATCATGCATAATAATATAATATTTTTAAGAATAAAAAGTGAGGTAAAAAGCATGGATTCTACTACAATTATTATAAATGTTGTAATTGGTTTTGTTGTTGTTTTTGGATTTTTCTTTTATTATGGTCGTAGCAATGGATGGTTTAAAGAAGGTGGCCTAGTTTATGAATGGTGGAAGAAAAAACGTAGTGAAAAGAAAAATAAAAAGAAATAATTTACAATAAATGCATTAAACCGTTATTATAAATTTTATAATAACGGTTTTTTTTACTACTCTATATTTTCATTCTTAATTATTTACTCTTTCACAATAAACAACATATCTCTGAGTATTTACTCTATATGGATGACATGTCACTAATGTTACTATGTCTTTTCCATCTTGAATTAATAGCTTTTCTATATCTGTTGGACTTATTATTTTTATATCAAATACTTTGTATATAAGTTTTTCTTTAAAATTTTGTATCTGTATCTCATCACCTATTTCTAACTTTTGTATATTTCGAAACATTTGAGATCTACTCCATCCTCTATGTGCTGCAATTACTGAATTTGTATTTTCGCCCCCTATAGGATAAGATGTTTCTGTTAAATGAACAGCTCCTTTTTTCATGTTTTGTTCATTTGCACCTAATAATATTGGAAGTTCAACTTTTAATTTTGGTATATTAATAAATCCAATTGTGTTTCCTTCTAAACCATATTCTTTTAAATCAATACTTGGTTGTTCGTATGAAAAAGGATCTGTTAAATTTGTTTGTTTATTTTCATATAACTCTTCATTACGTCTTTTTAATTCCTCATATAATTCTTGAACTTTAACATTATTAGATTTTTTTTCATTGCTTTTTTCTTCATTGTTATCATTACTATTTTCTTCATTAGAATCTGTTTCAGTTTGAGATATTTTATCTATAAAATCATCTTTTTTAGACTTTACTTCATTATTATATAACCAATTTGTAAAATGTGGAAATAGAATAATAGTCAATCCTATTATAATAAATAAAATTGAGAATATTTTTAGAAAAATTGTTTTTTTCTTATTTTTCAATATTTTTTCTCCTTTTAATTACTACATTTATTATAATTATAAAAATTAATATTAATATAGTACTTATGAATATTATAATTTTAACGTTTAACTCATCTTCAGTTATTAACTTTTCCACAATATTTCTATTTTCTGCTTGATTATAATTAATGTTTTCTGCTCTTTCTGCATGAATCAAAAGTCTATGTGTATTGATTCCATAAGGTGTACATGTTATTAATGTCACTATATCTTTTCCTTCTATTATCTGTATTTTTTCAAGATCTTTTGGTTCTACTGTTTCTATACTATATACATTATATTGTAATTTTTGGTCTAACACTGTAATATAAAAGCTATCTCCTATTTCTAGTTGATCTAAATCTGTAAATAATTTTGCACTTGGAAGTCCTCTATGTCCTATTAAAACTGAGTGACACGTTTTTCCTCCTATTGGAAAAGCTGTTGACTGAACATGTCCTACACCTTTTTCTAATACTTCTTGACTTGTTCCATGATATATTGGTAGTTTAATAGATATTTTTGGTATTTCTATGTATCCAATCATTCCATTTACATCTAATATGTTTGAATAATTGTTTGGAAGAGCATAACCACTTCCTTCCACGAATGGGTCATGAAGTGGTTCTCCTGCTAAATTATCATTATATTTATTTGCTTCTTCTAATTCTTGCTTTATTTTTTCTTTACTAATATTTTGTGTTACTTCTTCGTTGTATTCTTTTATAACTTCTCCTTGTTCTTTTTGTGCGATAATATTACTTATTATTGGATATGAAATTATTATTAAACCAATTATTACAGATAAAATAGCTATCATTAAAATTATTTTTTTTGATTTTAATTTCACGTATTTCTCCAATTCATATATTATTTTTCTTCTTTTGTTTTTGATTTTTTATTTACTATTATTATTAAAACTAAACCTGTTAATACAAATATACTTCCTACTACTGTTAATACTGTTGTTCCCATTCCACCTGTAATTGGTAGTTGAAATGTTTTTACGTTTTCTACTATATATCCTGCATTTTCATTGTTTACAACTAATTCTTTACTTGTTGTTATTCTATTATATTCATTTGGAGCTTTTGTTTCTAATAAATAATATGTTCCATTATCTAATCCTCTTAGTTCTAGTTTTCCTTTATTACCTTCTTCTTTTCCTACCTCTAGTGTTTTAGCTGCTCCTTCTTCATTTGATTTGTAATATACTCCATCACTATATTTTTTGAATGTCATTGGATTACTTCCATCTGGACTTTCTGATAACACAAACTCTGCTCCTGTTAATAATATGTTGTGATCATCTCTATCTACTTTTGTTATTGTTAATTCATAAGTATATACTTTTTCTTCATCTTCTTGTGTTTTCCAACTTGTTCCATCATAAGGGTTGTTACTATAATCTAAATAAGCATGGTTTGGATTTCCTTCTCCAGCCATTTTTGTTGTTTCATTTTCGTTTAATTTTACATTATAATCTACATGTATTGTTTCATATTGTTTTATTTGTTCATAATCAAATTTTAGTGTAAATGTTGATTCTCCAAATTCATTTGGTCTTTGTGTTAATAATTTATATTCTACATCTTTTGTTAATAATGTTTCTTTTGTTCCATTTACTCCATATACTTTTATTGAATCTTCTATTAATGTTAATGCTTCTGAAAATTTATCGCTTACTTGATATTCTTTTGCCAAACTATTTTCTAAATATTGTGGTACATCTGTGCGTATATCAAAATTTATTATATCTGTTGTACTTACTTTGTTGTCTCCTTCTTGTTCTTCATTTACAGTTTTTTCTATTCCAATATTACTTGCTTTTATCTCTACTTCTGGTTTTGACATTTCCCATTTTTCTGTTTCTTTATTAAATACTGGTGTTATATTTACTACTGTTGGTCTATATACCATATATCCATTTTCTATTATTATTAAGTATGTTCCCATTTCCAAATCTGTAAATTCTACTTCTGAATTTGTTTCTACTGGAAATGCTAACACTCCTGGAGCTTCTTCTACTTTTAGTGGCTCCATAATCATTTCTTCACCTTTTATTACACTTGCTAAGAAATCATAAAAGTTTGCTGCTTCTGTTGAATTTGTTTCTACATTTTTAGCAAATACTTCTGGATCTGAATATGCTGAATAATCTTTTTCTTTTCCTGCAGTTGTCTCTAAATATGTTTTTACACTATCATCCCATTCGTATGGTGGATATATTGGTTGATCCACTTCATAATCATAATTTGTTTTTGTTAATTTGTATAGAGAAACTTTTACTCCTGCTTCTATATTTGAAACTTTTAAGCTTCCCCTATCTGTTATTAATATTGCAAAGCTTTTTAATGATATTACATTTAAGATTATTAGTGCAATTAAAATAACTGATATAGCTTTTAACACTTTCTTATTTGTTTTCATCTTATTCTTCCTTCCTTTTCTTATAGTTTCCAAAATATATCAAGCTTAAGCCTGTTGTTATCATTCCAATTCCTATTTGTGTAAATATTTTTGTTCCTGTACTTCCTGATAATGGTATTTCATATATAGCCATATTTGGAAGTAACAATTCTCCATTTTCTTGTTTTATAAATGCCGGTGGCATTTTCTTTCCCGCTATTGCTGTTATCTCTGCTTCTTCTTCGTATGAATTATATACTATTTTCCATTGTCCATCTGGTTTTATTCTATCTTTTGCTGCTTCTACTTCAACTAGTCTATATTCCTCTTTCGGTAATAAATCTTTTAATTTTACTTTTCCATTTTCATCACTTATTATTTCATCATAGAGTTCCCAACATGTTCCCAAATTATTTATATCTATTATTTTGTTATGCTCTTCTTTATGCGTTTCATCTTTACAAATTAATCGATATAATCTAAATTTTGTTCCTTCTATTGGTTCTTCTATATTTTCATTTTTTACTTTTGTAAATTCTAGTTCTATTGTTCTTTTTAAGTTATCATATCTTGCAGTTTGATCTTTATCTAGAACTCCTTTTTCATTTGTACTTGTTGTTATGTAATCATCTAAATTTGCTTCTGTTTCTATTACTTCATAACTTGTTCCCTCTGGCAAATCTTTTATTGTTATATTCTGTCCATGTTTTAATTTTATTTTTCCACTGCTTGTTCCATCTTCATTTTTGCTTAATGTTATTTTTCCATCTGCTGCTTTTTCTACACCTTCAACAAAACTTCCACCTTCATATTCATATTCATCATATAAAATTACATCTTCTTTTGGTGTTAATTTTACTTCGAATTCCCATTCCTTTTCTTTGTCTCCACGTCTTCCTGGTACATTCTTTTCAATTGTTAAGTTTTTAAAGTATTGTGTAAAATTATTTCTATAATTTGCTTCATCTGTTAATCCTGCTTCTGTCTTTCCGGATATTGTTCTTTCAGTTATTGTTACCTCATCACCCTCTCTTCCAGTTATACTTTCAAATGCAAAATTTCTATCTAATTGGTCTTGTGTTAAATTTTCTGTTACTCTCCATTTTGTTTCTGGAAGTAATCCTGATAACAATAATCCTTCTCCATCTTTTAATTTAAATGTTGTTTTTATTTCTCTATTTTCTTGAGTAAAGTTTAGTTTCTTTGTTTTCATTGTAGATGTTATTTTATACAGTGACTCTAATTGATTTTCATCTGTAAATATTTTTATTACTTTTTCGCCTGTTTTATTTTTATTGTCATATACTGTTATTGTTCCATCTTCATTTACAAATCTTTCATCTTCAGTATTTCCTACCCAATATGTACTACTTGTTCCATCTGAAAATAATATATATCCTTCATTATCTGTAATTACATAATTTTTATCTTTCTTTGGTATCCAAGTTTCTCCATTCCATGAATACACTCCATAAACTATTGCATTTTCTGTTCCTATATTTTTATCTAAATATAATTCAAATTCAAATTCTTCGTTTGTTGGTTCATAAAAATGGTTTTTATCTACATTTGCATTTACTACTTTATTTACAAATAGCCATGTTGCAGATACTGCAAGTCTACCATTATTTCCTAAATAATCTACAATACTATCTTCGCTTAATGGTCCTCCATATCTTGGTGCAGAAACCATTGTTGATGTTTCTGTTCTATTATTTGTTTTATTTACTGCTAGTCTTTCTATTCTACTTGTTCTTCTTCCACCTACTTTTGTTGCTACTACTGTATTTTCATTTGCTGTTTCTACTTCTTTTTCTGCCTCTTTATCATATAATGTTAAATAACATTCATCATTTTTTCCATAAAAATCTGAACCTTTATATGCTACTGCATATCTTACTAATCTACCTTTTGATCCATCTGCTCCATTATATGGTGCATAATAATCTATTCCAAAATAATATGTTTTATCTTTTTTTATTTCACTTAAATTCTTTACTTCACCTGTAAGCTTTACTGCTCCACCAGTCTCTACTAATTCACCTTCTCCATTTATATCTCCACCTGTACTGTTTTCATATATAACTAAATTTTTTTGAAATATATAAAAACGATTTTCTTCTGATGGCATAAATGTTACTGCTGCATTTCCAAAAGTATTGTTTACAATTTTGTCATAATTTTCTTGACTATAATAATTAGATAAAAATTCTATGCAATCTTTTCCGTTTATTGTTTTTTTATGCTCACTAAAATATTCTTGTGATAGTCTACTTAAATCTATCATTCCTTTGTCATTTATTATATCTTCTGAAATACCTACTTCATAAATTATTCTTAATGGTAATGATTCATCTGTTCCTGTATTTTCTGTATATTCGATTATTCTTCCTGTCCTATCGTATTTTATACTATCTAACATTATTGGTATTGCATTTTTTGGAATTGTTACATGCAAAGCCTCGTCGAAAGAAGTATCTATTTCTCTTCCTTCTCCTGTATCATAATTATTACTTATCTCTCTCCATATTTTTATTTCACTAAGATTAAAAGTAATGTTTTTTCCATACGCAGTATTTTCTATTGTTAAATCCTGACCATTTTCTCCTACTGCTTTATAATATTGCTTTTGTACTGTTTGTCCTTCTACTGTTTCTGTTTTAATATCTCCATCTTTTATAATATTGTATTCGTTTCCAAATAATAATAACTTATCTACACTCTTTATTTCCATATATTTACCTATTGGGTCTACATACGAAAGTACTCCTGCAATACCAGCTTCATTCTCCATATCTCCAACTGGCATAAAAGGTGGTTCTAATATACTATCTATTACTTGACTAAAAATAAAATCAATTGAATTTAAAGCTTCTAAAGAAGTTGATACATAATATGCTTCTGTAACATAATTTACATCAACATCCCTATCAGATAAATCATAAGGATTATTTACTTTGTCTCCTTTAATTAAATTTGGAAATGTAATATCAGTATATTCTTTATCAAAAAAATATGCATTACTATGGTCTGGTCCTATTGGCGGAATAGCAGGAAATTGCTTATGTTCACCATCATACATATAATCAACACTTCCTGTTTCCATTTGATCATATAATCCTTTTACTTCTTTATGAGGTAAATAAATATAAAGCTTATTTCTTTCTACTACTGAATTTTTATTATTTTTCCATTCATTCCATGCATTTACTGCATCTACAATTCCCAATATAATTTCTGAACCGACAGTATATGGTTCATAAGCTGTATCTTCTTCGCCAATATTATTTAAATTCTCTGTTCTAACATATCCTTTTTCTTTTAAATATTCCTTTGTAAAAAGCTTTGGATTCATCATTGTTTGATTAGTTGTTATTTGATATTTACTTGAATTAACTACTTGTTCTGGAACTTCTATATTAGCTGGATCTGGCATATCAACTGATATTGTATAAACTTTACATTTTTCATCATATTCTTTTTCAACAGCAGCTTTCATATATCCTGCTGTCATTAATGTAGAAAGCATTAAACTTCCTTGAGTTGATCTAAATTGTCCTGCAAAGTCTCTTAATTCATCTCTTCCTTCAATTCCTGGATTTGCATTTTCTTGATATGCACCATTACTACTATGTCCTGGAGATAAAGTTCCATCACCATATCCAACTTCTTTTAAAGTTTCTACTCCATTTATAATTTCTGTTTTCATTAACATATTCCAAAAAAATGTGTATTTTCCATCATTATTGCTTGAATACTCTCTATCAAAAGCAGACATTTTATCTCCTCTATCATTAGTATATCCGACTGCTTCCATTTGATCTTTGTCATTTACTGGATTTGAAAATACTCCTTTTAACATATCTGTTGCATTACCATCTGTTAAAAATGCCATACTTGGAACGAAATTAAATTTATTTCCATCTACTTTTACATATTTATCAGATTCCAATAATGCTTTAAATCCTTCATAAAATCCTGCTTGTATATTAGTTGTTCCATTACTGTACATATCATATCTTTCAAGTCCTGTTTTATTTGTTAAAGTATTATCTACTTCAAAATTATTGTTTACATATACTTTATCTACATAAATCCACCCCGAATCTCTATTTACTAATGGATTTGTAGCATCTTGAACAGGCTCTTCTGGTATTATTGATTCTCCACTTTCTGTATTATTTAATCCCCAACCAACTTTTAGATATTGATATGGATTTTCTTTGTTATCACTTATTGGGTAATGTCCTATTGGCATAATTATTTCAGCCGTACTTTCTCCATTTTGTATATTTCCTACACTTTTTCCACCTAACCCAAATCCTACAACACCTACTTCATTATAAGCACCAGCCCTCATTAAAGTATCTATTGCCTCATTTACAGCCATTGCTGTTTTATATGCACGATTTTTTTCAAATTCTGTTGCACTGTACATGCTTCCTGAATTATCTATAACAATAATTGTTTTTGCTGGTGGTAAAGCAACTAATCTTTTACTTGAACCTAATACTGAAAAAACATGTAAAAAGTCTTCATTATAATTAATATTAAACTTACCATCAAGAGTAACTTCAGGATTTTCGTTATGTGCATATACAGATTTATCTGTCCATATACGACCGTCATAACGTCCTCCCTGTTCTAAATTTGCTTCTATATTCTTATAATCATCAACTGTACTATTATCTGCGCACGCAAAAATACCAGCATCCTCTGTTATGCTGGTTTTCATTAAATCATTACTTAAAGCACTTGTTGTGTTGGCAAAACTAACACTAATAGCACTAATTAAATATACTATAATTAGTGTTAATGAAACTATTTTTCTAACAAATTGTATACCGTGTGTGTGTGTGTGTGTGTACAGTCGCAAGTGTTTTCATGTTTTACCACTCTCCTTATATATTTCTTATGTATTTTATTTCAACTTAAATATTACAACTTTTCTTAAGTTTTGCATATAAAAATATTATTACATTTTTAGGCTGTTTTTGAACGTTTTCTACGCATTTAGCACTTTTCATAATATATCGTTTCTATTACATCAATAAAAAAACGTTATTACGAAATAATCATAATAACGTTTTTTTAATATTTTTTTACCATTCTATGTTATCTATTGAAACTGGATTTTCGTTTTTCTCTACTTTTTCAGCTGTACCATTTTTAAAATAAATTACCTTATCTGCCATTGGTGCTAAAGCTGTATTATGAGTTATTATTATTACAGTCATTTTTTCTTTTCTACAAGTGTCCTGTAATAATTTTAAAATTTGCTTTCCTGTATTATAATCTAATGCTCCAGTCGGTTCATCACATAAAAGCAATTTTGGATTTTTAGCAATTGCTCTTGCTATTGCAACTCTTTGCTGTTCTCCTCCAGATAATTGTGATGGAAAGTTATTCATTCTATTTTTTAATCCTACTTTTTCTAGAACTTCTTTAGGGTTTAAAGAATCTTTACAAATTTGAGTAGCAAGTTCAACATTTTCTAAAGCAGTTAGATTTTGAACTAAATTATAAAATTGAAAAACAAAACCAATATCTTCTCTTCTATACTTAATTAATTCTTTATTCTTTAATTTATCTATTCTTTTATTGTCAACAGTAACTTCTCCACTTGAAACTGAGTCCATTCCTCCAAGAATATTAAGTGATGTAGTTTTTCCGGCACCACTTGGACCTACAATAACTACTAATTCTCCCTTTTCTATTTCAAAGTTAGTATTATTTAGTGCTTTTATTGTGATTTCGCCCATTTTATATTCTTTTACTACATTATTGAATTTTATATATGACATATTCTCACCTTAATTTAATTTTATTCAGCAACACTAATTTCCATACTAAATTTTGATATTGCATTATCTATTTCTGATTGAATAGTTTCTGGTGGAACTTCTTCTCCTACACCTGAATAGTGTTCCATTACTCTTACTGATGAGAAAATTATAGATTGTGAAGCATCTCCATCATCAGCAAATTTTGGAAATACCATTTCTAATGTTTTTTCTTCATTTGGAGCAAGTACAATATCTGCTATCTCAGAAGGATTTCTTGTTTCATTTGGTAATACAAGTATTGCTTCATTTGCTTCTTGTCCATCTGCTATTACAACTGTATAATTTGATCTATTTGTAAATTTAACTTCATAAGTTTCTATACTATAATTTACAACTTTATGAGTAACATCAATTTTTAAATATTCATTCTCAGATATGCTTTTTATATCTGAATAATATATATAATTTCCTGCACCCATTTCTAGGCCATCATCACCATTATAAAAAGTAAACTTTTCAGATGTATATGCATAAGTTGAATTTGTTAATCCTGTTGCTAATAAATCATCTGTATATTTTATTTCATATATATATAATCTTTTATTTCCATATTTTACATTTGAATAATCTTGTATTGAATATTTCTTTGGAGTTGGCATTTTTACTAAAACATGTTCCATAAAATCAGAAACACTATTATTAAATTCGTATTTTCTACAATCTTCTGATAACATATTAAATGCTTTTTGATAATTTCCTTCATTGCAATAACCAACATATTCTTCAATCATATCTTCAATTGGATTTTGTAAATTTGCTGGTGTTGATGCAGTAGAATCAATAACTGATGTATGTGCATCGTATGTTGTTGTTGCTTCTGGTTGATTAATTCTATTTTTTAACATTGCATTAATAAAGAAAATAGCAGCCCATATAACAAATATTATTAAAATTACTCTTCTGTACTTTCTAATAAAATGCCTAAACTTTAATCTAAATTCAGTAAAATTCATATTTTTACTCCTTTTCTAAAATATTTTAAATGATATATCAAAATCATTCAAATCATTTTCTTTAACTACAAAATTAATTTCTATTGCTGAATTTTTACTTCCCATTGGATTAGATAGTTTTGTCCATAAAACATACACATCTCCATTTCTTTCAAAGTTTGTATGTTCAACAGATATCATTGAAGGAAATTTATTTTTAGCATATTCTTCAAAATCCGCATAGTTTGGAAAATAGTTTTTCTTGAAATCATCATAAAGCATCTCATAAGCATCTTCATATTCTTTATTTTCGATAGCTTCTATAAAAGATGCAACATAGTGCTCCATTCTATCTCTTTCACCCATCTCACCTAAATCATTTTTTTCCATTTCATTTACTTGTTCTTCTACAACAGCTGCAATCTCTTCTTCAGTCATTTTTGAGTAATCTATATTATCTTTTGATTTAACATTAATTACTATCGCTAATACTATCATAGCAATAATAACGATTACTGCAATAATAACAAATAATTTGTCATTCTTTCTAACTCTCATACTAAAAATTCATCTCCTTTATAAATTTTATCCTTTTGAAGCTCCAGATTTTCTAAGATTTTTGTACATCTTATTTATTAATACATCTGAATCTCCTTCGTAACTTGCATGTTTGCTAAATGTTTGTGATATACTAGCTGCTCTACGTAAGCTTTCATAATCTTTTATAGCTTTATCTAAGCTATCTAATGTTGATGATGATCTACTATTTAATCCAGTTTTATCCATTATCATATCTCTTGCACTACCAACTGCTCCACCTTTTAATACCGCAAGATCTATTCTTTTTACTATATTATCAGTTGTTCTTATAGCACTATCTGTATCATCTTCTGTTATTAAATTATCTTGTACAGAATCTTCTTCTCCGCCATAAGATTGTTGTTTTTTCAATTGTAATATTAATTGTAATATTTCATTTTTCTTTTTCTCTAATTCAGAATTACTTGGTCCGCTAGCTCTTTGTGCTATTCTTTGTTTTATAGCAGCTTCTGTATAGAAATTATCTTTAGCAGCTTGAAGAGCATCCCTTCTTTGAACAGCACTTTGCAAAGCTTGATATCTTGCTGCTTCATCTTTTGCTTTTTCCTCAGCACCTTTTGCTCTATCATAACCTTTTTGTACATTTTCTAAATCAGTTTTAGTTTTTTCAAGCTCCTTTTCAGCATTTCTTACTTTTTCTTTTGCTTCTTTTCTTTTCTTACGACTCTTGCTACCATTTTTTTCAAGTTCTTTTTTAGCACTTTCAAGTGCTGCTTTTGCAGCTTCATTTCTTTTTGTTGCAAGTGCTAATTGTGTAGCTACTTTTTCAGATTTCTCTGCAGCTGCTTTTGCAGCTTCTTGTGCTGCTTTTGCATTATCTGAATTTGCAAGATTGCTAGCCTCTTCAGCTGTTATATCTTCTCCAAAACCTAAATCCTTTATATCACTTTTTGCTTTTTCTATGCCATCTTCTAATGCTTCAAAATCTGCATCTTCTAATGCTTGCATATTATCTTTTTCACTATCTGCTAAATTTGATGCACTAGAACCGAAAAATTCTTGTGAACCTTCTGTAATACCAACTCTCATTGCATTAGCTTCTAATAAACTAGTAGTTCCTGTTGAATAAGCCATTGCCATTGCCATCATTCCTAATGCACGAGGCATATTTTTTCTTAATTGTTTAGCAGCAAAATTAGCAGCATTTCTAAATGTACCTTTTTTAGCTGTACCTCCTTCAGAGGTTTTTGCTTTATCTTTTATAGTTCTTTTTGATTCTCTTTGTGTACTTGGTTTTCCTTCTTTTCCAATTGGTACACCACCAGAGCCTTTTTTATCTGCACCACCTAAAGCCATATCTTTTGCTTTATCTGTTGCTTTACCTAAGGCATCTTTTCCTAAATTTTTGCTTCCTATAAAGTCTTTTAGTTTTGATTTATCTGTACTTACTGCTGTACCAAAATTTCTAAATGCATTTCTTGCTGTATTAATTCCTTTTCTTGTAGATCCTCCTATTTTTTTAGCATTACTTAACAATGCCATACCAGCAATTGCACCTGCTGCCATTGATGTTTTACTATTATCATCAGAAAATCCAAATATCTTTCTTACTACTTGTTCTCCATCATTTATGAATTTTAAGCAAAGTATTGCAAGAACACCTGTTGCCATTTGATTAAATTCAAGTGAGCTTACTAATGCAGGCAATCCTGATAATACAGCTGATGTTGATTCTATTAATTTAAATGATGTATTTACTAATGCTATATACATAATACAATGAAATGGTTGTATTAATATAGTATATATAAATTCTTTTAACCAATTATTTAATGCTTGTGCCTTACCATCACCCATTTTATCTATTGAATATGTAATAGATATTAATGGTGATATTATAATTAAAAATCCTACTTTTAGCATACGGTTTACATACGCTATGAAGAAAAATATTGTTTGTGCTATAATTCCACAATATACAAATACTGAAACTAAGCTTGGTATTCCAACACCGACTATTGAATTTAAAGCTAAACTTCCCATAAAATCATCTATATTTGCACCTTCACCTAAATTTAGCATTTCATATAATCTGTATAATGCATTTACTATTGCATCATTTGTATAAATTACAGCTAATGCTATATATTGCAATAAGAATATTAATGCTAAACTGCAAACCCAATCAACTAACATTTTCTTATATCTTGCTCTATCTTCTGCTACTGATGATAAAGCCATTCTTATACCAACATATATTAATATACATAGTAAAATAACACTAGATATAAGTCTCATAGCATAGAACCATGTTGCTACTGATTTTCTAAAGCTATTAACAAATGAGCCTTCTTCAACACCATCAACATCAAAAAAGTTAACACTTAATATTGCAAATTTTCCATCTTTTCCACTGAAAAATATATCAATTGGTGTCATGAATAATTTTTCGCTACCTGTAATATCAGAATCTCTTAGTGATACTCCTCCGGCTTTCTGCTACTCTAATAGTTATCTGGTTTATAACAAATGCCATACCTGTTATTAATATTCTTGGAATCCAAAGTATAATTGAAACAAGTCCTCCTATTAAATTAGTTACAGCATTTAATGTTTTTTCTAAGTCTTCTCCACTTGCAGCATAAACAGAGCTTGAACCACAAAATTCAAACACTATTACAAAAACTATTAAAATTATTAACATTTTTTTAATAATTTTTTTCATTTTTTATGGTTGTCCTCCATTATTTGGATTTTTAAGATTTTGTCTTATTGTTTCAACTTGTCTTAATTGTTGCTCTAATTGCATTTTTTGAGCAGTAATTTCTGCTTCGCTCTTTGTTCCTTCCATTTGACCTCTTTGTAAATGATCTTCTGCTTCTTTTATGTATTTATCATAATCACCTTGTAATCTTGCAAGTTCTCTATCAACTTGTCTTTGAGCTTCTTTTTCTGTTGCTTGTGCTGCTCTATCTGCTGCAGCTTGAAATTCTTTTCTCATTCTCTCTATTTCTCTATCTAATTCAGCATCTTGAACTTTTGCTCTTGCTGCTTCTATTTGATTTAATCTAGCAATTAATTCTTCTCTTAAACGTTCATCAGATACTTTATCTAATTCTCTATTTGTCTTAGAAACTTCTCTATCACATTGTTTATAGAATTCTTCTAAGTCTGCTTCATTTCTACCATCAAGGAATTCTCTTGTACTATCATCATCTGGAGCAACAAATCTGTCTTCTTTTCCATCTTGTCCAGCAGTAATACCAACAGCATTTTCTATAAATTCTGACTCTGATACTTTTGCAGCACTTGAAGAAACACCACCTGTTCCTTCATAAGATTTTATAATATCTGCAACAAATGCATCTGGTCCTATACCAATATCTCCTGCTTGTTTTATATTATCATAAATTCCTTTCTCTTGAGTAAATGTAGCAAGGTCTTCAGTTTTCTTGAATAAATTATCATTTTGTTGAACTCCACTGATTCCATTTGCAGCTAAAGCATTAGATACTAAACTTTTAACATCTGCTGATGGATTACTTGCAACAGCTTTTTGTATAGTATTTTTTATATTAGTTTTTACTTTTCCATTAACACCAACTTGTTCTAATGCTTTTTCTATTTCTTTCATTATTTTATCTAGTTCATCTGTACCTTCGTATTTATCAGCATTTGCTAAAATATCATTGATTCTTATAGCAGCATCTGATTTTCCACTAACTCCTAAACTTGTTAATCTCTTGTCTGTATCTCCTTTTAAAGTTGATGAACTGTTTTTCATGAATTCGCCAACACCTCTACCCATAGCATATCCAGATAATACACCTTGTGTTGCGCTTCCTGTTAATCCATATACTCCTGAACCTAATGCTAATCCAGCACCAGCTGCAACATAAGCACCTGTCATCTTTCCTAATTGTTTTAAAGTTTCTGATTGTTGTGCAACACTCTTTACTTTCTTTAAAGTTCCTCTTGCAGCTGAAATTTTTGGATGTTTTTTATTAAAGCTATCTTTCTTCTTAGCTTTTCTTGATTCTTGTGCAATTGCTAATCTTGCTTTTGCTTTTGCTTCATTTGGATTCATTCCTTCTTTCATTAAAGCTTGAGCTCTAGTAGCAACTGCTTCTTCATGTGCTGCCCATTTTGCATCATCATGCTTATCTGCTGAAACACCATATTTTTTATTTTCTTCTTTTTCTGCTTTTCTTTCATCTATTTCTGTTCTAACTTCTGATTTTATATCTTCAAAAGATTTATTTTCATCATTTCCAGATAACATTCTTCCTAATGCTACTGCTTCAACTCTTGCTGATGATAATGCACTACCAGCATTAGCACTGAAATTTTTTATTCCATTTACAGCTTTTCTTGTACTTTTTCCTACATTTTTAGCTTTTGATGCAGCAACACTGGCAACTGCCATACCTGCTGCTAAAGAAGTATGTTGATTATCATCTGCAAATGCAAATATTTTTCTTACTATTTTCTCTCCTTCTTTTATAAAGTTAACACACAATATAGCAATTATTGCATTACCTACTCTTGCCTTTGATTCAGAAGCATCTCCTAACAAAGAAACTGCTGTTGAAACAAATGTCATGTATATAATACAGTGAAATGGCTGTATTAATATTGTAAATACATATTCTTTTAACCATGTATTTAAAGCTTGTGCCTTACCATCACCCATTTTATCTATAGAGTATGTTAAAGTAATAAGTGGTGAAATTATAATCAAAAATGCCAATTTAAGCATACGATTAAAATATGATATAAACAATCCAAAAGTTTGAAATACTAACATACAATATACTACTGTTGCTGCAACAGAAGATATTGATATTCCTGTTATAGAATCCATTGCTATTTCATTTAAAGATTTTTCTATATCTACTGTATCACCCATACCTTGAATTGCATCAACTATTGCATCATTTGCATAAACTGTAAATAAAATAATATATTGTAAAACAAAGACTATTGCGAGACTGACTACCCAATCTACAAGCATTTTCTTGTAAGAAGCTTTTTGTTCTGCTGAAACTGTTGATAAAGCCATTCTTATTCCAACATATATTAATACACATAATAGTATTGTTACTGCTATATTTCTTAATGCATAATACCAAAAAGCAATAGATGTTCTAAATTTATATAAAATACTATCTGGGTTATCTCCTCTGTCAAAAAAGTTAATTCTTAATAATGCTATATTGTTAAATAAAATATCAAAAGGAGAAAGTGTTGTTATAGTAGTTGTACCTGGAGCAACATTAGTGTCATTTACAGTTCCACCTTCAACATAAGCTACTGTACCCATCAGAGTATTAACTGCAAGACCAATAGTTATTGCAACTAATCTTATAGGCCATGTTAATAAACCAACAACTGTACCTAAAACAGTTTCTACTGCATCTAAGACATCATCTGTTGTTATTGCGTATGATACATTTGTAAACAAGTTTCCTACTACAAAATTGTTTAATAATACTATTACTACTAAACAAATTAATAACTTTTTTAGTACTCTTTTCAAAGCTTCTTACCTCCTTCCCACTAGTTATTTAATAGTCTTTTTTTGGCTTCATTTAAGTCTACAATTGGTCCACTCATTGATAACTCTCTTTCTCTTCTTTGCATTGTTTTCTTTTTATCTGCTAAAGTTCTTTCTTTTTCTGCTATTAAATCTCTCTCTGTTATTTGATCTCCAGTATAATAATCTCTTCTATTTTGATAATTTGGATCTGCATATATTTCTGGATTTGCTTGAGCATATCTTTGAATTTCTAGATTGTCTGAATAATATTCAATTGTAGCTTCAGATTTTGCTTTAACTGCCTTTTTAAATGCATAAGATCCTTTTTTGTAATCTACTTCTTCCATTGCGACATTATTTATTTCTTGTAATTCTTTTCTTAAAAATAGCATTTCTAACATTTTATCAGATTCTTCTGGTAATACTTGTATAGAGTGACCATTCATATCTTTAATAAATCCACCTGCTCTACTAGAATGTCTTATTTGATCCATTAAATCATCTGTTTGATCTTCTTCTCCCATATTAAATGCCATTTCAAGAATTTGTTTTAATTTTTTCTTTCTTCTCTTTAATGAACTTTTAACTTGTTTTCTTGCTTCTTTCTTCTTAGAATAATTAGAATTATGTGTTGCTTTTTTAGCCATTTCCAAGTTAGCAAGATATGCTACTATTTTCTCTCCATAAGAACGTTTTTCTTCTGAAGTTAAAGGTGTTGTTATAACATTTTCTGCTTCTGTTGTCTTTGATTTCTTTGACTTTTTACCCTTCTGATCTGCTTTTTCTCTTTCTTTCTTTCTAGCTACTTTAGCTCTTGAAGCATCTACTTTAGCCAATATTTCTTCAGGTGTAATTTGTGTAAAATCTACACCCTCTTTTCCTTCTATTAATTCTCTAATTGCTTCTTTAATAAATTCTGCATCTGCTCCATTTATACTTTCTAATGCTTTGTTTGCAATTTCTATCTTTGTATTTGCAAGTTGAGCTTTTTCTTTTAAAGCTCTTTTCAATCCTTCTTTTCCAGATATAAATACAACATCTGCTTTTTGTTTATCTGTAATTATTCCTGCTTTAGTCAATCTTGCTGTTAATTGATCCATTGCCATATCCAAAGCAGCTTCACTATTCATATCTAAGGTTTTTCCTGAAGACATTGCTACTAAAATGTTGTCTATTTCTTGATCTATAAAACCAACTTCTGAATCTGATAGATGTGATTCTGGATTTATTTTGCTTTCTATTACTGCTTCATCAATTGTATTATTTTTAAGTTTAGCATCTAATTGATTTTCAAATTCTTCTTGTTTTTTATCTTCTTCAGACATATTTTTTCTTAACAATGTTAAGTTTCCAGTTTTAGGATCATATTCATATCCTAATGATTCATATATCTGTTTTACATATTTACTTTCTTCACTATCTAATTTTTGATTTTCTTCATCTAGCATTAAAGCCATTCTTGCTTGTGTTTCCACATTCAATACTTTTAATGTTTCTACTTTAAATTCTTTTTCTTGTTTTTTCTGTTGTTTCATCCAATGGTCATTTAAATCTTCTAATCCTTGACCAATATTTGTTTTTTGCATAAATCTTGAAGTTACAGCAGCTGTACCCATTAATGTTGCTGGAACTATTGTAGCACCTCCAGTAGCAATTGTTCCTAATGTAGCAGCTGTAATTGTTCCTGCTTTCATTTTTCTATAAAATCCAGCATGTCTTTCTTTAACAGATTGAATCATTAAATCATCATGCTCTAATTGTGCTTTCTTTAAAGCTATTCTTTCCATATTTTGTATTGTTGGAATGCCAAATCTTGAGAAAGCATATTTTCCTTTATATGTACCAACTTTTCTTGATCTTCCTAATCCTCTATTGGTTAGAGCAGCACCTGATGCAAGTAATCCCATTCCAACTTTAGGATTTGCAACAAGTGTAGACATACCTAAAAACATACTTGCCATTCCTGCAAAAGTTCCTGTTACTAATCCCATCTGTTTTTTCAATAGATCTTTATCTTCTTTAGTAAGTCCTAATAAGTTTGTTGGTCTTAATTGGTTGTAATATCCTGAACCATCATTAATCATTTTTCCTGTAACTGGATCTCTGTATTTATTTCCATATATTCCATGATATAATGGTTTTGCATTATCTTTTGCAAATTTAAATAATGCTTTTATATTTCCACCTACGCCTTTTCCTTTTCCACCTGTAAATTCATTAAATACAAATGTATTATCAATATCTACAAGTCTTTCTAAGTGTGCTGCTGCTACTTTAGCAGTAGATGGAGTTGTTAATTTCTCATATCTATTATATTCATCTAATGCTGTCAAATATTTTGCCATTGCTTTATCACGTTCTTCTGGTGTTTTAGCTTCTAGTACAGCTTGTTTTGCTTTTTCAAGATTTCCTGTTAAAGTTTTCTTTCCTATTCCTAATAAGTCATTATCACTTCTTCTTGGTAATCCTGTTGAAGATCTATCTATTGTACCATTGTTTCCACCAGAATGTCTTGAATCTGCTTGTCCTGAATCTCCTCCTGAAGAACCTCCTCCAGTATTTCCTCCTGCTCCTCCTAATGTATCTTCTCCTTCAGTGTCTTCAGTAGTCTTTGTTGATTCTTTATTAGATCTTAATGAATTTATTCCTTTTCTAGCGCCACCAATTGCTAAACCTGGAACTGCAACTGCAGCTTTTCCTATACCTTTTAAAGCACTTGTATATGGTGTATTTGTTAATGTTTTTACTGCAGCTTGTCCACCTACAACAGCTCCTGTAAGTGTTTCTTTAAATTTCTCAGCAGAATCATTTGTATCATCAACTAATCCACCACCAGTTGATATTTTGAATATTTTTCTAAATAACTTATCTGCTTTTACAGTATAATTCATTAATATTAATGCAACAATTATTCCAGAAACTGATTCTAGTGATAAAACCAAAGCTTGTGAAATAAATATTGAATATATTAATGCATGAACTAATTGTATAATTACATTCAATACATATTCTGAAAGCCAAGTTTTTAAAGCTTGTTGCTTTCCTGTTAATACCTTTTGAAGTGCATATCCAACACCTATTCCTGGAGACATAATTGTTAAAACTATAATTGTAAAGAACCTCTTTAAATATACTATTGTATATCTAAATGCAAAATATACTAATGTCATATACATAATTGTTCCTGTAAGACCATCTATTAATTTTGCATCATAAGCTCTTGTTCTTATAGCTTCATATATTTTAAGCTCTAATTCTTCATTATTATATTCAACACCATCTTGACTATCTTTTTCAGCCAATTGTTTCATTTGAACTTGATAAACTGATGTTGATGTTTCTTCTATAACTTTTACCATTTCTTCATTTAAATAAAATGTGAAAACCATTATATAATGAACACCAAATAAAATTATCATTCCTACTACCCAATCAACTAGCATTCTTTTATAAACAGCTTTGTCTTGAGCTAAAGTAGAAGTAGCCATCTTAATACCTACTGCTATAAGTACAACAAGCATAGCAGCAATAGCTAAATTTCTAATTACATAATACCAAAAAGCTACTGATTCCTTTATTTGATATATTATAGGCTTATCGCCTGTATTATTTCTAATATTTGCTAATGCATTTTTATATGTTTGACATCCTTCGCATTTATCATCACAAGAGCAATTTTCTCCATCTTGACATTCAGTAACCTTGTGATTTTTTTCACCTGAACAATTTTTATTAGTACAAGTTAAAATATGTCCTGTTCCAGAATATGCAGCTTCATCTTCTGATCTTGTTAAGTGAAATGGATTAGCATCTAATGCAGGAACATGATTGTAAACAATTGCTTCTATTGTAACATTACTTGATGAATCTGTGATTGAAGTTAAATCTGTATTACTTTCAACTACATCACCATTAACTGCAACCCCAGCTGTACTTTCCAAAGCCCATGTTAACATCTTTTCTAGAAGAGCTGTCCAACCAACAAATACCATTCTAAATCCCATAGTAATAATACCAAGAATCCAGTCTGCTATGTCTCCTATTTTAGATAAAAGCCAATCAAAAATTCCTTCTGAAACTGTATATTGCCCTTTTTGTGTACCAGCATAATAAAATTCTCCATCTTCTAAGTCTAATTTAGCATAAGAAGAAGGCATAGCACAAAATGTTATTAATATTGATATTGCTACTATTAATAAAATAACTTTTTTAAAAATATTTTTTAATTGTGCCATCTTTTTTCCTTTCTAATATTGAAATGGTACCTCTACATCATCATATTTCAATATTCCATTTTCAAAATCTTTTAATTCGTAATCTTCTGTACCTGATATTACTCTTGTTACAACTCCATTTTGTAAATTATATGCATATATTCCTTTTCCTTTTTTAGAGTATAGAAATAAATCATTATTAACCCACAAAAAAGAATTTATTGTATCTGATAATATTCTATTCGGTGAATCCCCAAATTTAGAAATAAAGTTCATTGCATATATTAAGCCATTATTATCTAAATCAGCAAAAATTCCATAGCTTAAACTTTCTCCTATAATTTCCTTTTGTTCATCTTCTAAGTTTTCTACATATTCTTCACATAAATTTAATAAGCTTCTATCTTTTTCTATTCTTCTTTTTTCTGTTTCAAAAACTAAATCTAATTGAAGTTTTGCCACAAAATCTGTATTTTCTAAATATCTTTCAACTTTAGTTAAACTACTATGTACATTGTTAAAAATAAATATTCCATTTTCATCATCATAGTCTAACTTAATTTCAATACCTTTTAAAGGATATGATATAAATACACTTGTTGAAGTATATTCATAATCACTATAATCAGGCCACATATAAGTAAGCTCATTCATAAACTCTAAAAAGTCTAATTCTTTATTAATATATCTATCTGCTAAATCAAAAAAGTCATCTGTATTAGTTGAAGTTATTCTATACACAGAAATTTCACTTTCTGTGAAAAACACATATAAATCTTTTCCTTTATATCCTATTATTTTTAAATCTTCATCTTCAAATGCTGGTTCTCCTAAAACTGCTTGTATGCTTTTTAAACTCATTCCTGGAAAAACACTATTAATTACATTTCCTTTATATCTTTTGTCAAAAACTATATTATATATTCTATTATTTATTGTTTTTACTTTAATTCCTTCATCAAAATAAATGTAGTAATTATCATATATGCTGTCTCTTTCTCCAAAATAAACTGATGGATCCCAATTATTATTAACACAATTTTGTAATACTTCAGCAGTAATAGAAAAATCTGTTGTTGGTATTTCCTTAAAAATTTTCATACTAAGTTGTGAATCCATATATATAAAGTAATCTTCTATTCCATTTATTATGATAGAAGTAATTTCTCTTCCATTACAAATAACTTCTACTGTAAGATCATTTTTTTCATCTAGCAATCTAAAACTACTATATCTTAAAACTTTAGCACAATCTTCTATTAAATTGTTATAATACTCTTCATTACTTTCATCATTTTCGTTATATGGTAATACTCTAAAAGTCAAATAAGCATCAACAGAGTATTTTTCTTCTGGGCTAGGCTTTTCTGATATATATCTTGATTTATGGTATTCTATTACTTCTTTTAAAGTTGTTAAATTATCATAAGAAAGTTCTGGAGTCTGGCTTTTTTTGTATATATTTCCTAAAATAGCTGAAATAATCATCAATATAAAAATTATAACAATAAGTACTATTATAACTTTTTTATATTTATTTTTGTTTTCTCCTACATACTTTTCTGCCATTAAAGACTCCTCTAAATTTTCTTATTTCTTATTGTTTATTATTTCTTCTTTCTCTTTCAGTTTTATCTAATAAATCTGTTTTTGAATCTATATCTATTAAACCATCTTTAACATATTGTCTCATATCATCTGTTAAATAAAAATTTGTATAAAGTTTTATTCCTGTTGAATCATTATTTTTAATGTTAACTTCTAGTCCTCTATTTGAATATAACATATATGCATCTTGTGTTTCTTCATTATATTCAATCTTGTCATAAGTTGGACATCTCTTTGATAATCTAGTTACAAATCTTCCTAAATCTTTTGTTTGTAAATATTCTTCTATTATTTCTTTCATATCTTTTTCATATTTATATGCATAAGTATAAATTGATATTTCATCTTCATAGAAAAATACATAATAATCTTCTTCTTTATATCCTAAATACTTTTCATCTAAACTTCCAAAAGAATTATCACCTTTTACATTTTTTATTTGTCTTAACGACATATCTGGAGTTATTCCTTCAACTACTTGTTCATCATAATCTTTTGAAAATATTATGTTTCTTACTGCTTTTGTTGGAGCAAGTCTAATTTTTATTTTTCCATCTAAATATGATATATATCCATCTTCTAATGGTGTACCTTCTCCTAATTCTTCTTCAATTGAATCAAAATACATTGTTCCCAAAAGCAATTTATTTAAATAAGGATTTTCTATATATATACTACTATTTTTTGTAATAGTCATTTTGTCTACATCAGTATATTTCTTTCCACTTATAGTATCATAAAAGTTCTCTACATTATTTATTTTTATGATATAACCATTAGTTGATAAAGAATATTCTACTCTTATTTCTATATCTTTTTCTTCATCAACTAAATAAAATGATTTCATTGGAAAGAATTGTTTTAAATCATCTATAATTCCATAAAAATAATCTTTATTATCTTCTCCATTTTCTTCAAATAAATCTTTATTGAATTCTACATAAATGGTATTATTCTTTTCTGAAATATACTTAGAATTTGACTTTTCAATATAATCCTTTATTGTTTGAGGCTCTACTATAATAGAGGCTTCTTCTACTTGTTTTTGCTTAGATAAGTCAATATAAAAATAGAATAGAACACCTAGCAAAATAAGAAGAAATATAAGGATTATTATTATAAATTTTTTCATCTATTTTCCTTTCTTTAAAGGATTTACTTCTCCAATTCCTCTTAAAGATACTAAACCTTTCATACCAAACACAGTTTTTACCATTTTTTCAACAGTACCCATTGCTAAGAAAAAGGCAACTGCTACAAGTGGTGAACTTTGTGCTATGTTGTTTGCTGTTAAAACAAACACTAGATATATAATTGCATGAAGTGGCTGTATAAGCACATTCATTGTGAATTCTCTAAACCAATTTGAAAAAGCTTGTGCTCTACCATCTCCTGCTTTATCAATTGAATATGTAATTGTTATCAATGGAGATATAGTAATTAAAAATCCTACCATTAAAAATCTTTTTAAATATGTCCATAAGAACTTTATTTCCATAAATAACAAACACCAATATACGATAGACCAGAATGTTAATTTTAATCCTGATAAGCTAAAAGTATAATTTAAAGTTTCAGTACGAACTGTATCTTCAAAAACTGTTCCATCTGTTCCTATTATTGATTGTTCTAAGTTATAAAAGATTTCAGTTAAAATTTCTCCAAATTTTATTACAAAACTTATGATGTACAACATTAGAAACATTATAATAATACTTTCAACCCAACTTATAAGCATTTTTTTATATCTAGCTTGTTCTGTTGCTACTGAAGATATTGCCATTCTTATACCAATATATATAAGTACAAGTAATCCTAATGTCATAGCTACAAATCTACAAATATAGTACACTTGTGAAATTGATTTTTTTACTTCAACATTGTTCTGATTAACATTAATTTCTAGATCTCCAACTTTATAGTATCCTTCATCTTCATAAGTATTAAAGTAATTTATATTAAATAATGCTACTCTATTAAATACTACTCTTTCTATTGTAAGCCAATATTGTAAATCACTGTTTTCAGTACCATAAGTAAGTTGTGCCATTAAGATATCTACTTGCAATACAATTATATTTACAAGTCTTGCTAGAATTCCAGTAACAACACCAACAATTGATGCTCCATAACTAAGTGCAGATGTTGTTACTTTTGTACTGCTATCTTGTTTCTGTGAAACTGTACCTTCTTCAATAATTTCTCCTGTTGCTGTATCAGATGGTTTTGCCTCTTCTTCTTTAAAAGTTTTTTCAGCTTGCGTTTTTGCTCCACCTGGATCAGCAGCATAAGCATTATTACATAATATGAAATTAAACAATAATAGTATAATTAACATTATACTCACAAGTTTTTTCATACGAATTCCTCTTCTATTTTCCTTGTTGAGCTTCTTGTTTAGCCTTTTCTAAGGCAACTTGTTTATTTAAGTTAGTTTCAACAAATTCAAATTCTTTCTTTGTTGGTTGTATTGATAGAATTGCTGAATCACTACCTACTTTCAACAATCCTTCACCTCTATTGCATGTAATTAAAAATCCTGCTTCACCTTCACTAAGTTTAAATACTTCTTTTAAGTATTGAATTTCTGATTTATCTTGAGCTAAGAATAATTTTGTTTCAGAAGAAGTTAAAACTGCTTGAACTTCTTGTTTTTCATAAAAATCTTGGAATTTTTGTGAAATAACTGCTAATGAAACATTTCTTTTTCTAGCACGTCTTGCCATTGTGTTTAAGAAATCAACAGCTTCTGGATATGGAAGTAACATCCATGCCTCATCAACTAAAACTCTTTTCTTAGCTGCTTTTGTTTTATCTTCACTATTTTTCTTAACATATTTTTCCCAAACCCATGAAAGCATTATTTGTTGTGCAAGTGGTCTTGCAAATCTTTCTTCTAGTTGAGAAATATCTATATTTATAAAAGGAACACCATCTAATAACTCAAATGTTGATTGTCCATCAAAATAAGCCATTTGTCCTTGATATTCTCTAACATATTGTTTCATAACTTTTACTAAATAACTGTAATGGAAACGATAATCTGGATTTTCGTTTTCTTCTGCTTTTCTTTGGATTCTTTTGAACCAAGAACCTATTGTTGGCATTTCTTTTTTAGTTCTACCTAAATAATTTTCAGAAATATTAACTTTTCCACCACTTTCATCTCTTGTGTATAAACTTTCAATATTATTTGTTATACCTAAAGCTGCATATTCTTCAGCTACTGCTTCTGAAATAATTTGTTTTGTAAGCTCATTTACCTCTTGGCTTCTTGTACTACCTCTAGCCATTGTAAGTAAACCATTTGTTACGTCTTCAACTTTGTTTTCTACACTTAAAACTGTTCTCTCTTTTCCTGTTATTTCATCTTTTATTGTTTCTGGTTCTATATCAAATAAATTTATAACTGTTTTAGAGTTAGGACTTAATGTAACATTAACTCCACCTAAAGCTTCAGCAACTATTCCATACTCACCTTCAGCATCTAGAGCTAAACTTTCAATTCCCATTAAAACTGCTGATCTTGCTGTTATTGTTTTAATTGTAACAGATTTACCAGCACCAGATTTACCAAATATAACCATATTATAATTTGTTAATTTAGAACTAAAGTTATCATATAATATTGGTAAACCAGTTTGTTTGTTAAATCCTAAAGGAATACCATTTTCATGTCCAACTTCTGATGTAAAGAATGGAAATACTGTTGACATAGCCTTTCTATCAAAAGTATGTGATTTTGTAAGTTTATTATCTAAATAAGGCATATTACTTCTAAATGCTTCATCTTGCATTGCCCAAGCTGGTTTTATATCTATAAGAGTTTTTGACATTTCACTTGATAGTAATTCTGTATATTTTTCAAGTTCATCCATACTATAAGCAAATATTGTTGCTATAATTGATGAATCAAATAATTTATTAAAACCTGCTGCTATGGAATCACGAAGTTCCTCTGCTTCCATTCTCTTTTGAGCTATAACTCTTTCTCTATTTATATCTCCTCTATCTAAAGCTACAATTCTTTCTGACTCTAATTCGTTTATTGTTCTATTTAAGTCTGTTTGTGAAGAAGCTTCACTAACAGGATTTATAAATACTGATACATTTATATCTCCAAAAGTATACATTCCTCTTAAAAATTCTGGGAAAGTACACATTCTTGGTAAATTAGATACTATCATGCTTCTAGCATATCTTGTTCTAGATGAAGCAATTTCAATGTGATTTGTATAGCTTGCATCTATACCACCAGGAGCGATTAAACTTTTAATACTTTTTTCATTTTTCTTAAATACACTAACTTCTTCTTTTTTAATATTTTCAATTTCATTTGTAGAAGTTACTTCTTTTTTATTCTTAAACATTTTTATCCTCCCTCTTCTTTAGTTTTCAGTTCTTTTTCTTTTAACTATCTTTTTCTTTAAAACTGTTTCTGTTGATGTTTTAGATGCTTCTATTTTTTTATGTTCTTCTTGAGATCCAGTATTTTTTATTTCTTCTTTTGCTAATTTGAAAACTCTTGGATCTAATTGATTTTCGTAAGTATCTAATAGTTCATTTGCTTTTTGTTTTATTTTTTCTTCTTTATTTATTGCAAGTTCTAAATCTTCTATTTGTTTCTTCCTATCAGCTTTTAATATGCTATCTGTTGCCATATCAATAGCTGCTATATTAATTTCTTGATCTAGTTTTTCTTGTTTCTTTTGAAGTACATCTTTTCCTGTACTATATAAAGAATCATATTGTGCATCAAGCGCTTTTGATAATTGTAATAATTCAGCTTCATCTCTGTTATATGCTATGTATAAAAGCTCTGCTAATTGTTCTGAATCTAATATTGAACACGTTACTTGTGAACTTGCTAATGCACTTGCTATATTTTGACATCTTGTATAAAGTTCAGCAAAGCACATATTATAAATTTCTTCTTTAGAGTATTTATCAATTCCTCCACCTATTTCTGCTGAGTAATAAGAAACAACAACATAAGTTCTTTGTTGTAAAACATTTTTGTTTGAACTTAGTTTTTCAACATAATCTGTGATACTGACACCATATTCTAAAATATTAATTTTTCTTCTTTTTTCGAACTCTAATTTTTCTTTTAATGCTTTATTGCCCATTGTTTTTGCTTGAGCTATTTTTGCATCAATTTTATCAATTTCAATTGTTAAATTATCTATTCTTCCTTTATATTCTTCTATAATATCTCTTAAATTTAATGTTCTACTTTGAATATAAAGTTGGATTGGAAATCTTAATGTATTTAAAAATTGTACGAATCCTTCTTCTATTGCTATTTTTTCTTGTTCAGACATTAAATCATAGTTAACACCATTACATTGTAAAATCATGATATATTGACTACCATTTTTTCTTACAATCATGTTATCAACTATTTCATCAAATTCCATAAATTCAAAAATAGATTCTTTTGTTAAATTTCCTACGAATTTTCCATAATTTTGGTCATTCTTTTTTTCTTTTTCTAATGAAGAATCTACTATATTTTCATCTTCATCTTTTTTAACTTTTTCAGTTTTTGGTTTCATTAAATAAATGTATAGAAGTACAAGTAAAATCATTACCCCTACAATTATCCAAATTCCCATCTGAAGCAAAGGTATCATATCACTACCCATTTATTTTTCCTCCTTTGTATATGTATACATTTTTCTATTCTTTTTAAATTTTATATATCTTAATATAATTTCCCCAACTGGCTCTCCACCAATTTTTTTAGTTACCGGAAAGGCAACTATTGTAGGAATTTTTACTGCACCTACAACATAGCCAAGTAATCCAAAAAATGCCATTATGCATATACCAACTAATGTCATACCCATAGCTTGAAATATTAATAAAAATACAGATCCTAACATTGCTCCAACGGCTGTTGTTATTAATGATTTTACTGTAAAGATATATAGTATTCTTGATTCACCTCTATAATTACGAGGTATTGGATACGTTGCCATAAAATTTCCTCCTATTTTTTATAGATAATTATTTATTAAAATGTTGATGCTATATTTATTACTATTTTCCAAATAAAATATGCACCAAAAATAACTATACCTGAGACTAAAACGCCTATTAATTGTGTTTTTAGTTTTGCTTGAGCTTCTGGACCTGCTGTTAAATATTTTATACCCATATAAGTTGTAACAGCAACCATAACACCAGCGCCAATCATTGTTAAAATTTGTGCTAGTCCAACAAATCTTTTATTTATTTCTGCTGGATCATAATCTCCGCCTGCTGAATCTGCGGCTTCTTTAAATTTTGTTATATCACCCTGTATTTCACCTAAAATATCATCTCCACTATCTCCATCAGCAAAAACTTTTGTCACATAAGGTGTAACTGTCATAAATAAAGATATCATTAGTATTGATATTACTAGTTTTACTAGTAGTTTATTTTTTGCTAACATACTCATCGCCTCCTTATTTTTGGCATATTTATACTATTATATTAATTATAATAAATGGATATTTTTTTTTCAACAATTTTATTTAATATTTGATATTTTTAATACAAATGTAACATTCTTTTCCATTATAATGGTTACATATATTTTAAATCTAAAAAAGGAAGTTGAAATAAACTTAAATCAACTTCCTAAATTATTTTCTCATAAATCTTATTTTATTATGTAAATGCTTTTGTTGTAAAATCAAAGACAGCACTCATTAGATTTACTGCTCCAAATAAAAGAACACAACCTATAATTATAGGTAAGATTGATTTTTTTGTATCCGCTTTTTCTGATGGACTTGCCATTAAATATTTTATACCTAAAAGCGAAACTACTATTATTGAAATACCTGTTCCTGCAACCTGTAACAGTCCTATTACCGTATTAAGTATTCCTGGTATTCCAGAGCTTTCTCCACTTGCCATATTATTTGCTGTTGCACCTGACATAGAATCCGTAACTGATTTTGGATCTGTTATACTGTCTGCATATATATATGTACTACACATTATACTTATTAAAAGAATTAATAGAAGTATTGTTATAATTTTTCTCATATTTTTCTCCTTCCATAAAACTTAAATTATTTCTATGTAAAGCTTGATTGTACAAAATCTCTAGCTAAAGTTACTATTCCTGATGCTCCAAAAAGTATTAATGCGCCTATTACATAATTAATAGCATATTTTTTAATATCTGCTTTATCTCCTGCTGATGCCATTATGTATTTGCAAGCAACCATTATTAGCATAGAAACTGCTACTGATACACCAATTATTCTAACAATATTTAAGATACTTGCTATAATATTTACCATTGTTGTTCTTGAAGAATCAGCTTCTGATGCAATATCACCACTAAACATTTTCACATTACCTGCTGAATATGAATAAATATTAGCTAATACGATTAAAATTATTAGTATTAGAACTGAAATTTTCATTATCTTTTTCATTATAATCACACACCTTTGCATTGTATTGATATATTATTCTGGAGTAGTTGTTGAAAATGTTTTGTCTGCAATATCTATTAATAAAGCAATAATTTGTGCTGCTGAAAATAAGATAAATGTTCCAATCACATAAGCAACTGCATGTTTTTTTATATCTGCTCTATCTCCTGCTGAAGAAATCATATATTTCATTGCTATTACTAATAGTACTATAATAGCTATTGCTACTGATACCACTCTTAAAACAGCTACTGTTGTACCTGCTGAATTTTGAACTAAGTTATCAACTTCACTTGAAACTCCACCATTATCAAATTCACTAGGATTAAAATTACCATCACCTTCGCTAAAAACTGTTGAAAATGTACCAAACAAAATAGCTAAAACACTTAATACTACTATTAATTTAATTATTATTGATTTAAAATTAATTTTCATATTTTTCCATCCTATAAAATATTATTTATTCTGCTGAAACTGAAATTGCTCCAGAGAATTGTTGAATTAATGTTAATATTCCAGAAACTGCAAATAGTATAATTGCTCCTACTATATACACAACTGCACTTTTCTTAATCTCTGCTTTTTCTCCTGGAGCTGAAACCATATATTTCATTGCTACTGCAAGTAACATAATAATCGCAACTGCTACTGCTATCAATTTTACAGCTACAACAATTGTTGTTATTATGTTTGATACAGATCCGCTTGTTTCTGTATTATCTGTACGTTCTTTATTTATTTCATCTCCCATTAAATCTACATAACTACTAGCATGGCTAACTGATAAGAAATTTACTGTAATAGAAGAAATTAACATTATTAAAAATAAAATTAGTATACTTTTTTTCAATATATTTCTCATACTTTTCCTCCATAATATTAGGTAAATGCTTTTGCTAATTCTTTAATTATTCCTAAGATACCTGTTGCTGCAAACATTACAACAGCTCCTACTATATATACAACTGCATGTTTTTTAATTGTAGCTCTATCACCTGGAGCTGAAACCATATATTTCATTGCTAATACTATTAACATTACAATAGCAACACCAACTGCAATTACTTGTGCAACTGTTATAGCTGTTCCTGCAATGTTATTTACTGGATCTAAAACTTTAGAATCACCTGTTCCAGTCATTGTATTTTGTACTTGAGCACTAAAGTTAAAAGTAGCTCCATAAGTAATGCTTTGGAATAATACTATAATTAATAATACTATTAAAACTATACTAATTATTTTTTTCTTCATAACCATAACCCCCACTATATCTACACTTACACTTTAATTATACCATTTTTAAAAAAGTTTTTCAATATTTACCCATTCTTATATTACATTATCTTACATTTTTTGTAAATAGAAAAATTCAATATATGTTACAAACTTTTAAAAA